>JBFWMF010000001.1:0-294059 GCA_050251735.1 Desulfitobacterium sp.
GCTGTTTTGGACTTAGAAAGGCAAATTATAATGGTTGTATACACCAATTAAGGGAAATAGTTGAAGTATGTCTGAGGTAAACATTTGGGTTGACAATAAACTTTTTAACTTAATGCAACTCTACTGAGTTAAATTATATAAGAGAACGGGAACGGTTGGGTTCTGTGGAATACCACTCTCAATTTAAAATTTATTTTCCTAAAACTGCCATAATGAAGTAGTATAATGTTAAAATGGTGCAAACATTATAGCCTTTTGATGAACATTATTCTTAAAATGTTCATTAAAAATAAGAGCAATGTTAGGGCTTAAGCGCTATATTGTCTGATAATCAAATCTAATGTACAATGTTTACATTAGATGGAATAATTTTGATTAAGCTAATTAAGTTTGAAAGGAGAAGCGTCATGGGAAAAGTTTATACTAAAAATGAAATAAAGGCGAAACTGTTACCCATATTTGGTGGTCATCCTATTGAAAAAGCTATCCTTTTCGGTTCCTATGCAAGGGGCAATCCAACAGGCACAAGTGACATTGATATAGTTATTGATAGCAAAGGCAGAATCCGAGGGATTGATTTTTTCGGCATATTAGAGGACGTTGTAGAAATCTTTGATGTTCCCGTGGACTTAATTGAGGCATCACAAATAATTGAGGGTAGTCGTGTGCAACATGAAATTAATGAAACGGGGATAATAATTTATGAAAGAGCATGAAAAAATTATTCTTGAGAAAATAAAAATATTAGCAGAGCAAGCCGTGCAATTTAAAGGAGTCATGACTTTTGAAGAGTTTTCTGATGATCTCAAAACTATATCTGCTTGTGTTTTTAATCTTAGCCAAATCGGAGAATTAGTGACACGACTGGATTCTGAATTCCTAGAAGCAAGCAGGCATATTCCATGGCATAAGATGAGAGGTATGCGAAATAGAATTATCCATGATTACGAAGGGATAAAGGTTAAAGGGAAAGTAAAAAGTAAGACAACTCAAGGGTATTGTTCCTTAATTCAAAGGAGCAATACCCTGTTTTTATTATCTATCAGTTTGACGTCCCTTGATATCCAAAATCTGCCGTTCCGTACTGTACAATAGACCTTAAAGAATGCTGGAAGTCACTTTTTTATGCCGTACAGCAATAGTTTAAAGTGATCAAGAAGCTGTTCTTTTAAAGCGAAAGCGGGGTAACGGATACACCATTCAAAAACAATACCTCTAATGGCCAAGATTAAGTGGTTTGCCAGGGATTCAACAGGTATGTCTTCCCTTAGCTCTCCCCTTTGGACTCCTTTTTCCAATGTTTCTGCAAATAGTTTATAAACCTCACGACTATAGTCCATTGCTGAAGTTGTATCAATAGTTTTCGTTATGTGAGCCTTATACAGTACCCTCATATTCTCCAAGCCAATATTAGATTCGATATAATCGGAGATTCTCTCCGCCAGTAAAAGTAATATATCAAGGGAAGATTTGTGATCGGAAAGTGATACTAAAAAGGCTTTATAATCCATATCTGCACTGTTTGTGTAAGCATTCACCAAAGCGGCTATCAGGGCATCTTTGGATTCGTAGTGAATATAAAAGGCACCTTTAGACACCCCTGCAGCTTCCACAATGGAGTCTACACTTATGTTTTCTATTCCATGCTCGGTGGCTAATTGGCTGGCAGCTTCAAAGATTTTTCTTTTTGTTTCGGCCGCCTGAAGTTTTCTTTTGTTCATATTCTCATTTTTCATTATTTTGCTCCTGTTATTTTTAAATTGATTGAAGTTGCATTTTACAGAAGGTATAATAATGACTATAGTCGGTGACTACAGTCATGTAAATCAATCACAATTATAACACATAGTATATTCTATTTCCTAGTTTCAATAAGTGATTACTCTTTGTACCTTACTGGGAAGGAGTTGAGAAATCTAAAGGTTAAATAGTGTGTTAAGTGCATTGTTTTATAATTGATATTAACAATGGGAGGGTGTGGCTGTGATGCGCACTTTAATTTATAAAATCGCTATCCTGACTTTGATGATTTTTCTGAGTGGAAGTTTTCTTGGTCCTCAAAATGGTGTTAATGCAGCTGAACTCAGTTCAATTGAACGACTAGCAGGACAAACAAAAATCGAAACAGCATTGGAGATTGCCTTGAAGCTTAATCCAGGTATAGCTCCTGCTGTGGTTCTTGCTAGCCCCACCAGTTATTTTGATGCTCTAGCAGGTATCCCTTTAGCCCAGCAAAAGGAAGCTCCTTTGCTCTGGGTAGGGCAGACTCCCCAGGAAAACGAGGATGTCCTTGGGTTTATCAAGGATCATTGTGATGAAAAGGGCTTGATTTATATTTTGGGAGGCGAGGGGGCCATCCCTCAAAGCTTTGAAACAGCGCTTCAGGAACTAGGGTATACACAGGAACAAATAGTGCGTTTGGGTGGAAGTAATCGCTATGAAACCGCGGTTAAAATCGCTCAAAGGGTGGAATATAAGGAGAATCCCATCATCATAACTTCTGGAAAGGATGATTCCCAGTTTTCCGGTGCGGCCGCAATAGCAGCAGCCCAAGAAAGTCCTGTCATATTTTTACCTCAGGAAGGAAACATACCCCAAAGTGTCATCGATTATCTGAATAGAATTGGAATTGAAGGAGAAGTATCGCTACAGATTATTGGAGATCCCACAGTGATTTCTGAGTCTATGTTAGCTAAGTTAAGCTCTAAGGTAACGGGATTGGACCCAGTCCGTATAGAGCGTCTTAGTGGTGGTGACCGCTATGATTTAATGGCCAAGGTCGATGAACAAGCCTTTCTTAAGGCATTGCCGGCAGGTGATGACAAAAACTCCATTCCTCAGATCGTCCTGACCACAGGAAAAGACTATGCTGATGGAATCCCGGGAGCAGTTTTGGCAGCAAAATTAGGGGCGCCGCTCATTTTTATCGATGAAACCCTACCCCAGTCCAGTGTATCCTTGCTAAAAGATATTCAGCACTGGAATAAACAAAATTTTGGTTCCTTTTTTCAAATGACGGTTTTAGGCGGATTAATAGCTTTACCACCCCGGGTTGTGGCCGAGGCTGATAGTCTCTTTACCATGGGCCAACCCTTGGAAGGAAATGCGGAAGTTTGGACCTATACCGAGCTGTATCTTTCAAGCGTACCCTCTTATGGGGTGCAGGGAGAAGGAAATTCTCTCATTGTTTCCGAGTCCTCTCATTTTCATACCCTTCAGACTATTAACGAAGATAAGAAGATTTCCTTAATGACCGGTCAAAGCAGTGCTCTGGATGAATATGGGATGCCTATAGGGGGCTATCAAGATGGTTTGTCAACAGAGGCAATGTTCAATGCTCCCAAAGGGATAGCCCGAGATGAAAAAGGGCTTCTCTATGTGGCTGATTCCGAAAATGGAGCAATCCGTACCTTGGATCAAAAAGGCAATGTAGAAACCTTGGTTAAAGGACTGAAACACCCTACAGGAATTGTTTTAAACAGCATAGGAGATATTTACGTTACCGAGACTCTCAATCACCGTATCTTGAGGATAGACACTCAAGGTCAATGGACAGTGTTTGCAGGGGGAGGTTATGCCCTTAGAGAAGGAGAACCGGTAGGAGCCTTTGCCGATGGCAAGGGGGAGCAAGCTCATTTTAACGAACCACAAGGTTTGGCCATCGATGATGAAGGCAATCTCTATGTAGCCGATTCGGGAAATCAACGCATTCGAAAAGTCAGTCCGGAGGGAATAGTCACTACCCTTGCGGGATCAGGTATGGTACAAACTGAAAATACGTCCTATATATTAGGGGGTTATCAAGACGGAGAGGGAAAAAATGCTCAATTTAACTTCCCTCTAGGCCTTGCTGTAGGGAAGGATAAAACAATCTATGTAGCCGACTCTTTCAACCATTGTCTCAGAAGGATTACGCCGGAAGGAGTGGTCAGTACTTTGGCAGGTGCCCCGGAACCGGGTAAAAAAGATGGTCTGGCCGCTTTGGCCCAATTTGATACTCCCAGCGATGTTTTACTAGGGAAGGATGGAAGCCTAATTATTGTGGATCAAGGCAATGCTCTCTTACGTGTCTATTATCCACCCAATGATGAGACAACTTTGGATTAAGAATAATTTTTGATGAAGAGTGGTGAGTTGGGATGAGAAAAAAGATGGTCTTTGGTTTGGTTCTTGTGATGCTTTTTTCCTTGTTTCCTCAGTTAATGGTTTTCTCCCTGGGCTCCGAGACAGCCCTGGCTGCCGGTACTAGTCTAGCGACTCTGGAGGATATTAGCGGAGGAGTATTTGTCAAAAAAGGTGGAGGAGTCAAGGAATTCCAAGCATTTAATGGTATGGCCCTTATCCAAGGGGATTCTGTGCGCACTGCTAAGGAAGGGTCAGCCACTGTTGCTTTTTATACAGGGAGTAAGATGGCCGTAGGGCCCAGTACTTCATTCACAGTCAATAAGCTACAAGAAACTAAGGGCACCGGAGGGAAATTATCCGTAAAATTGAAATCCGGTACGGTGTGGAATAAGGTTAAAAGTCTCGTGAACGTGGAAGATGAATATGAAATTGAGACGCCTACCGCAGTGATGGGGGTTAGGGGAACTTTGTTCATGGTATCAGTAGACCCTGCTACAGGCGGTCAGAGCACGACTTCAGTTTTTGAAGGCTCAATTAGAGCGGATTATGCCGCAGCTTCAAGAGGTCCCGGTTCCTCGAACCAAGCTTCTCAGTTACTTCAAATGGGGCAATCTGGCACAGTGCTTCCACCACAACGAACTCCGGGTAGTTCAATTTACAATCCTCAATTTCCAGCGGCACCGCCACCACCCCCACCACCACAACCTATAGATACTCAAAGCCTCGTTCAAAACCAAGCGCCATCCATCTTAGCCAACATGGCCATGGATATGGTGGATCGGATGCAAGAAATGCAACGACAAAACGAAGCTTTAATGGCAAGCTATCAAAATACTAATAATCCAGCCTTTCTCCAAAGTGCTTTACAGCAGTCACAAGTTAACAGCCTTTTAGGAAGTTTAAATCAGCAATATATGAGTGCTGTGCAGGGCTCACCACAAGAACAACAAATGAATCAGTTTCTCCAACAACAAAACAGAAATATGGATACCTTGAGACAGCAAGCCCAACAATTACAGGAACAAGCTCAACAGATGAGAAACAATACGGAAAATGCTGCCCAACAGGCGGGGTTAAGCCCTGACCAAATCCAACGGCTTCTTCAAAATGCCGTAACAGCCTCTGCCGCTGCCGGAGCAGGAACATCAAGGACTGCACCGCCGCCGGTGGTGCCGCCTGCTCAGCCTAATCAACCCAATCAGCCTGTACCATCTACACCGCCTACCTCCGGTGGGGGAGGAAGTAATTCCGATGATGATAATGGCGATGATGACTATGAACCAATTGTCCCGGAAAAAATACAGCTTATAGGTATAGGAGATATCATAGGCACTGTTAGAGTAGGAGAAACGCTAACAGCTGGAACTGTGTCACCAGATGTAGCTACAGTGACTTACCAGTGGCAGATAGCGGAAAATACCACTGGAACTTCTATAAAAATTGATGGGGCGAATAAAAATCAATATACTCTATCCGCGAATGATGCAAATAAGTACATCAGGGTAGCTGCAACGGGGACAGGGGATTACACGGGTACAGTAATCAGCATGCAGACAGTGCCTGTAGCAGAGGCGATACCCACTGCGTGGTCTTTGCCAGAGCCATCAGTAAGCATTGATACTGCGGGTGATGAACCACTGATAATCGTCGAATATAAGGCTAATCAAAGTGGGATAGTTTATTATATGGCAGCTGAAAAGGATAGTCTGTCGGAAAATGATCCGTTACTCAATATGCTGACGAATGAATTGGGAAATGAAAATGTTATTTTTAGAGGATCAGAAGAGTGTTCTTCAGAGGTAGAGGAAAGATTGGAGCTGCCTTATTCGGACGGGATTTATGCTAACAAGGATTACGATCTTTACATGGTTTTAAAAGGAGTAAATGACTATTCGGCAATCAAAAAAATAACCTTCCATACACCAGAGGATAATAATCCACCGGTTTTAACTGCTACCGCGGTTTATAATAATGATTCAAATGAAGTAGTTATTAATCACTCCGTACAGGATAACGACGAACTGTACGATTTGTATGTCCAGATCGTTCCAAAGGATATGGATCCTCAACCAACACCGGATGAACTAGCAGTAAAAGATTATGGGATAAATAACGGGATGGCATATACGAGCGAGAGTAGTAGAACAGAAAATGTTGTTAGTATTGATCTAGAAAATTTTCAACCTGGTGAGTATTTAGTCTATCTGGTAGCCCAAGATTATAGCAGCGCAGGAGGAACGAGGGATGGGCTTTTCTCAGAAGTTCTGCAAATCCTTGTGACCAAGCCAAGTCCAAGTACGACGTAATATTTTCTTCATCCTAAGTTCCATCCTACAGTTATTAAAAAAATCTAAAAACTATATTGACAGAGTAGGAGGATACATGGTAACATCATAGCAAGAAAATGAAGTTAAATAATAACCTTCTACATTAAATCATTTACTTTTCTACTAACGAGGGCTGGCAATCAATCTGTGGCAAAGTTAGAAAGATCAGTGTTAATGTTGCCGATTGAATTTAAGCCACCCTTCAGGATGGCTTTTGTTGTTTCCCGCTAATTTTCCCGCAAAGTTCCTCCAATCTGTTTACCTCAGTTTTCGAATCCCAAAATCTCGTTTTCGAATCCAGGTTAGTTCAGTTAGTTCAGGTAGTTCAGTTAGTCAGTTAGTTCGGGTAGTTCAGTTAGTCAGTTAGTTCGGGTAGTTCAGTTAGTCAGTTAGTTCGGGTAGTTCAGTTAGTCAGTTAGTTCGGGTAGTTCAGTTAGTCGGTTAGTTCGGTTAGTTCAGTTAGTCAGTAAGTTCAGTTAGTCAGTTAGTTAGTTAGTTAGTTAGTTAGTCAGTTAGTCAGTCAGTTGGTCGGTTGTTAATTAGTTCAGAAGTTTTCGGTCGAGTTCTTTACACTTAAGACGTTCCGTTTATTAAACGGACCATTAAATCTTAAGAAAGGGTTTTTGGCTGGGGCACACGTCTATTTGAATGAAGTAGGTGAGACTTGGTTAATCAGTGGTTTAGTTTAGTCATGAGGAACTTTGCGGGATTATATACACTTTAAAATGACCTCTTCACACTTGGTGAGAGGTCATTTTGATTTTCTCTGTAGTACCGAGCTTTACCATATACAAAAAAGTGAAAAGACTACTAAGTGCTTAGTCCCCCGAATGGTAGGAACTACAGGGGAGATCGGGCGTTGGCTTGGTCAATGAATTATGAATCACGCGAATTTATTCGTATGAGGTTCAACTGGTTATTCATTGGCATATTAGCTGTATATTTTGGTATAGCCGTCATTGGTTCATTGGCTGGAATCCCAATGCCGTCTGGTCAGGTGATGGGCGAGCATAATGAATGAAGAACTCCTCCTTTTTAATTATTTGCAGTAAACCATAAATAGTCCCCCATGCCGCTGACGGCACCATCTAAGAATGAAAACTGGGTTGATGGTAATAAATACCTTATACGGCTAGCGAATCGAGGTCGAACTTTCTTGGTGCTTTTAGAGCCCGGTAAATAGACGGACCTCAGCGGCCTAGTGCACCACAAATTGTTTCTTTTAGAACGTAGGGTAGATTATTTCCCTTGAGGTTGCTGCACTAGCCGTAGCAAATCTACTGCCGTAGAAGGAGCTACGTATATGCAAGTCGTGTATCAAAGGTGTTGTGGGTTAGATATCCATAAGAAGATTATCGTCGCTTGCAGCATCACCGCCGAAGGCAAGGAAATTCAAAGTTTTGGTACGATGACCGAGGATATTATTTCTTTGGTCGATTGGGTTAAGAGCAAAGGGTGTTCGCATGTGGCCATGGAGAGCACCGGTGTTTACTGGAAGCCGATCTACAATCTTTTAGAGTTGAATGAGGTTGAGACCCTGGTTGTTAACGCTCAACACATCAAAGCAGTTCCAGGTCGGAAGACGGACGTTAAGGATGCTGAATGGATAGCTGATCTATTACGTCATGGACTGACTCAAGGGAAGCTACATTCCGGATAGAGATCAAAGAGAACTCCGCGAATTAGTTCGTTACCGCCGTAGTTTAATTGAAGAGCGTACTCGTGAAGTTAATCGACTTCAGAAAGTGCTCGAAGGAGCGAACATTAAACTCGCCTCTGTAGCGAGTAATGTAATGGGAGTTTCTGGTCGTGCAATGATTGATGCGATTATTCAGGATGTAAATGATCCAGCATTATTAGCATCACTGGCAAAAGGGCGACTTAAGAATAAGAAAGAAGCTCTCGAAAAAGCACTCAACGGACTCATTGGATCCCATCAGAAAATGATTCTTGCAACTCAACTTGAACACATTGACTTTTTAGATCAGAAGGTTAAGGATCTCGATCGAGAAGTGGTGGACCGTACGCTCCCTTTTGAAAAAGACCTGGAGATTCTGGATACAATACCAGGCATTGGTCGACGTTCGGCAGAGGAAATAATTGCAGAAATAGGAACCGACATGAATCGTTTTCCAAGCGACGCCCATCTATCGTCATGGGCGGGAATGTCTCCAGGTCAAAATGAAAGTGCGGGGAAACGAAAGTCCAGCCGAACGCGAAAAGGAAATAATGCTCTACGAAGAACCTTGACAGAAGCTGCTCGGGCGGCAGCCCGAACAAAGAATACGTATCTTTCTGCAAAATACCACCGGATAGCTGCTCGGAGAGGAGCAAATCGTGCCGCAGTTGCGGTTGGCCATACGATTTTAGTTATTGTTTACAACATGCTAAAGACCCGCGAGGAGTACAAAGACCTTGGTGTTGATTTCCTTGATCGACGGAAAAAGAACTATACAATAAGGCGGTCATTAAAGACATTACAAAACTTAGGAATTGAAGTTACTGTAAACAACCCTGAAGCATTAACTATTGCCAACTGATACGAAAAATTCTAAACACCCTAGGATCAGGATTAACTTTAAAAATCTTAGACCTGAGGGCTTGGGGGTACGTTTTTGCCCTCAAGAGAATGGATACTGAGAAATGTTTTCAGGGTAGAAAATAGTATATAATCTCTTGACATAGAGGTTTGTCACAATATACAATTTAACTAAGTTGAAATAATTGAACAATGTTAAATAAAAGCTGGGGGCAGGGCACTATGAGAATATCAAAAAAAGAACGGACTCAGAAAGATATAATTGAGGCTGCGAAGGATATTATCCATGATAAAGGACACGAAGCTATCACTGTTCGATATTTGGCTGAAATAACAGGATACTCGTATACCAATCTATATTATTACTTCAAGGATATGAATGCTCTCTTATGGTCATTACGAGTTGATATGATTGAGGATATGATTACTGAGCTGACATCCATTTCCATCACCAAGGATGATCCTATTGAAGAAATCCTCGGAGCTTTTTTTATCTATACTAATTACTTCTTCAAGCATCCGAATGTCTTCCGATTTTTCTACTTCTATCCTTTTATTCAACCGGAGGGGGATGATCGTAATCAAAAGCTAGAGCAAAAGTTTCAAGGGATATGGCAGACTTCCTTTTTTAGATTAATTCAAGAGGGTGTCCTTCAACCCGAGGAAGTTGAAGTAGTTGCCAAAACTATAATTTATGCACTTCAAGGAATGATTATGCTTAGTTTTTCATCCAATGGGTCCTCGAATCTAGAGGACATCAAAGGGGAACTTGTAAAACTTATAAATTACTTATTCAAAAAGGATAAAGGAAACTGTAAGGAGGTAATCTTATGATCCAAGGTTTAAAAATTGACTTTCGGCCAATTTATCGTGTTGCCCAATTTCTAGCTTTAGTAATGCTAGTAATTATTCCATTGCAAATTATTATTTACGTAATGGCACCACCTCCGGATACCGTCAAAGGACTATATGAACTCTATCAACAAAATGCTTTCTTAGGGCTGCTGAGCTTGGATTTCCTTTACATGTTTAATAATGTGATTGTTAGCGTAATCTATTTAGCTTTATTTACTCTCTTGTTTCATGAACGGCCAGTTGTTGTCCTCTTGGCGCTAATGCTTGGTTTGATTGGTGTTGCCTGCTACTATCCGTCTAATCCGGCATTTGAAATGCTAACCTTAAGTAATCAGTATGTTCAGGCGTTGCCTGAACAGCAAATGATTTATTTGGCCGCCGGTGAAGCCTTAATGGCCGGCTATACAGGCACTGCCTTCAATGCATACTATGTATTGAGTACCATATGTCTGTTGCTGTTTGCCTATACTGTAACAAAAAGTCCCCAGTTTAAAAAATCGGTTGGCTTGTGGGGATTGGCATCCGGATTTTTTATGATTGTTCCGTCATCGGCAGGTGTTTTAGGTATGATATTCTCTTTGCTTTCCCTCATTCCTTGGGTTGTATTTGTTGCATTGCTAATGACGAATTTTAGAAGGTTCGCCGCTGATGAATGGGACACAGAGAAAGATGTATTCTAAAGATGCTCAGTCAAATAGATAGTGTTCCGTAATGTAAAAAAACGGCGATTGGTCTATTATGATGGCCTCGGCCCAAGCTGCGGTTAACAACAAGGCTAATTGACAACGTCTTCCGATTTAATTGGAGACGTATACACACAAACCCGGATGTATAACCAAAATGATTTCTCTCTATAGCGTTGGTATAAGATAACGGGGCTTGTTGTTAATTCGGGCCGTAATCAGACACTCAGATTAATAGAAGAATTCATTAACTAATATAAAAAAAGGGTAATGCATATCACATATTAAAGTGCAGTACCCTTTTTGCCTGCTCCCAGTCATGTCTATGGAAAAGCATATTATAATGAACATATGCGACGTAAAAGTATTTGTGAGACTTAAATGGCATTATCTTTCGGCGAACCAGCGAATAAGTCACCTTAATTGAAAATCTAAATGTAACCCTTTCGATTTCAACTGAAGCTTCATAAAGGTAACTAAACCATAGAAATTCGCAGTTGAATCTTGGCTTGCAAAAAACCTCGGGGTCTAGATCCCATCAATACCCCGGGGTTTGGGGCAGAGCCCCAAAAAGGAAGTCGTTTACAAAGATTGGTGATGAGCCAGTCTTTTTTTATTTACACACCTTTTCAATTCAATATACTCTTAATGGGTTGGCGGCGAAGGTGAAAAGGAGAATAACTATGTCTAAATTCTTCACGTATGAAGAGAGACTAAATCTACAGAAGTACCTGAAAGAAAGCCATTCCTTTAAAGGAATCGGCCGTAGGCTGGGTAAGGACCCAACAATCATTTCGAGAGAAGTCCGCAAATACCTCGCTGAAGTTGCCACCGGTTATCCGGGATTTCCTTACAATGCCTGAAGAAATCGTTTCAATTGTAGAAAGAAGGGGATCTGCGGTAAGGAATGCACAAGGGCTTCCCCCGTCTATTGTAAGCTATGCCCAAAGTGTAATGACCACTGCATCGAATTCATTGAGAACATCTGTACCGCAAGATTCCGAGTGCCTTAGGTTTGCAATGGCTGTGAACAGATAGATAAATGCTCATTATTAAAAAACCTACATGATGCAGAACATGCTCACATCAAAACTCATCAAATCCTCTCGTAATCCAGAAGTGGTCTATGTGTTTCTGAAGAAGAAATTGCCCGATTGAATGCCATCATCAGCCCCTTGGTCCGGCAAGGGCAATCTATTCATCAGATTTATGTGATCCATCAAGATCAGCTGATGTGCAGTGAGAAAACCATCTATAACTACATTGATGCCTGTCTTCTAGATGGAAGCATCATAAGGGATGAAGTACGAGTTTAGAGGTATAAGTTTATCGAATGTAAAAGTCAGATTGCACCGAGCTAGAAATAGCTTTAAACATCTATCAATTAATAACCTTGACGAGCAAGGAGGTGGCAAGAATGACATTATCTAATAAGGAACTTGAAGATATTATTAAGGAGCAGATAGAAAAAGAGACATCTAATATTGATGTTCCTTCTTTTGAATCCCAATGGGAGAAAATAAAATCCGGAATTCAAGCTGATAGTTAGCTCTGGATATGTTTATATTCCCATTTCCGTAATCGGTAATGATACAAGATCCTCCAGTGATTATTTGGTAAGCATTAGGTGTTATAACGCCAGCTTTGCTACTTATCATCGCCGCGCCAAGAGCAGTTGAGCTGAAAATCAATAGAAAAACCAGTGTAAGAACGGGAATCAATTTTAGATGTCTCTTCATGTGTAAATATCTGCTGCTTTTTATTTAAGTTTTTCAATATATAGAGTAGGATTAAATCCAAAAGGTTACAACTTAAAAAGTAATAAAAGACGCAATCGAGACTCTTGATAGATTCCCGGAACGTGTGAAATTAACCAATTCCTGCCTCCATAAACGGTTTACTTTATTATCGCTTCTAGTTTAAGGATAACATCCTCAACCGTTTCTTTCGGCGCTTTGCATATAAAACTCGCGTTTCTACCTTTCCAATCTAGGGATTTAATCTGATCAACCAAAACAACGCCTCTAATTTCTAACTCCTCTGGAAGTCTAACTTCAAATGGGAATCCTTTAACTCGGCTTGTGATAGGGCAAAAGATACCCATCCCAGTCCTGCTATTATATTCCTGTGCGGATAAAACCAAGGCCGGTCTAGTTCCTTGCTGCTCATGCCCGACCTGTGGATTAAGTTGAATCCACACTATATCACCGCGTTTTGGAACATACTGATTCACCATTTTTCGCCTCCCACTGGCTCTCCCCAATCAATTTCTTCTGATTCATAATCATCAGGAATTTGTTCGAGCAATTCTTTTAAATCGTATTTTCTTTTGGTGACTATAATCTCTTCTCCATCAAGTTCAACATCGATTGGGGTACCATCAGTAATTTTTGCTGAATTAGCGATTGAGGCGGGAATCCTTATACCAATGCTATTTCCCCATTTGCGAGCCATTGCTTTCATTAGTATCACCTCTTTTCTCTTATTATGTTTATACAAAGTATAAACAAACGTCTAAAATTTAGCAAGTAGATATTAAGTTTATAAATCTCATGGTGACAGAGCCATAGATTTTGGTTACTGCACATTATTTTTGTGCAATACAGCCAGCCAAAGCATATTATTTACACAATTGATAACGGGGGATAATTATGGTACAATAAGCCCACGAAGGGAGTTGTATGTTATGCCTCAAATTATCCCAATCAGAGATTTAAAAAACACAAGTGAAATTTCTCAGATGTGCAAAGAATCTGAAGAACCCATTTTTATTACGAAGAATGGTTATGGAGATATGGTTATCATGAGTATTAAAATGTATGAAGAAAAAATGTTTATGCATGATGTATATAGTAAACTTATTGCAGCAAAGGAACAACTGAAAGAAGGCAAAGTCCTAGACGGTGACGATTCTTTGAAAAGTATAAGAGAGAAATACAATGTATAAATTGCATGTTACAGAGCTTGGTAATCAAGATTTAGGCAAAATAGTTTCATATATTGCTGTACAATTAGCCAATCCTATGGCAGCAGGCGATTTCCTTGATGAAGTAGATAAGTGTTATGGCTATCTAAAAGCTAACCCTATGATGTATGCGAAATGCGAAGATAAGCTTTTGAAAGTGGAGGGTTACCGTAAGGTGTCGATTAAGAATTATCTACTTGTATACAAAATCAATGAAGAGACTAAAACTGTAAATATTTTGCGCTTCTTCTATGGTGCACAGCATTATGTCAATCTAATATAGATTGGTGGCTATAAGAAAGTGTGCCATAATGTAAAAAGTGGATTATACTAGTTTAATAGCTGTCGCCCAAGCGAAGGCTAATAAGAACAAATGCTTAAATCAAAAGCGACATGCAAATTTTTGCGTGTCGCTTTTTTTAATTCTCTTTCCAATAACTATCTATTACCTTTCGCCGGGTTTGGTTATCGGATTTGAACCATCAAGACAATTATATTAATTGTAAGTTGTGCGATGCGAAGTATCTGATGTGCCTTTCGGTGTGATAACCCCCAGAGATAAGAAAATTGGGCAAATGGATATGTTAGGTGGTAAACTAATTCATTGTCAAAATGCCTCGGGGTGGTACACTTTTATATTATCATTTACACCCGTGACCTGCTAATTCCGGTTTGCATGCTCTTTTAATTATTCATTAGGTATTTCTAAGTTCATCATTATTTGCGAGAGAACAGTATTGAAGGTTTTAAAATCTTCGTCACTTATATTTCTAGATATATCCATGATGAACTTGTCGACTTCAGGTGAAAGGGTTTCGCGCAAATGGTTTCCTTTGTCGGTTAACTCCAAGTAAACAATGCGCCTGTCTTTGGTATCGTTTACACGCTTCAATAGTCCACCTTTTTCCATTCGATCAATAAGTCTGACCACGGTAGAACTTTGAAGGTTCAGCTTCTCAGATATTTCTTTTTGGTTCATCTTAGTCCATTTTCCTAAACAATAAAGCACACTCCATTGCACAGAAGTTATATTAAAGCGGGTAAAAAAAACATCAACCATTTTCTTTGAGGTCTGATTAGTTGAGAAGAAAATACAACTGTCAATATCAAACATTAATTTTTATCTCCTATTGCATTAATAATTTAAAAAGAGATTTTATAGTAATTTTAAACTATAAAATTAAGAATTACAAATAGAAGCTCAAAATAGCAATAAAAAATTATATAGACATCCAAAATATATGTGCTATACTAGTAGTTAGCATAGCACATATATTTTGGAGAAATAGTAATTCGCTTAAAATAGATTAGAAACGTTCGCGTTATTCTTGTGATTGTATTCATCAATGCAAACTGTCTTTATTAATGAAAACAATCACTTGGAATAGGAGCTCGTAAAGAGCCTCCAAAAATTAGGAAGAGGTGATCATCTTAATGAAACGCCGTGAATTTCTTAAACTCTCGGCAGTCGCAGGGACTGCAGCCGTTGCAGGTTTAGGCCTGAATAAGCTGAGTCTTGCCGGCGAACCCCAGGCTTTCACGCCAATGACAGGAAACGGACAGGAGTTAGAAGCCCGCATTGATCCCAAAACAGGTAGTGTTGACCCCAATCCAAACATCGTAATGTTGAACAGTGGCTGCTTAGGCTGTTACACTGCCTGCGGCAATCGAGTCAAAATCGACAAACGTACCGGACATATCACCCGCCTCTTTGGCAACCCCTATAACCCCAATAACACAGAAGGAAACCTTCTGGTAGAGGCCCCTTTGACTGATGCCTATTTAGCTTTTAGCACGTTCAAGGATCGAGGTCACAGTGCGAGGTCGACCCTCTGCGGTCGGGGGAATGCAACGCTTCAAGCGCATTATGATCCGGACCGGATTGTGGTTCCCCTCAAACGGGCCGGCAAACGCGGTGAAGGCAAGTGGAAGCCGATCACTTGGGAACAAGCTGTTCAAGAAACCGTCGAGGGCGGGGCTCTTTTTGCTGATTTAGGTGAAAATACACCGATTGAAGGCTTTCGGCAAGTCCATGACGTAACTACGCCTTTAGATCCAGATCAACCTGAATTAGGTCCGAAATCCAATCAACTGGCTATGTTCGGTGGACGTTGGGATGGACGGACAATTTTTGGTATGCGTTTCGCAGGGGCTTTCGGCTCGCGTAATTACCATACTCACGCCTATACGTGAGGGGGTTCAATATCGCCTGCGGGTCAGGCGCAGAATGAGCACAAAATTAAGCCGGATATTCCAAATGCTGAATTTATTATCTACATGGGTACGTTCCCCGGTGCCACCGGTATGGGTTTTCAAACGATTGCTCGGCAAGTTACCGGCAGAGCAAGCCAAGATAAATTAAAGTTTGTCGTCGTTGATCCCGTAATGTCAGGGGGTGCTGTGACTCCGATCGGAAAAAATGCCAAATGGATTCCCATCAAAGCAGCAACGGATGGGGCCTTTGCCCTTGCCATGATTCGCTGGATTATCGAGAACAATCGGTATAATAAGGACTACCTTAGTTCCCCGAACCTTGCAGCGGCGAAGGAAAAGGGGTTTAACAGTTGGACCAATGCTACACACCTGGTTATTGATGATCCGTCCCATGTAAATAACCGTAAAGTTTTAAGAGCTGAGGACTTGGGATTACCTGTACCACCGGCACCCCCGGTAAATCCGATGATGCCAGCGAAGAAACCAGATTATTTTGTGGTTATGGATCAAGTCACAAATAAACCGGTCATTTACTCCGATACCGCAGAAGCCAACCTTCACTACACTGGTCAGGTAACATCACAAGATGGCAAAGTCATTAAGGTAAGAACCGCTTTCACATTCCTTAAAG
This sequence comes from Desulfitobacterium sp., assembly GCA_050251735.1. Classification (GTDB taxonomy): domain Bacteria; phylum Bacillota; class Desulfitobacteriia; order Desulfitobacteriales; family Desulfitobacteriaceae; genus Desulfitobacterium. Next base: position 16,340 of record JBFWMF010000001.1, read on the forward strand.
AGAGTGCTTTTCAGAAAGATATCGCAGCATATGCCAAAGACTGTGGTGTACCGGAGAGTATAATCATTGAGGTTGCCAAAGAATTTACGTCACACGGAACCCGCGTGGGTGTCGACGGAATCGGTGGATCGGCTTCTGCCAATGGAATGGATAACGCCTTGGCACTTTATGTACTACCAATGCTGGTTGGAGCTTTCTACAAAAAAGGTGGTTTAACTCAAACCGCAGGTCAAGGTTCCTATTTATCGTTTTACTCACCCACAAGATATAATTTAGCTATGTTTCCTAATGCTCCGCAAGCAGCCGGTGCTCCTATCAGTCGAACCGGATTCCCCTATGAGAAAACAACGGAGTATAAAAATAAGGTTGGCAGAGGGGAAAACCCTTATCCTTCAAAATTCCCTTGGTATACTTTTGGCAGTAATTCTGATAACCAGGCCGTTTTCTCAATAGCAAACGGTTATCCGTACAAGGCTAAAATTCTTGTCAATTGGAGGGCTAATGCGTTATTAACTTCACCGGCGGCGGCCAGAAAAGAAGTGCAGGAGTTACTCAAAAATGTCGAGAATCTTCCTCTTTTCATTTCCGCTGATGCCTTTATGGGCGAAATGACATCCCTAGCTGATTATATTATTCCGGATACAACCCAGTTTGAAGAATGGGGAGTTCCCGGGCTCCAGGCCAATTATAATGGTAAAGCGACTACGGTACGCTGGCCAGTTGTTAATCCATTAACGGCGAAATTAGCTGATGGTCGTTATGCTTGTTATGAGAATTATTTGATCGATGTAGCTAAGGAGCTGGGTCTGCCGGGATTTGGTGATAATGCTATTCCGGGACCTAATAATGTAATGTATCCGCTCAACAATCCCCAAGACTTTTTCTTGAAAACAGTGGCCAATATTGCCTATGATGAAACGCCAGTACCGGATATTTCCCAAGAGGAGAGAAAGCTCCAAGACCTCGATACCATAACTGCGGGATGGGAGAGTAGCGTTGAACCAGAAGAATGGTCGAAGGTGCTTTTTGTCCTATCACGAGGTGGACGCTTTGCACCGGAAGCCACCGGATTTGACGGAGATAACTGGAAGTATGCCAAAACAGCACCTATATATATATACAGTGAAGCTTTGGCAACGGCCATAAATTCCTATACGGGAAAACCTTTTTCCGGTGTCTTAGGCTGGAACCCTGAATCCTTCGCCGATGGCACCCCTCTTAGTCAAGCATTTCCTGAAGAGCAGTGGCCCTTTAAAGGCGTTTCGTACAAAGGGAAATTCCGGAGTGCTACGATGTTGGTCAATTCTATTTTGCGTGAACTTAATTCGACGAATTATATAGAAATCAATACTGAGGATGCGTTGCGCCTCGATCTTAAAGAAGGGGACAAAGCCAAGATTATTTCTGCGACTGGCTCGGAAGCAACTGGCATCGTGAAAGTGCGTCAGGGTATTGCGGTAGGAAACATCGGCATCGCCTTTGGGTATGGTCACTGGGAATATGGGGCTCGGCAGTATCAAGTCGGTGATCAAAAGATTGCTGGTAATCCAGCGAGCGGTACGGGTATCCTATTAAATGGAATCTGTCTGATTGATCCGACGGTTAAAGCCGGAGTTTACGGATTTGCTGAGATGTTAACAGGTAATGCAAGTCGCAACGGCGGGGCCTACAGAATCGAAAAGGCTTAGGTGGTGGCAGCATGCTTGTGAAGAAGAAGTCGAATCCAATGGCCCAAATAGCTACCTCACGCAAAGAAATGTATGCCTATTTTGGTGATTTATTTCTGCAAGAGCCAAATGCGGACCGCTGGCCTCATCAACGGCAGGTACTGGTAGCGTTTCTCCGAGAGGCAGGCTTTGAGCCCCAGCTCGGTGAGACTATTCCAGAAGGTTCTTCTACGTTCATCAATGATTTGCGCCAAGAATATTATGACTGTTTTTTTGTTCCTAAATCCGGAAGATTTGTACCGCCGTATGAATCAGCATTGTTATCCTACCAAGACCATAAAAGTAGATCTTTTGGCTCACTTAACCGGCCGGAGGCAAGCCATGTGGCTCAGTGTTATGAAGCGGTAGGTTTTAAACCGAGCGAGCTCAATATGTTTGGACCGCTTAAGGAAATCCGATTCCCAGATCATGCCGGATTTGAGTTCGTCTTTATGGCCATGCTTTGCCAAGCAGAAGAAGCGGCTCGGGAAAAGGATGATAACGCTACGGCTGAGGAATGGCAGTCGTTACAAGCTCAATTCTTGCAAGATCACTTGGCGAAATGGTGGTCGAATTTTGCTCTGGCGCTGGCCAAGAACGCGCCTGGGTTTTATGCTCAAGCTGCTAAGGCAGCGGATATATGGATTCAAAGTGAATTGAAGTTAATTGATGATGAACTGAATAAGAGGGGGGATTAGTCATGCCGGATACTAAACCGCACTATGGCATGGTGATCGACTTGCGCCGTTGTGTCGGGTGCCACGCCTGCACAGTAGTCTGTAAAATGGAGAACAGTCTGCCGGAGGGATATTACCGTTCTTGGGTTGTCGAAGCGGACAAAGGAGCCTATCCGAATGTTACAAGAGTTAAGCTCCCACGTCTTTGTAACCAATGTCAAAAAGCAGCCTGTGAAACAGTCTGCCCCACGAAAGCAACTCATCGCGATGAAGGTGGGGTTGTGGTGGTTGATCCTAAAAAATGTATTGGTTGCAGGTATTGCATTTCTGCCTGCCCCTATGATGCCCGCTATCTTGACCCTAAGAAAGGGATTGCCGATAAATGCGACTTTTGTCTGGACCGAGCTAAAGCAGGGCTCATGCCAGCCTGTGTCAGTACCTGTGTTTCTCACGCTCGCTACTTCGGCGATCTAAACGATCCCAACAGTGAAGTCAACAGCTTATTAAATGAAAATTCTTACCAGGTACTGCGGACGGAATTAGGGACAAAACCCAGTGTATTCTATATTGGGTTGGATGAAGCCCTTGCAGGGGTAGATTATGCTAACCTAGTGGCAGGGAGGTAAGGAAATGGATTTTACTTTTATTTATGAGATCCAACATCATGCTGCCTTTGGCCAGCTTATTGTGCTATATTTCTTCCTAGCAGGGCTAAGTGCAGGATTATTCATGATCTCTAGCTTAAGTCCAGTCTTTGGCCTCAGGAAATTTGAGCCTTTAGCGAAACCAGCTAGTGCAATGGCGTTAGCAACCTTAATCCCCGGTTTGCTTGCTTTGGTCTTAGACTTAGGGCAGCCGATGCGGGCTTTGACCCTTTTCTTTCGGGTGAATCCAACCTCCATCATGAGCTGGGGTTCGTTTATTTTGCTTATTTACGGGATCGTGTGCCTCGGTTACACTTGGTTTCTTTGGAAGGAAGATCGTCGCTGTATTGCTTGGGGAAAAATAGGGGTAGTATTTGCAGCTGCTTTAGGACTCTACACAGGATTCTTGCTGGCAGTGGTCCCAGGTCGTCCCTTATGGAATTCAGCCATGTTGCCTGTACTCTTCCTAGTTTCTGGAGGAGTTGCTGCCTTAAGTCTTTTAAGCTTAGCAGAGGGCTTTTTTGCGAAATCCTTCATGTTGGAGGGTCAGGGAAGCAAGGAAGGAATGTCGAGCTTAAAGATCTGGATTGTGGGCTTAGAGGTTCTTTTGTTGGCGTTTCATTTGCTGGCTGTCTTGAGCGTGAGTGAAGCGGGATGGAATGTGGTTATAAATCTATTGACCGGGATGAAAGTGGTGCCTTTTGTGGTTATCCAACTGATCATCGGTAGCTTTTTGCCACTGTTCATTTTACTTTTCAGTAAGCGCTCATCAAAGGCACTCGGTGTTGCCGGGCTACTAAGCTTGATTGGGGTATTTGCCCTTCGCTACAATTTTGTCTTTGGCGGTGAGGAACTTCCTCAATCAGGAACGCTTCTTTACAACTTTGAAGGGGGCTTAAGTGGATGGGGCCTTACAGTTGGCTTGCTTGCCCTCACTTTTGTTCTTCTCTATATTCTGCCACGGATGATGAGGAATTTAACAGATAGAAAGCCCTCTGTTGTAAGTAGCAAAAGCTTAACCTGATTAAGGCTAAAGTACAATTGCCTGAGGGTGTATAATAACGAGAAAAGCCTTGCGACTTAGAACTTCGGAAGGTTTCACTAGTGAAGAAAATAGGGTGTTGGCAGCAAAATCTTAAGGGATTTTGATTGCCCGCCCTCTTTTTGTATATAGAAATGTGTTTAACAGCAACTCCGATATGATAATTACATAGTATTTTACACCTTAAGAATTTGTTAATAATTTAACATGATTTTGTTAATGGGCATTAAGTCCTTTTTTTTCTATAATTTAATATGGATGGGTAAGGAGGGAGAAAAGGGTCTCAAGCTAAATATGAAAGAAAGGGGGGGAATCATGAAATATAGCGGGGCGGAACATGAAGAAACCGATACTCAAGGTGGCAAACGCAAAAAAATATCTGGGAAGACATTAGTTATTGGTCTGTTAGCAGTATTGTGTCTAACTGCTGTCGTAGGTGTTCAAGGAGTGCATGCACTTACGAAGGATCCTAGTTATTGTGTCTCTTGTCATGTCATGGAACCTGTTTATGGAACCTGGAGTCATTCATCGCACCGGGATATAGTCGGCTGTAATGATTGTCATACCGATCAAACCAACTATGCGACGAAGACCTATACCAAGATTACCTCAGGAGTTCAACATCTTTATCACAATACCTTTAGTGATGTACCTGACAGCATTCGAATGAACGAAAAGAATAACGAAATGGTTCAGAATAACTGCTTAAACTGTCATCAAGATGTGGTAAGAAATATAAGCATGGATCCTAGTCGACAATGTTTTGATTGTCACCGCTATACTCCTCATAGTAATTATCGTTAAGGGAAAGGAAAGGTAGGTAAAGATTGTGAGAAAACGTGGAATAATACTCCTTAGCTTGATGGTCATCGTAGTCATCAGTTTAGTTGCCGTCGGCTGCGCCTCATCAGGTAGTCAGCAGGTCGTTTCTTACCGTGCGGAAATCGCGCCCGGAACCCTATCCGTCGACGAATATGCCAAATATTATCCTAAGCAATATGATACATTCATGAAAACTTCGGAAATGTCCAACGAAGGTAGTAAATATGGCGGTTCTGAGGAATATGATAAGTTAGTCCAATGGCCATTCTTAAAAGAGATATTTGCCGGCTATGGATTTGCTATCGAATATAATGAAGATAGGGGCCATAACTACACTCTTGAAGATGTGTCCAAAATTAAGCGTATTAATGAAAAAAGTATCGCCTCCTGCTGGACTTGTAAATCAGCCAATATAGCTGGTGTAGTGGAAGAAATGGGCGATGCCTATTATGGCGCTAATTTCCATGACCTTAAGAGTAAAATCACGGAAGGTATAACCTGTGCTAATTGTCATGATCCCCAAACCATGAAGTTAGTTATTACCCAACCCCCTTTACGGGATACACTCACGCGGTTGGGTAAAGATCCTGATAAGTTAACGACTCAAGAGCTACGGACAATGACTTGCGCTCAATGCCATGTGGAATATTATTTCGATGGGGATAAGAAAGTGGTCACTTTCCCTTGGGATAAAGGCACCACTCCGGATGACATTCTCGCTTATTATGAAGAAAAAGGGTTCTCTGATTGGAAACATGCTAAAGCAGGAACACCTGAAATTAAGGTGCAACATCCTGAATTTGAGACATTTTCAGGAAGCACCCACGCTGAGGCCGGTTTATCTTGCGCCGATTGCCATATGCCTTATAGTATGAACGGTGGCGAAAAGATTTCTTCGCATTGGTGGACCAGCCCTCTTAAGACGATGAATGAAAGTTGCATGACTTGCCATAGGGAAGGCGAAGACTGGCTAAAAGAACGAGTATTCTATACTCAGGATAAAGTTGCGGATTCAATGGAAAAGGCAGGTAATGCCAATGTTGAAGCTATTGATGCTATTACGGCAGCCAACGCTAATGGAGGCGACAAAGCTCTCATTGAAGAAGCGCGTGCCCTCCAGCGCAAGGCTCAATTCTATGTTGACTGGGTAGGAGCGGAAAACTCTATGGGCTTCCACAATCCTCAGTTGGCCTTCGATAGCCTTAGTAAATCCTTAGACTATGCTTATCAAGCGATCAATAAGGCGACTGAGGCCAGAACGGGAGTGGCTGCTCCGCAATTTGAAGTGAAGGCTCCCAAAACCAACAGCGAAACGGTCAAGATCTCATCGGAAAAAAGCTAATCGGTCAGCGTTATTAATTATCGGTTATACCTAAGGGGAATTTAAACTTATTGAAAAGCAGAGGTTAATTGGTGCTGTGACACCTTTCCTCTGTTTTTTCATTTTCAAGCCCAAATCCGTTGGCCATAAGAAACATATATAATAATATTGAGATTATTGAGCAAAAGGTATAAAATCAGAATGAGCCGGAATAGATAGAAAGGCAGTATCTCTATAGGATAAATATTGGATAAGCGTGGTGAGTGATGCTGGACGAAGAAAAAGGACTTTATAGCATTGGTACAGTGGCAGAGTTAATTGGGGAACACCCAGAGACCCTAAGGGTCTGGGAAAGAAACAACCTGATTCATCCGGATCGGGCAAAGTACCAAAGAAAGTATTCCAACAACGATTTGTTGCGTTTAAAGTTCATTAAATTTTTAATGGATGAAAAAGGCTTGAACATCGCGGGTGTCAAACAAATCACGGCTATGTATTCCTGCTGGTATAATCGTAATTGTAAAGGTGGAGCATTGAAGAATAGCTCGACAATCATTAATGAATCCAAGCCGTGTTGGAAGATCGAGGGGAGCTACTGCCTGATCGCCAGTGACAAGAGTGAGCTATGTAGTTCTTGTGAAATGTTGAGGACCTGTTCCGGCTCTATGGGGTCCAAGTAGATGAGCCCCCGTCTAGAGAACCATGTTGTGGTTCTCTTTTTTCTTATGCATGGTAATGCAAGTAAGAATTCGTTGTTGTCCATCTCTCATGGTATAATATTAATAAGTAACTCAAGCCGCTGAGGGGGAGTAGTGATGAGCGAGAATATTCGGCTCCGGACAGAGCGAGAAGAATGGGAGCGGCTTTCGCCCTATGCCGCTAAAAGCAGTGAAGCTAAACGCCTTCGGGATGAGGAAGAATGCGATATACGGACCAAGTTTCAACGGGATCGGGATCGAATTTTACACAGCAAGCCCTTTCGTCGGCTTAAGCATAAGACCCAAGTCTATATTGCCCCTACCGGGGATCATTATCGGACACGCATGACCCATAGTTTGGAAGTCTCCCAGATTTCTCGCACTATCGGCAGAGGGCTACGCCTAAACGAAGATCTGATTGAAGCTATTTCTCTGGGCCATGATGTAGGACATACTCCCTTCGGACATGTGGGGGAGGAGGCTATCGCTAAGCTCATTGGCTGCTTTGAGCATAATGAACAATCGATCCGTATCCTTACCGTGCTCACAGAGGAAGGGAAAGGGTTGAACTTAACCCGGGAAGTTTTGGACGGTGTACTTTATCATACAAGTGAAGGGATACCCTATACTTTAGAAGGTCAGATTGTCAAGACTGGGGATCGCATCGCCTACCTATGTCACGACTATGATGATTCTCTACGAGCAGGACTGATTAAAAAAGGCGATCTGCCTGAACATGTGGTAAAAACTCTAGGGGAAAAGCCAAGCCAGATGATCACGACGATGGTGGTAGATATGATCGAGAGTTCCCAGAACCAGACCGCTATTAAGCAATCTTCCCTCGTGGCAGAGGCTATGCAGCAGTTTAGAATCTTCATGTTTGAGCGAGTCTATAATAACGATACCCTTCGTGAGGAACGCCGCAAAGGGGAGTATGTTGTGCAGGCTTTGTTTCATTATTATATGGAGAATTTATCTCAACTTCCTCAGGAGTACCTCAAGTGGGCCAATGAAGATCAAGTAAAAGCGGTAGTTGATTATATCTCAGGATTGACCGATAATTACGCCATTGAACTCTTTCAAAAGTTCCTTGTGCCGAGGCATTAATTTTGTGCCGAAGTAGTAGCCTTTCCTTCCAAAGTTATACTTTTTGATAGCATATATATACTTTAAGACGGAATAAATAAAGATGGCGAGCCAGTAGGCTCGCCATTCACTGTTGTTATATGTTTTAATAGTTCACTTTTATTCTTTAGAATCACTTCAAAATCAAGCTCTCATCCGGCTCTACGGGAACTGAAGTGTCTAAGCCGCCGAGAATAGCTGCTTTGAGTTCCCCTTCGAGAAGGAACTCAACACTTTGAACATCCGGAAGGGTAGTAAGGGTGTTCACAATACTGTAAAGCACCATTTCCTCCCCAGTGGTACCACCCTTGAAATTTTCTCGAAAGGATTTAGAAAGATCAAGGGTTGCCACACCGTCTTTAATCTTAACATCGAGAAGTTCAGTTTTCTCAGGAAGGGGGGCAACGGACCCCGTTGGAGGATTAGTAAATTCCTTGAAAATCTCCTTTATGGCAGCAACGCTAGTCTCCTCGGTGACCTTGAGGGTGCGTTTCGTAGCGACTAGGCCTGAAGCATCAGGGGTGGGGAAATAAAGTGTAACATCCATTGTTTTATTAACGGACGTAGAGGGTTCAGGAGTTTGGGTCTCAGCGCCATTTGGTGAAGAGGTATTCGTGGGCGGGGTATTTTTAGAGATATCATCGGATCCACAGCCTACCGCAGTAAAGAGAAAAAACAAGAAAGAGAAAGCAAGGATGAAACTGCGAAATCTCAAGTTATTCATGATTGGCCTCCCACCTTTCTTATTTCATTTTAGCACGAAAAGGTTAGTCGGAAAAGGGTCAACGGCTCCTATTGGAAGTGTAGGAAAGAAAAAGTCGAAATAAAGGAGGAAATAGTTAAGCAAAGTAGAATAATAATTAGAGATAATAAATATATCTAGAATATATATTGTACACCAATCACGCCAGATTTTAAAGAAATACTTAAAAAGAGGATTCTTGAGTTTTTTGGCGAACAATAAAGTACTATTATCTTGACATTTTGTCAAAAATATGGCATAGGGTGGCGAAGAACAATCGGTGGATTATAGAATTCCTGAAGAAATCGTTGAAGAAGTTAGATTGCATTCGGACATCGTCGATACAATTTCCGATTATGTACGGCTTCAACGCAAAGGGAAGAATTATTTAGGTCTCTGTCCCTTTCACGCGGAGAAAACGCCGAGCTTTACGGTAACCCCAGAGAAACAGATTTTTTATTGTTTTGGTTGCCATACAGGTGGTAATGTTTTTTCTTTTTTAATGAAAAAAGAAAATTGGAGTTTCCTTGAGACGGTTGAGAATCTAGCTGAAAAACACGGCATTATTCTTCCGGAAAAAGAACTTTCGCCCCGAGAGAAGGAGCAACAAACCCGTCGACGTCGTTGGGAAGAGATTCACGATTGGGCAACGGGTTATTTTCATGACGTCTTGCTGAATAAGCCCGAAGGAGAACCAGGAAGGCAGTATTTTCGGCAACGTGGGATAGATGATGAAACCATCAAGCAATTTCGTTTGGGTTATGCTCCAGAACGCTGGGAGGGTCTTCTTGAGGCGCTGAGCGCACGAGGGGTAAGCCCCCAAGAGGTGGTTCAAGCGGGCCTTGCTTTAGAACGAGAGCCTTCTGAGGGGAGAACCCGTGGATTTTATGATCGTTTTCGTAATCGAGTCATCTTTGCGATTCTTGACTCGCGTCAGCGAACCATCGGTTTCGGCGGGCGAGTTTTAGATAATTCAACCCCCAAATATTTAAACTCACCTGAGACTGCTTTTTTTAACAAGGGACATCATTTATATGGTATGCACCGAGCCCATCAAGGAATCCGCGAGCGAGGATTCGCATTGTTGGCAGAAGGTTATATGGATATTATCGCCTTGCAAAAAGCAGGTTTCAAGAACGCAGTAGCTTCATTAGGAACAGCTTTAACTCGTGATCAGGCAAAACTGATTCGCCGCTATACTGGACGAGTGGTGATCGTCTACGATGCGGATCAGGCAGGAATTCAGGCAACCCTACGAGCCGGAGAAATATTGCGGGATATGGGCTTTCGCGTAGACGTCTTAAGTCTCAGCGGAGCTAAGGACCCGGATGAATACTTAAAAACCTTCGGAGTAGAAGAATTTAATAAAGCTCTCGCCCAAGCAGAGCCTTATATTCAATTTAAATATCATGTTTTGATCAAAACCACCCCCCCAGAATCAGCCCCGGAGAAGGCGGAATTAGTCCGAGAATTAGCACCCGATATTGTGAAGGTACAGAGCCCGGTCGAACGAGAAGGGTATGAACGGTTTCTAAGTCTGGAGCTTAGTCTAACGCTAGATAAGGTCCAAGAGGAAATCGCCGGATTCGATCAAAAAACTGCGAAAAAGACGGCTGAGAAGGAAAAATTAAGGCAGAAACAGGATATTTCTGTAAAAAACAGGGATAATATCAATAGGTGTGCAAATCCATCATCAAATGGAGTGTCAGTCTCTGACGGGGCGTATCGAGCAGAGCGAATTCTCTTACGTCTTTTGCTTGAACAGCTGATTCCCCTTTCCGAATTGAAGACACACCTCGAAGCGGGATTTTGGAAAGTACCCTATCATCAACAGATATTCAATCATATTGAAAAAGCACCTAATCTGGGAAAAGGGGCTCTATCGAACATGGATGACGATGCCTTGCTAAGCAAGGCTGCACAACTCATGCTCGAGGAGATAGACTTAGCCAATCCGGAACGGCTTTTTCAAGACTGTCTGAAACAGATACATTCGCAAAAAGAGGAAGAAACAGTGGAAGAGCTTCAGGCTCGCATGGTGGACTTAGAAAAATCCGGCGATTTGGCAGGCGCTTTTGCCCTGTTAAAGGAGATAGGAGAGCGGTTGAGAAGTGGCGAAAACTAAGGTCATGAGCACAAACAAAAAAGAACCTCAGGAAGGAGGGGAATCCATGAGCGTTAATCAATTGAAGCTCGATGCGGTGAAAGAACTGATATTACAAGGCAAAAAGAAGGGTTCTTTAACCTACCGGGAGATCATGGATGCCCTCCAAGGAATTGAGCTCACCGCCGATCAAATTGACGATGTGTACGAACAACTTGGCAAAATGGGAATAGACGTCGTCAATGAAGCGGGTGAAGTCGAAGCCTTAGTCAAGGTCAATGATACAATAGCAGATGACGATGCGGATGAGGATGAGGTAGAAGAAGAGGTTGATGTGGACCTTTCTATTCCTGAAGGTGTGGGGATTGATGATCCAGTCCGTATGTACCTGAAGGAGATTGGTCGAGTGCCCCTTCTTTCCGCTGAGGAAGAGATTGAGCTGGCCAAACGGATGGAGCAAGGAGACGAAAGCGCCAAACGCCGTTTAGCAGAAGCTAATCTGCGTCTGGTTGTCAGTATTGCCAAACGTTATGTAGGTCGAGGTATGTTATTCCTGGATTTAATTCAGGAAGGTAATCTTGGTCTAATTAAAGCAGTAGAAAAATTTGATTATGTTAAAGGCTTTAAATTCTCTACCTATGCTACCTGGTGGATTCGTCAAGCGATCACTCGGGCGATCGCAGACCAAGCCCGCACGATTCGGATTCCCGTGCATATGGTAGAGACCATTAATAAACTTATCCGTGTCTCCCGTCAGCTCCTCCAAGAATTAGGGCGCGAACCAACCCCTGAGGAAATCGCTACCCAAATGGATATCTCCGTAGAGCGTGTGCGGGAAATTATGAAAATTGCTCAAGAGCCAGTATCCCTTGAGACTCCGATCGGGGAAGAGGAAGACTCTCACTTAGGGGACTTTATCCCTGATGAGGATGCTCCGGCGCCCTCTGAAGCAGCGTCCTTCATCCTCTTGAAGGAACAGCTGGAAGAGGTCTTAGAAACACTTACTCCTCGTGAGGAGAAGGTATTACGTCTACGCTTTGGTTTAGATGATGGCCGCACCCGTACCTTAGAAGAGGTTGGTCAAGAATTTGGCGTGACCCGCGAACGGATTCGTCAGATTGAAGCAAAGGCACTACGGAAGCTTCGCCATCCCAGTCGGAGCAAAAAGCTTAAGGATTACCTAGAATAAGAGCTGCTTTAGGAAAATATAGGATTAGTTCATCAGTTTGATTGAGCTAGGGATAAAGTTTAAAATTAAAATTTATCCCTAAAGCTTGACTAGTAAATACGAATCTCGTATAATAAACCCTGCGAAGAGCATTCCTCGATAGCTCAATGGTGGAGCAACCGGCTGTTAACCGGTAGGTTGTAGGTTCGAATCCTACTCGGGGAGCCATTTTTTTTGGGCCTATAGCTCAGCGGTAGAGCCCCCGGCTCATAACCGGTTGGTCCCAGGTTCGAATCCTGGTGGGCCCACCATTTGCGTAATTCGAGGCACGAAGTGCGAGGTTCGAAGGAGAGACGCAGAGCAACGCTTTATGTCGAACATCGAATTCCGAACATCGTACATCGATAACGGCCCGTTGGTCAAGCGGCCTAAGACACCGCCCTTTCACGGCGGTAACACGGGTTCGAATCCCGTACGGGTCACCACTTAGAATGAATGTAGCGAGATGTGTATACACATCTCGCTATTTTTTCACGGAAGGGGATTTCCTATGACAGTTTCGGTGAGTATTGGTCCACGTCTACAAATGGTGGCTAAATTTGTGCCTGAGGGATCGCAACTAGGTGATATTGGCACAGACCATGCCTATCTACCCATCTACCTTTGGGAAAGTAGGAGAATAAAGAAGGCTGTTGCTGTGGATGTCCACGAAGGACCGTATCGCTCGGCCTGTGCGGCCATCAAAGAGCGTGGTTTAAACTCGGTTATTGACGTGCGCTATGGAGATGGGCTAGCACCGATTCAGCCGGGGGAGGTGGATACCCTGACCTTAGCGGGGATGGGTGGGAACACGATGTTGGAAATTTTCGCCGCCCAGGGGTTGGTGATGTCCCGGATTAAGGACCTTGTTTTGCAGCCTCAGGGGGCAGAAGGCAAAGTTCGCTTAACCTTGCTTCAAGAGGGCTGGAAGCTGATACAGGAACGCTATGTAGCAGAAGAAGGACGTGTCTACATTGTCATGCATTTCTCCCGTCGTGCAGGGTACACTGGGGAGGAATTGCAGAGAATGGTAGAGAAGTGCCTCAGGAAGCTTCACGTAGCTGTAACCTCCCCGGAAAGTCTGCAAGAGCAAGAGCAAGTCCAAGAGCTTACCGAGAGCCTAATCAGGAAGTGGATTTGGGAATTTGGCCCCCTGAGTCTCGAAGACCCCCAAGAAGAGCTGCGGGTTCTGCTTCATGAGCAAAAACGAAATTTACATCGGACCATTGGTGAGATGAAAAAATCAGCCCAAGAAAAAGTGCAAAAGCGAATCGATGAGTATAACCTGAGCATCAGGGTGTTGGAGGAGATGGAAACATGTCTGTTTCAGTCGGTGTAATTGCGCAAACCATCGAAAAAATTGCCCCCAAAGGGTGGGCTGAAGAGTGGGACAATGTGGGCTTGTTGGTGGGCGGCTTCTCATCCTCCGTCGACAGAGTTCTAATGACATTAGATCTTACTCCAGAAATTATCGAAGAGGCTATCCAAAAGGATGTCCAGATGATTATCGCCCATCACCCGATCATGTTCCGGCCCCTTAAGAACTTACGTTCAGATAATCAAGGAGCACACTTGCCTCTTAAACTGATTCAGGCCGGGATTGCTTATTATGCTGCCCATACCAATTTGGATCAATCGGCCTACTCCTCCAGCCAAAGCTTGGGTAAGGCTTTAGCTCTGGATAAGATGGAGTATTTGCGAGTTACAAATAGTGAAAAGCTTTTAAAGCTCGTTACTTATGTTCCCCAAACTCATGTGGAGCTGGTTCGTCAAGCTCTTGCTCAAGCAGGGGTAGGAGCTGGTATAACCGATGGCCCCCATGCCGCTGAGTACTCCGACTGTTTTTTTGCAGGGGAAGGAACAGGGATGTTTCGCCCCTTGGCAGGTGCACATCCTACTCTGGGTGAGATTGGAGAATTGACCCGCGTTGAGGAGATCCGACTGGAGAGCATACTATCAGAAGGACTTATCGAGCGTTCCTTGAAAGCCTTGAGAAAATCTCATCCCTACGAAGAGCCTGCATATGACTTGATACCACTTTATAATACAGGTGTGGCTCGGGGCTATGGGGTGAAGGGATATCTCAAGGAGCCGGTGAGTTTGGAAAGCATAGCAAACCAGGTGACCGTAGAGTTGAAGAAGCTTGCTCCTACAAACCTAGACGAAGAACCTATTTTACGTTTAGCGGGAGACCCTCAAGGGCTCATTCGCAAAGTGGCTATCGTCAATGGCAGCGGTGGTAGCTTTATCCCTAAGGCTCTCTTTAATGGAGTGGATCTTCTGATTACAGGCGATGTGGATCATCATGAAGCCCTAGATGCTCTGGAGGCAGGGTTATCCATCATCGATATGGGACATTTCTGGGGTGAAGTCCCCATGGTACAGTCCCTTGCTGAATATCTAAGTGGCGAAAAAGCCCTAAATGGAGTAGAAGTGCTAATAAGCCAAAGAATGAAAAGTCCTTGGAAGTCGCTATAAATCACGGTTAGTCAAGCAAAAGGGGTATAGCAACTGCTCTGTATAAGTAGTTGCCATAGCCCTTTTCGTATTTGAGCAAAGCTAAGCAATTTATAGAAAAATCAGAAAATTATTGACAAATATGATTTTTGACGGTAGAATAATGTCGAAGGAAGCGATATTTAGAGTGAGAATTGAATGATTTCATTTTAACACTCGTTCTTTGAAGAAAACGAATCTCGTGATTTGAATCACGGATTAGAATTCAAAACTCTGTTAAACTAATAGAGAGTGAAAATTCACTTTAATTACATTGAATTTAAGTGCAGTCCACTTGAATTTCATTTATTATAAGGAGGAATAATTTATGAGTCGTACTGAAATTCTAAGTCAAGAGCGTGATCGTATCATCATGAAGTTGTCTCAAGGCGGCATAGATAATAAAGCAAAATTAATTACATCCCTTATGGATATCGATGCAGAGATGGAAGAACTGCAGAAAGATCTAGAAAAAGTTAATTAGATTGGAAATAGAGCCATATTAAACAATTTGACCAAAAGAGTAGAATGAAGTAATATAGTTAAGCGAAGTCAATCAGATGGTCGCGGAAGCAGAAACCGAAAGGTTGCTTCTGAGGAAAGTCCGGGCTCCATAGGGCAAGGTGCTGGGTAACGCCCAGTAGGAGGAATCCTAAGGACAGTGCAACAGAGATATACCGCCGATAGCGGAGGTTGGTCCTTGGACTGACTTTCGAGTAGGTAAGGGTGGAAAGGCGAGGTAAGAGCTCACCGGCAGCCTGGTGACAGGTTGGCCCTGCAAACCCCACTTGGAGCAAGACTGAATAGGGAGACTATAAAACGGCCCGTTTTTGTCTCCGGGTAAGGTCGCTTGAGGCCGTTGGTAACAGCGGTCCTAGATAGATGATCATCACCTTCTGAAAGGAAGGAACAGAACCCGGCTTATAGATTGGCTTCGCCTGATCTTCAGTTTCTTATGTAGAGTTGCATTTTGCAGCTCTTTTTTTGTCTTCAAATAACCCAATCTATTCGACCTCGACCTGCTCGACATCCACCGCCTGATCAGAAGCCACCACAAGGCCGACTTCTCCTTTTAACTTCGGGTCGTTGACCACTGTATAAGGTTTATTGTATTGGCGAGCAATTTTTATATATTTGGCGCGAAAATCGAAGGCTAAATCCCCATTGAGGAGAAGGCGGGTAGACCGTGGGTCTTTCAGTGCCTCCTCTATTTCCGGGTAAACCTGTTTATCGTCAACTTGGTCCTTGGTCAGCAATTTCAAAATACGTTCCCGAAATACCCCAAGATGTTCAAGCTTCTCACCCAGCTTGAGTTCGGGGGCTCCGTGTAAACCGACCATAAGACGTTCTTCCAATTCGCTTTTATTTTCACTCAAGCTAAGTCACTCCCATTAATATTTTTCTATGATTATCGTGTCCTGTTCTATCTTTTGCTATCGGCGATTTGGTGGAGGATTAGGAAATCTGTTGATGAGTTTTAGCCAGGCGGCGATTGCGCAGGTAGAGCATAAAATCAGTCGACACCATGATGAGATTCAAGACATAGAGGAAGATAACTAAATCATATTGGAAGAAGAGCTTATGGAGGATACCAGCAACATAGCCTATTAAAATAATGATCAGGAAGAAGGCACTTTTGCCTTCCACGGAACGGGATACATAAGACTTATAAATAGAAAAGGGCCAGGCGGCCCCGAAACATACCAACATCAGAGCTTCAAAAATACTCAACAAAGACACCTCCTTATGAATGTGAGATAAGTCTAATCCTAGCTTAATAGGCAGCTAACTGAATTATAATCGATTAACAGGTGATTGTCTCTGCAAATCTTTTTCTTAGTACGAGCGAATTTTCATACTTTTGCAACATAATGTAATCCTATTGTCAAAGAAGGAAATATAGGGTTAAACTAAAAAGGATAGTAGGTTTTTATCAGCATAAATTGTTGAGATTAAGCAACCCTATTAAATATAAGCTAGATAATCTGCTGTCGAGAATAAGGGTCCATAGCTAAAAGCGGAAATAAGCCAATAGTGGCAGAATTTCTGTTAAAATATTTTAGAATTAAGGAGGGAATTTTATGAAGATCAGTAAAACAGCGCAAGCAGGAGCCTTAGAATCCAATGACGTGCTTGTAACCGTAGCGCCTAATGAAAAAGGCGGAGTTCAAGTTCAGTTGGAGACCAAACGCGTTATCCTCAAACAATTTGGCAAACAAATTGAGCAAGTAGTCAAAGACCAAGTCGCGGAAATGGGTGCAGAAGACGTCACCGTTAAAGTCCAGGATAAAGGAGCCTTGAACTACACCATTCGAGCTCGTGTTCAAACTGCCTTGGAGAGAGCCCTTGTCTAGGACAAAGCTATACGGCAAGAGTTTTACAGAATGGTTTTGAAACACTGTTTTATTTATTGCTAAGGAGAAAAGAAGGGAGTCGTTTTTTATATGAAAAGGCTAAGAAGAAGTCTTTTGATTATATCCGGTAACAATCCTAAGCACATTCAAGATGCACCTGTGTTCGATCCGGATGTGGTGATTTTTGATTTAGAAGAGCGGGTAGCAGCTCCAGACAAGGCTAGTGCCCGTAACTTGGTGAGAGAAGCCTTGAGCTTCTTAGACTATTCTCAGGTAGAAGTGATGGTACGAGTGAATCCTCTCGATACGGAAGAGGGACAAAAAGACGTGGATCGTATTGCCCGAGTAAAGCCAGGTGCTCTCATTATCCCTAAGGCTAGCGAGCAAGTGATTAAACAAGCAGAAGGTCTGCTAACTAAAATTGAAAAAGAGGAAGGGTTTCCAGAGGGATCCATCGAGATCATTCCTGTTTTGGAAACCGCTTCAGGCATAGAACGTATTAATCAGCTCATATCCTCTTCACCTCGGGTGACCGGGTTGTGGTTTAATGGGGAAGGACTCATGGCGGAGTTCGGTACTCAAAGGACAAAAGAGGGAGCAGAGCTCTACTATGTGCGTGGCCGGGTTGGCATCGCCTGCCGAGCCGCCGGAATTGACGCTATCGACACCATATTTTTAGACGGTAATGATTACGAAGGCTTGGCCAATGACGCTTCGGCAGCAAAAAGACTGGGCTTTACCGGGAAACTAGCCTTAGATGGTCGCCAAGTCGATACACTCAATGCCATTTTTCAATAAATCACGATTTAGGAAAGGGATGAAAGAAGTACCATGAAGAATATACTTGGAAGAGAGATTCCAGATTATATAGAAGGATACGGTGAGGTTAAACCTTTCATGGGGGCCTTTGCCAATTACGGACAGAGAGCGAAAGCCTCTGTAACCCTCCGTTCGGTTAAGCCGGGCGAGAAAAAGCTTTTGGCTAATATCGAAGAAGCCTTAGACAAAGTGGGCCTAAAAGATGGGATGACCCTAGCCTTCCATCACCACCTGAGAAATGGGGATTATGTTCTCAATCAAGTGATGGCTGTTGTCGCTCAGCGGGGCTACAAAGACATTCACGTAGCCGCCACTGGGATTTTCCCTATCCACGAGCCACTTGTGGATTATATGAAAAAGGGGATCGTTACCAAGATTTCCGTGAACTATATTTCCCCGGGACCTGTGGCGAAAGCCATTTCCCAAGGCCTCTTGAAGCATCCTGCCGTATTCATGAGCCACGGAGGACGTCCGCGGGCCATTGAAAGCGGCGATTTGCATGTGGATGTGGCATTTATCGCTGCACCCACGGCCGATGCCTATGGCAATGTCAACGGAGTAGGGGGCCCTGCAGCTTGTGGTACCCTATCCTATGCAGTTGCGGATGCTTTTTTTGCGGATAAAGTAGTGGCGGTTACCGATCACCTCGCTCCTTATCCGGCTTGCCCCATTGAAATCACTCAGGACTTCGTCGATTATGTAGTTCAAGTGGACTCGATTGGTGATCCCAATGGTATTGTTTCCGGAACTCTTACAGTCACTAAGGATCCCGTGGGCCTGCGCATTGCCAAGATGGCTGCCCAATTGATCAATGAAGCGGGCTATATCCAAAACGAGATGTCCTTCCAAACCGGTGCCGGTGGTACATCCTTAGCCGTTGCTGCCGAAGTACGTAAGTATATGAAGGAAAAGAATGTGGTGGGAAGCTTTGCTGCCGGTGGCATCACTGGCTATATCGTAGATATGCTTAATGAAGGGCTGTTTAGAAATCTTTTTGATGTTCAGTGCTTCGACTTAAAAGCCGTAGCCTCTTACCGCGAAAATCCTCGCCACCAAGCGATGTCCGGTTCCCTCTACGGTAACCCTCATGATAAAGGGGCCATTGTCAACAACCTGGATGTCATGATATTGGGAGCCACAGAAATCGACACAGACTTTAATGTCAATGTAGTAACCGGTTCTGATGGCGTCATCATGGGAGCTTCCGGAGGGCATAATGATACTGCGGCAGGCTCGAAGATCGCGATTATCGTGACCAGCCTCACCAAAGGACGGCTGCCGGTTATTAAGGATCGGGTCACCACCGTGACGACACCGGGGGAAACGATTGATGTTCTAGTTACGGAGCGTGGAATTGCTATTAACCCGCGCCGCAAAGATCTTCTGGAAAAACTAAAAGACAGTGATTTGCCAATTATTACTATAGAAGAACTAAAAGAAATATCCGAGAGTTTAACCGGCGTACCGGAGACGATAGAATTTACGGACCGCGTCGTGGCTGTGGTAGAATATCGTGATGGAACCGTCATCGATGTCGTCAGACAAGCAAAAGATTAAGATTTACTCGTGGAGAAAAGCAAGTTGCAACACGAGGGTGAATAGGATATGATTATCTTAACATCCGGTTAACAAAGTGTTAACAAAAGCACTTTGCTGTGCCGCAGGTTGTCTTTCTTAGAAGACTCGAAAACTGAATACAGTACTCCAGATACCCGAGATTTGTCCGATGACTAACCGCCACTAAATTACCGCTTCCTGAATAGAGTAAGTGGCTCTAAGTCCCTGGATAAGTCAACTAAGCTTGAGGTGGAGTCAAAATTCCACATCGAGCAAGTTTCCTATACCTTATAGAGAGAGAAAATGGTATAAGGGGCGTGTGCACAATGAAATTTCAAGACTTAGGACGAGGCGCGCGTATTGAACTGGCAAACATGGCAAAACAGTTGGGGATGAAGTATATTGGATACAATCCCGCAGCCCAGCAGGTTTCGCTGGAGTACAAAGGCAAAGGGATGACATATCACGTGGATGAGTTGGTAGCTGCATACCAACAATCCAATCCCACATCCTAATGGCATTCAGAAAGAACGAGAACAACTGAATAAGAACAGAATAATAACTGAATAAGATCTACAATAGAATATGACACACAAAAAAGGGACTAGGTAAGTCCCTTTTTTGTATAAAACAAAAGACGCATCCGTTTTCAGCTCTTTCCTATACATTAGCCATGGGCAAGCATGGGCTGTTGCATTAAATAAGCCGATTTACGTTTGCGCCTCTGATTCATATTGATGGGCAGACATTTAATGTTGCAGGTGAAGGACATGTTCACAGGCAGTGGACGATAAGCTACACCTTCTTCCAGAGCACGTGCTGCCTCGAAGTCACGGTACTCTTGCCATTGGGCAAAGAACACCTCCTTGCTTACCTCACATACCTCTCCACCGGCCAGCTGGAAGAGAAAACGATCACAGCTGGGGTCTTGGACATAACAGATGATAAGATTATCGTGGAAGTACAATAGAAATCCCACCTTCCTCTTAGTTTTAGTTAGCCGCTTGACCTAGTATTCTTAAGTGAATGTTAACTTAAGTTTAACAAAATCTAAAGAGATTTGAAAGTGAAATATCCGACAAAATATACCCGGGTACCCGCTTGGCTTGCTCGATTCCCGGGTTGGATGAAAGAATGGTAGTAAATAAGCGTGTAAAAAGTCGATTAAAAGCGAACGATTCTTTAAAAGATGAAAGAAGCTATTGACGATTAGGGCTGCTTTTGGTAAAAGAAAGAGGAGACGAGTTTAAAGCCCAAATGACTCATTCCAAAAAGATGCTCGGTGCTCCCTGTAAAAAGAATCCCTCCCGGATTTAAGGAATCAGCAAACTTGCGATAAAGCATATCCTTAGCATCTTCTGTAAAGTAGATCACTACATTGCGACAGGCGAGCAAATCAAATCCAGAATCAAAGCGGTCAGTGAGGAGATTTTGCTTCTGAAAGGTTACCGCCCGTTTGACCTGGTCCTTAATTTGGTAGCCTCCGTCCACAGGGGTAAAATACTTCGGAATAAGCTCAGGTGCCGTGCTCGCAAAATCAGCTTCTTTGTAGATTCCTTTTTTCGCTTGTTCAAGCACATTGACATCGATATCGCTAGCTAAGATCGTGAAGCGAGCTTGAGGGAAATATTCCATTAAGGTGATAGCCATGGAATAGGGCTCTTGACCACTCGAGCAACCGGCACTCCAGATTTTTATAGGTGCCTTCTTTTCTAGGAGCTTGGGGAGAATCTCTTCGCGCAGAGTCTTCCATTGGTTGGTATCTCGGAAGAACTGGGTGACATTGATCGTTAAATGCTTAAAAAAGGCGTCGTAGAGATCTTTATCCAGATCAAGCGCCTTAATGAATTCAGGATAATTTTTATAGCCACGGGAGGACATAAAGCTGTTAATACGTCGCTCCATTTGATTTTGCTTATAAAAGTTTAGATCCAACCCGCTTTTCGGGTGGAATGCCTTAACAAACCATTCATAGGTAGTGTTCTCTAGGTTAGCCATAGTGGCACCTCTTTCATGAATAATATTTAATGTGAATCATCCCATTAGGTCGATTATCAGGCCGCGTATTTCGTCGACTTGTGTTAGAATTTCTAGAGGCTTGGCCTGGGTATCCAGCACCTTTTGTCCGAGTTCTTCAAGGGCCTTATCAATTTCGCTGATCCGGGAAAGTATCTTGGGTCGTCCTTGAAAATCCCAAAAGGATTCTTCTGAGACCTGACGACTTTGACCAAAGGTCGAACGCAAAAAGGATTTGACCATGTCTTTAAAATCGGTTAGGTCACGCAGGGAGAAGCTCTCAGCGAGCTGTTGTCCCTTTTTCTCAAGACGAGTTAAGAATTCCTGAAGCTCCTGGCTTTGTAACTTCCGAGTCTGAGTGAGGACCTTGTTGAAATCAAGATCTCCCTTTGGAGATGAGCCAGAGGAGCGGGTGAGGGACTCTGTTTGTTGAGACCCGTTAATTCGTAGCGGCATCTTAATTCCCCCTGTAATGGACTTGAAAGGACGTTGTTCATGCAAACAAGACGGGTATTTTTGAAAATACTCCTTGGTCTCGGGGCCATGGCCTTACCGTGGACCGGGGTAGGCTACAAAGTAAAATCGGTTGTGGAGCCTTTGCTGGCACAGCCTCGTGCTAAGCTCTATCTCATCCCGCCGGAAGCCCAAACTATTAATGAGTATTTCCAGTCTGAGAGCTTAAGCAGAACGGCTATAGATGATATTCTTGCTCTAAGTTCAGGCGAGATGGAAGGACGGCGCGCAGGTGCGGCAGGCGAAGGTCGCGCTTCCCAGTATCTGTCACGGGAAATGAGTTTGCTTGGCTTGAAACCCTTAGGAGACCAAGAACGGAGCTATGCCCAAGCCTTTACTATCCCGGAGGTCAAGGAGGAATCTGTCGGTAGTCGTTTAACCTTCTCTGTTGGTAATACTCAAATGTTGCGTGCTCCGAGTTTGAACCTGCTGGGTGGCCTGATGGGAAAGACAGAAAAAGAGATTATAGTCTTATCTGCTCATTATGACCACTTGGGAGTCTATGAAGGTAAGATCTATCCGGGAGCCAATGATAATGCCTCCGGAGTAGCCTGCGTTCTCGATGTCATCCGTCGTCTGGTTCGGGAGAAGGAGACACCCCGCAAGACCGTTGTCTTTGCCTTCTGGAGTGCAGAAGAGCTGGGTTTCTTAGGCTCTAAGACATTTGTAGCGTATCCCACTGTGCCTCTGGAGAGAATTAAAGCGGTCGTGAACGTCGATACTGTAGGAAATGGCATGATCGGCAACTTTGGTCTCTGGACTGAAAACACCACGGATATCGCCTGCCAGGCGGTTCATCAGGCAGCAGCAGATGCCGGCGCCAGTGCCATGCAGGTGGATCGCGGTGGGCATAACAGTGACCAGATGAGCTTTGCCCAAGCGGGCATTCCTGCGGTGACCCTCTTGGCTCGGGAGTGGCTGGTGAATAATCATACGCCACAGGATTCGCTGGGGAATGTGAAGATTGAGCAAGTCGAGTTGGCTACGGATATTGTTTATCGAGCGGTCAAGAAGCTGGCTTATTAGGTTGTTTTTTTGCAAGAGTTGTCTCCAGGATTTTGTTTTACACCGTTCACTCAGTAAGCTGCGCGGACCAATCTAACGCTCAAGCACTCTGCTCCGTCTGGTCCCCCGCTAAATCGCCATCCTTGGCTCTCTAGCGGGTTGGAAACGTCCTGTTTCCAACCAGACTCCGCAGTGTGCTTTTCGCGAAGATTGGTCTCCGCTCGCTTAGAAGGCGTTCACTTTTGTATAACAAAATCCTTGGGTAGACTCTAAAGTAACTTCAGGGTAGACTCTTGGGATTATAGGGTAAACTCTAAAGCAACTTTAGGATCTACCCTTTTATTTTGGTAATTCTTATTAGCTTAGGGACTTATTCGCTTAAGGTCTTATTATATTACTCTACTATATACTCTACTATAACTATATACTCTACTATAACGATAACTCAGTAAGTTTGCCAGACTAATTGTTGAGTTACTGATTATTTAACGGGGTTGGGGGAGTGCCTGAAGTTGGATCGGCTTCTAGGGACTGTCCCGGCTCCGTTAAGTCGTATTTGGAGCGAAGTATGACGAGGTCGACGCGACGGTTTCTGGCGCGGTTGACTTCGCTATCGTTGGTGGTGACAGGGCGAAATTCCCCGTAGCCTGTAGCAGAAAGCTGCTCGGCGGGAATTCTTTCTTGCATGATATGGAGGACATTGGTTGCCCGTAAAACAGATAGCTCCCAGTTGCTAGGGAAACGGTCGGTATTAATGGGAAGGTCATCTGTGTGTCCTTCGACTTTGATGTAGTTGGGTGCGGAGGCCAGAACGTTATTGATTTTTTCGAGGATTTCGCGTGCTCGGGGGGTAATGACCGCTGCGCCGCTCTCGAAAAGGAGTGTATCTTGGATGCTGATGACCAAACCTCTTTCTTCAATAGAGGAGACCAGCTTGGTTTCGATCTGATTATCGAAGGCGAATTTATCAAGCTTCTGCTTGATTGATTCGATCGTCATATTCTCGATATCCGCATTGCCGGTACCTGCACCCTTTCCTTCTTCTAGGGTATCCCCGGAAGGTTCGGGTGTCTTGGTAGGATACGTCTCTATTAGGTTCGGTCCCGCGGGAGAAGTTCCAATCTCGACTTGGGCTGTAGAGGCTCCTCCCAAGGTAATGCTGAGGGACTCAGCCATGGCTTGGAATTTATCGGCATCGACCTTGCTCATGGAGTACATCACCACGAAGAAAATCATGAGTAAGGTGATAAGGTCGGAGTATGTAAGAAGCCAACGTTCTGAATTATCTTTTTCGGGTTCTCCACCACGTTTTCTTGCCATTATCTCACCTAAATTCTCTGCTTTAAGTTCATTAATTAATAATCCAGTGATCTTGATTCTTCACGAGGAGCCTGTACGGGCTCAGACATATTCCCGAGGTGAGTCTTGAGCTTCTCTTTAAGGATAGAGGGGTTTTCGCCTGCTTGAATGGAGAGGATTCCATCCATCACCATTTCCATGGCAGCCACTTCGAACCTATCTTTTTGCTTCAGCTTTGTAGCGATGGGAAGGTAGAGAAGATTGGCAAAGGCTACACCGTAGAGAGTTGCTAAAAACGCTCCGGCGATGGATTTAGAGAGGGCTTCGGGGTCTGACAAATTCCCCAAAACGTGCACAAGGCCCATTACCGTTCCGATAATTCCGAGAGTCGGGCTATACCCCCCGGCGGCTTCAAAAACGGAAATTCCCACTTTGTGACGTTTTTCCATCACGGCGATATCAGATTCAAGAATCTCGCGAGTAATGTCCGGATCTGTACCGTCGATGACCAGCTGCATTCCTTGGCGTGTAAAACGATCTTCAACCGTTTCTAACTCCTGTTCGAGACTGAGCAGTCCTTCCCGACGTGCTTTCTCAGCGAAACGAATCAGAATGTCGTATGCCTCTGCGGTGCCGTAGGTTTTTTCGGTGAAGGCTATTTTAATCCAGGTAGTGAATTTTTTCATTTCCTTCAATGGAAAACTAGCAAAGACTGCCCCAAAGGTGCCGCCAAAAACGATTATAGCTGGAGGCAGTAGGAAAAGGGAGTTTAGATGGCCACCTTCAAGAAGAAAACCTATGATTAATGCACCAAAACCAATCAGTATCCCGAGAATTGTTGTAATGTCCATTGTGTAACGGCCGGCTGCCCGGCCACCTCCTTTGCGCTAGATTTCATGGGCTGAATAAAGAATGAGATCATATAGTTTTATCGTAAAAAAGTTCATAAAACTTTATAGGTCTTAAGCCCCAATCTCAGGCAACTATGCTAAAGTAGGTTTCATACTCTATTGATTATATAGGAAAATGAGATAAGGGACTAGCACTAACACAAAAAACTTCTTTTGCCGAGGAAAGAACGCGTTAATCAGAGAAAAACAGAGAAATATCGATGATAAATTAGATATTTTACGATAATAATCCCTTATGTTTTTGAGGAGAATGCCGATAATAGAAATAAGATAATGTGTACGGGAGTGGATTCGTATGAAAATTGATGGAACATCGATGTCCTCAATCGGCAGTGTTCAAGCGACGAACCGAGTAGCAGCCGTTAGTAGAAGGGTTGCCGTGCCCGGTCTTGAGCAAGATGGCATGAAGGTTTCGGACAAAGGACAGGTTTACCAGAACCTTCTGCAGAAGATCAAGGAAATGCCAGAGGTTCGAGAAGATCGGATTCGTGAAATAACCGAGCGAATCAATCAAGGGGAATTCAGGATCGATGCTCAAGCCATCGCAGCTAAGCTGTTGGATGGCGAGTAAGGAGACCGGATGATATAAGGAGGTTGCACTGTGCCTGAGATCAAACAACTCAATGATAATCTAAAACGACAGGCGGCTCTTTATGAGGAGCTTAAGATGTTCGCAGAATACAAGCAACAGGCACTGGTGAACAATAACCTCCATGAGATTGAAGCAGCAACTGTTCGAGAAGAGCAGCTTATTATCGAAGCCTCCCGTTTGGAAAAGGAACGTCTTCTGTGGGCGGAGCAGATGGCTAAGGAGTTAGGCAAAGCTCCTGAAAATATAACCTTAAGTGAATTAGCAGAGCGTTTTCCAGAATTGACAGGGGTTAAGACGGAACTGGATAATGTGCTTGCTAATTTACGTGAAGTCAATGAATTGAACACTCAGCTTTTAAAACAAGCGATCAAAGTCATTGATTTAACTCTCGGCCTAATGACAGCTCAACCCAGTGGCAGCACTTATGTCCGTCCTGGGGGCAAGGAAAATGAACCGAAAAGCAATGTTCACTTTTTAGATCGAAGCATTTAGAGGAGGATTCTTATGCGCTCCACATTTTCAGGATTAGAGCTTGCACGGCGGGCCTTAGAATCCCAACAGACCGCCTTGGATACAACAGGGCACAATATTGCCAATGCCAATAGTAAGGGTTATACCCGACAAGTCGTCAACCTTCAAGCCACCATACCCAGCAGTATCCCTAGCATGGGACATAACCTGAGTGTAGGTACAGGTGTAACAGTACAGGGCATCGAGCGGGCACGAGATATTTTCGTAGACAGGCAATATCGCTGGGAAAATACCAAGCAATCATACTGGTCAGCCCGACAAGATAACTTAAATAAAGTCGAAGGGCTTCTCAATGAACCCGATGACAATAGCTTCAGCAATGATATGGACAAGTTCTGGAACGCCTGGAGTGAATTATCCAAGAACCCGGAGAATCTGGGTTCTCGGTCTGTCCTCTTAGAACGAGCGGCCACTCTTGCCGATACATTGCACCATATCGACCAGCAGATTACTGAAATGCAGAAGGGCCTAGATTCCAGTGTCCGTGTTCAGATTAATCAAATCAATGTCTCAGCTAAACAGATTCAGGAACTGAATTTCCAGATCAAACGAGCGGAAGTAGCAGGAGACAACCCCAATGATCTAAGAGACAAGCGGGATACCCTTGTGGATGAACTCTCACAGCTGGTGAATGTGCGCGTTGTAGAAAGCCGTGACGCCACCTTCAAGGATCGTGAGGTCAATGTCTTTAAAGTATATATTGGTGATGATAAGACTGTGAATAATATTCTCGTTGATGATACTACTGCTTATCAATTAGAGGAGCCAACCCCCGCAGATGCGACTGGACTCCCCTTTGCAGAGGTGAAATGGGCCGCCGGACACCCTTACTTAGCTGAAAACACAGTGAACTTAGGCGATAAGGTGGGGAAACTGCAGTCTGATCTCTTATTGCGTGGATCTGGTTATAATTTGGATTTAGATGGTGATACCATTGATGATGAAACTAAGGACAATGCTTACCTTTCCTATCTGAGGCAAAAATATAATGATTTAGCAGCAGGAATTGCTACTGCTGTAAATGCTATTCACAAGACTGGTATAGATAAAAATGGAAATAGTGGAGAAGATTTCTTTACATCTACGGATATCGTCAGTCCGATCTCAGCTGACAACATTAAAGTGAATGTTAATCTAGTAAGTGATCCGTGGAAAGTAGCTACAGGGAAAGTGACTTTTGATGGGACTGTTAAAGTTGGGTCCTATGGAAATGGAGAAATAGCTCAAGCCATTTCATCATTATCCTCGGGTTGGACGGGCCTTATGAACTTGACTGACCCTGGAACTGGGCTCCCGATTGTTACAGCTCCTACTCCTTCAGTAGATGCATCATCTTTCGGGGATTATTACGGTTCGTCCATATCCGAGCTGGGAGTAGATGTTCAGCAAGCTACTCGTATGGCCGAGGGGCAGGCCGTTCTCGTAAACCATATGTTTAATCAGCGGGAATCTTTGTCAGGAGTATCTCTGGATGAGGAAATGACCAATCTTGTGCGCTTTCAAAAGAGTTATTCGGCAGCCGCGCGAGTGGTCACCTTACTGGATGATATGCTCAACACTATAGTCAATGGTATGGGTATTACGCGATAATTTAAATATATTGAGTCAAGAGGGGTAAGATCCCCGGAAAGCAGGTGAATCCCGTGCGGGTTACTAATAATATGCTCTCGAATAACCTATTGCGCAATCTCCAATCGGCCCAAGGCCAGATGGATAAGCTTCAAGATCAATTGGCTTCCGGACGACGGATAACACGCCCTTCAGATGATCCGGTGGGAATCGAGAATGCCCTGCGCTACAAAAGCAGCATCTCCCATGTGGAGCAGTGGAGAAACAACGCCAAAGAAGGAATGTCTTATTTGGACACTGTAGATGACACCTTGGGTGAGATGACCGCGATTGTCCAACGGGCGAAAGATCTGGCACTCCAGGGAGTGAATGGGACTAATACAACCGAGGATCGAGAAAAAATAGCCATTGAAATTGTTCAGATCAGAGAACAGTTAGAGCAGTTTGCAAATACCCGGGTAGGGACTAAATATGTTTTTGGCGGGACAGCGAATGTTGAGCCTTTTCCCAAAGGAGCCACCGAGTGGCTTGGCTCTGATGATGTCATGAAATTCCAAGTTGGTAGCAACTTAAATATTGAGGTTTCTGTGAATGGGCGGGAACTTTTCGGAATTACGGGCAATCCGCCGACCACCTTCGGAATGTTTAACACTTTAGAGGACTTAAGCACGGCTCTAGACGCTTCTGATGTAGCTACCATTGAATCAAGCATAGGGGCACTTGAAGGAATAGCTGACACCATTGTGGATTACCGTGCGCAGCTAGGGGCAAGACAGAATCGCATCGACTCCATCTACACACAATTGGATTCTACAGTCGCTAATCTTAACGAATCGCTCTCTAGCGTCCTCTATGCAGATATCGCAAAAACACTCGTTGATTTCAAAACTACGGAAAACGTCTACCAAGCTGCCTTGTCCGTCGGTGCTAAGATTATCCAGCCTTCACTTGTAGACTTCATGCGTTAAGAGGTGATTCCCATGCTCCGACTTAATATTACCTCACATCCGATTCGCCTAGAATATTCTATCCGCAATGCACAATTGAACCTAAAAACCACGCGACCCATGCTGGAGATGGAAACGACCCCGCCTAGCCTGGAAATTAGCCAACCTAGAGGGAAACTGACCATCGATAGCACGGATTATTATCACTCCATAGGTCATAAGACGATGACAGCATTATCCCAGGAAAACTTCGATAGGGGGAAGCAAGCGGCCTTAGAGGCAATTGCAGCTACAGTAGCAGAAGGAAATCGTTTGGCCCAGATCACCAATCCCTCTAATGCCTTTGCGGATTTAGCCTTCGAATCACGCTTTGCGCAGAAAGGCGAGCTTAGTTGGGAGCCTATTGCGGCTCCTTCGATTCGCTATGAAGTCAGCCCTGTTCAGATCGAGGCTATCCGCGGCAAGGTCAACTATAACCTAGTTAGGGGTACGGTAAACGGGGAGTATGTACCAGGTAAGGTGGATTTTCAGGTGACCCAATATCCTCGTGTGGAGATTTCCACCGTGGATATTAAAGTGTAGCGGTAAGTCAGAAGGAGGAAATTTCATGATCATTATGTCCACTCGTTTCGGGGAGCTTGAAGTGACAGAGGAGCAAATCATCCACTTCCCCTACGGAATTCCCGGCTTTCTCGACGAGAAAGCTTTTGTGCATTTACCCCATGATGAGGAAAGTCCTTTTTCCTTCCTTCAATCTGCTCATGAACCTAATTTAAGCTTTTTGCTGGTAGATCCCTTTGCTTTTCTGAAGGGCTATGAATTTGAAATTGAAGATGAAATGAGCAAAGAAATGGAGATATCTAAAAAGAATCCCCCACATGTCTTTGTGATTGCTACGGTGAAAGAAAATGTTAGAAACATGACCGTTAATCTTCTCGCTCCCATCATCATTAATTTTAAAAAACGTCTAGGTAGGCAAGTCATCATAGAAAAGCGTGAATATTCGATCCGTCATAAATTATTTAGTGATACCCAAGCTGTCGCTGCTTCTGAAGGGGGCGAGTAAAATGCTGGCACTCACCCGCAAAGTAGGGGAACGCATTGTCATCGGTGATGATATCATCGTAACTGTGGTAAGTGTTAAAGGCGATAGCATTCGCCTAACCATCGACGCTCCTAGGGAGATAAAAATATTTCGAGGCGAAATCTATGATGCAATCGTAGCAGAGAATCAAGAGGCGGCTATGCCCTCCAATTTACAGGATCTAAATCTACTCAAAGCCTATACAAGAGAGAAACTGGATTAATCTTATTTCTCTCTTTTTTCTACTATTCAAAAAATACTCAAGTTTTTGTGTTTGGTTTACGATACTTAAGTAAAAGAGTATGAAAAGAAGGTGTAGTCAGATGGATATGATTATGGTTAAAGCGACGGCTCCGGCAAATTCATTTAATACGAATAGTTACTCATCAA
This sequence comes from Desulfitobacterium sp., assembly GCA_050251735.1. GTDB lineage: Bacteria > Bacillota > Desulfitobacteriia > Desulfitobacteriales > Desulfitobacteriaceae > Desulfitobacterium. The sequence continues at coordinate 46,511 of JBFWMF010000001.1, forward strand.
ATGTTACAGTCGATATACCCGAAGAGCTGTCGATGAATAAACCGACCTCTGTTAATAAATCCGAACCAGGGAGAAATCAAGCTCAATCGGAGGACCAGGGAAAAGAGGAGCTTACCCGCGAAGACGTTGCTAAGCTCACAGAGCAAATGAACAAGATCATGAAGACCATCGACGCGGATCTGCAGTTTGAAATGCACGAAGAAACCAAACGACTGATGGTTCGTTTTATCAATAATAAGAATCATCAGGTTATCAAGGAATTCCCGCCCAAGGAATTACTCGATACACTGGCAGCAATCCAGGACTATGTAGGAATACTCTTGGATAAGAAGGTATAAAGAAAAAGGTATAAATAAAATAATTCTTAGCCAGATTTCGCGACATTAGTTAAAATTACAAGAAATAGTGTGAAAAACAAAGTTAGTTGCCCCTTAACTAGCATATTCGGCGGAAATCCCGGCTAAGAAATAGTCCGTCAATCAGCGATATATATGGTAGAAGAGCAGTGGATCAGCCGAATCTCAACCGGCCGGAGGGAAAGGCCATCTGCTTCTCATACTATTTAAATGCACGGGCAAGGATGCCCGGCATCAAAATCAAGGAGGAATATAACCATGATTATTAACCACAATTTACCTGCGATGAATACCTATCGTCAATTAACAACCAACAACATGTCATCCAGCAAATCTCTGGAAAAGCTTTCTTCTGGTCTCCGCATCAACCGTGCCGGTGACGATGCTGCAGGTCTGGCAATCTCCGAAAAAATGCGCGGTCAGATCCGTGGTTTAGACCAAGCTAGCCGTAACTCACAAGATGCTATCTCCATGATTCAGACCGCAGAAGGCGCGCTGAATGAAACTCATAGCATTCTCCAACGGATGCGTGAATTGGCTGTTCAATCAGCAAGTGATACCAATACAAATGAGGATCGCGCTGAAATCCAACTCGAAGTTGCAGATTTGATTTTAGAAATCGACAACATTGCAACCAGAACGCAATTCAATACCCAACATCTGCTTGATGCAACAGGTGGTACTTCCGGAGCGTTCACCATTCAGACTGGTGCCAATAATGCTGAAACCCTTACTATTACTTTTGGTGATATGCAGGCCGCTGCCCTTACCGTGAGTGGGATTAATTTGGGCACGGATGCAGCTACCTCTACGGCAGCTATTAAAACTATTGATGATGCAATCAAGGCGGTATCTGATGAACGTGCTACTATGGGAGCTAAACAAAATCGTTTGGAGCACACAATCAACAACTTGGGTACTTCCAGCGAGAATTTATCTGCCGCCGAGTCACGCGTACGCGATGTAGACATGGCCAAAGAAATGATGAACTTTCAGAAGAACAGCATTCTTCAACAAGCTGCAACTGCCATGCTGGCGCAAGCCAACCAACAACCTCAAGGTGTTCTCCAACTTCTCCGTTAATCAATTTCGATACATCAATAAAGGCCAGAGTATATACTCTGGCCTTTACTTCTAAACAAGAGGAGTAGGTTAAGTGAAACTGTCGGCATGCATGATTGTAAAAAATGAAGAAAAAAACCTTTCTAAATGCATCAGCAGTATTCGGGATATTGTTGGTGAAATAATTGTTGTTGATACCGGCTCAACTGATCAAACTATCGCAATCGCTGAAAGCTTAGGCGCTAAAGTCTTTCGCTTTACCTGGATAAATGATTTTGCTGCGGCAAAAAATTATGCAATTTCCTTAGCGAAAGGAGATTGGATTATTTTTCTTGATGCGGACGAATACTTTGCTGAAGGATTAGCTCATAATATTCCAAGGTTGATTAAGAAAATTCATCGCTCTTTTGATGGTATTGCTTGTAAGATGATTAATATTGAAGCGTCAAGTGGAAAGCATTTAATAGAGAATATTCATGTTCGAATTTTCAGGAATAACCCTAAAATACGCTATGTGAACGCTATTCATGAAACTGTATTAAATAATGGAAGAAATATGAAAGTTGCATTAGCACCTAAAGATAAATTGCTGATTTACCATACGGGATATTCGATGAGCGTTAAACGTTCAAAATTTGAGAGAAACCTTAAGCTACTAATGAAGGAGCTTAAGGAGAGGCCTTCGGATTCTAGGGTATATCATTATATTAGTGATTGTTACATCGGACTCGGAGAATGGGAAAACGCCCTGCACTACGCGCAGCGGTTCCTGCAAAGCGGAGAAATCATATTAGGCTGCAATATTCAATCCCATCAAAATATAATTTCGGCCATGTTCCAGCTTGGATCCTCCACGGACGTTATTTTGCTTGCCATTGAAAGTGCCATTAAGCAGTTTCCTAAGAACCCTATTTTTCCTTATTATATGGCACGCTTATTACATCGAGATAAAAAATATGAAATTGCCTTTGCTGCATATATAAACACGCTTAGACTTCAAGAAGCTTACAATGACATCGACGTTAATTCAATGCCAAGTCAAATTTGTCAAGCCTATATGTATATGGGTATAATTAGTGAGCACAAAGATGAAGATGAGAGGGCTATGGACTTCTATCTGGAATCGTTAAAATATGATAAGAGAAACCCTGATTGTTTTCAACTGCTGTTTATGTTAATAAGAGATCAATCCCCTCAAGATATCATCCTGTTTTTAGATACACTTTATGACAAAGAAGATCGGGAAGATTTAGAGTTTTTAACAGTACAGTTAGCAAATTGTGAAGAGATAACAGTATTTTCGTATTATGCAAATTTACGGTTTAAGAAATCTGAGAAGTTCGATGTATTGACAATGCAGATGTTGCTTGCTAACAAGCATTATGAAGAAATATTTTATAAGCTTTCAGAGAGCTATCAACAAAGTAAGGATATCAACTTTGCTATATTAAGTGCAATTGTGGCTTTATTGGGTGACAATCCGGACCACAGAGCTGCCTGTCTCGAATTATTGCCTTCATCCTTAGTTAAGCTTATAAAAACATACTTCTATATAGAAGATGTCGTATTAAACGCCGAAGATGAGACCTACTATTATTCTATCTTGTCGAAATTTATTCTATGGGCTGATGACGACAGCCTTGACCGGTTAGTGTCCGTTTCATTATCATTCGAGCAGGATGTGTCAGATAGAATCGGTGGGATATTTTTCCATCGTAATTACTATCAAGCAGCGTTGCGTTTTTACGAACAAGCGATCAGCAATAGCATGATTGATAAGGGGAAATTGGCTGTTTGCCATTTTCGTAAAGGATATTGTTTGTATAAATTGAAAAATTATGAGGGTGCGGTTAAAAGCTTTTTACAAGCATATGAGGTCGGATATCGTGAAAATGACATTTATGAGTTGCTGCGGTGGAGTGTCAAGACTGAGCAAGAATGGGCAGCCATCTCGAAAGTATTAGGAGAAAATCAGAAGTACGTAGAGCAAGCGGAGCTTTTGCAGTACGATAGAAAGACTGAAAGTGACATTTGATCAGATTAGTGTGGAGGAATCACAATGAAGGTTGTTATTTTGGCCGGAGGATTTGGTACGCGAATCAGTGAAGAAAGCCATTTAAGACCTAAGCCGATGATAGAAATTGGGGATGCCCCCATTTTATGGCATATTATGAAATGCTACTCATACTTTGGATTTAATGAATTTATTATATGTTGCGGCTATAAAGGGTATATGATAAAAGAGTACTTTGCAGATTATTATTTGCATCGTTGTGATGTGACCTTTGATTTTTCTCAAACCAATGAAATGACTATTCATAACAATGTCGCGGAACCTTGGCGAGTTACCGTCGTGGACACGGGCTTGAAGGCCCAGACAGGTGCAAGAATTAAACGGATACAAAAATATATTGGCGATGAGCCATTCATGTTGACATACGGAGATGGGGTTTCGGATGTTAATATAAACGAGCTTCTTGAGTTTCATAAAAGTCACAGAAAAATTGCAACCATAACTGCAATCCAACCTGGCGGGCGTTTTGGGGTTTTGAATATCGACGAACATCAGTCTGTCCATAAATTTACCGAGAAGGCCAAAGAGGATGGTGGATGGGTTAACGGTGGTTTTATGGTCTTGGAACCACAGGTATTCGATTATTTGGATGATTCGGATGACCTGATATTTGAACGTGAACCATTAGAAAAGTTGGCAGCAAACGGCGACCTACTAGCGTACAAGCACAAGAAGTTCTGGCAATGCTTGGATACGCTTAGGGATAAGCACAGGCTGGAAGATATGTGGAACTCAGGTAATGCACCGTGGAAAGTGTGGTAGAAAAGGACTGCTTTGGGAAAGAGAAGTGGTTTAGATTATGCCTACAATCAGCGTAATTATGCTGACATATAATCGGGAGAATCTTGTGGGGAAAGCGATCGAGAGTATCTTAGAGCAGACCTTCCGGGATTTTGAGTTTATCATTGTGGACAACGGATCATCTGACCGTAGCGGAGAAATTGCTCGGTGGTACGCCGGGCAGGACAAACGTATCCGCTTCCTACGCCGGGAGCGCGGAAATATCGGTAGCGGGCGCAACGCGGGACTGGAAACGGCACAGGGCGAATATGTTGCATTCATCGATGACGATGATTATGCCGAGCCGGATTTTTTGGCGTTTCTCTATAATCTGATCAGCGAGTACGATGCAGATGTTGCGATTTGTGGTGCGGCGGACAAGATCTTTGACGAAAAACGCATCATGACCGCTGAGGAAGCACTGATCGAACTTATGTGGCGTAAACGCTATAATATGGCATTCCCGACCAAGCTCTTTTCCCGAGAGCTTGCGGGCCATATCCGTTTCCCGGAGAGCGACAAATATGATGACATTTCCCAGATGCACCGCATGCTCGCTTATGCCTGCCGTGTCGTATACCATGGCCTACCCAAGTATACCTTTTACCGGCATCCAGGCAATAATTCCGCGTGGACCACGGATCACAGCTTATTGACCAGAGAAACACTTAAGGAATACCTGCGGGCGTACCGAGAACGCACGGAATGGCTCAGTGGCCTGTTTCCCGCTAGCGCTCCTGCATTCCGTTTCTTTGAGTGGTCCTTTATGATTTCTATGGTGGAAAAGCTCAGTCGGTATGGAATAACAGAGTCTGCGGATCTGCTTGATAAGATGAAAACAGAGCTCTGGACCCATCAGGTCGAGTTTTTGAGCTGTGCTTACATACAGTCCTTTGAGAAGGAATGGATGGAGAAATTTATTGTGCGAAGAAAGCAGCTTTTGTCCAATCAGTGAAAAACGGAACCGTATCTATAAAGTAGGGAAGGACAAAAACGTATGAATAGCTTTGACAGGGAATTTGCAAAAATTCAGGAAGAATATCGTAGTTATGCGGAAAGCGACCCTTTTGAAAGGATTTCCTGTGAGGATACCAGGGTTGTCATTTTTGGAGCAGGCAACATTGGCAATGCGGTTGCGGAGAATACAGAGCTGAAAGGAAAGCTTGTGGCCTTCTGTGATAATTATAAATCCGGATACAACGATCGGTTTCATTTGCCGATTATATCCCCGGCGCAACTGGCATGCGATTATAAAGACTGTGTTGTGATTGTTGCCGTTACTCATCGGTTTAACGATAAAATATACAATCAAGTTATTGCTATGGGATTTCCGAAAACGAATGTTTTCCGCTTTTACAGCGAATTATACGACATGGATCGGATGAAATGTCATTATGACGGGTATAAGTGGGCGTATGAGTTCTTTAAGGATGATATTTCAAAAAAAGTTGTCCTAGACAGGATCAGACGCTATTTATTCGATTATGAAATGGATCATTCCCCCTACGAGGAACAGTATTTTGAGGAGGAGGTGATCCGATTCACAGACCGGGAGGTTTTTGTGGACGGGGGATGCTCTACAGGCGATACGGCTCTTGAATTTATTAAAAGAATGGATGGACGCTATGCGTATATTTACTGTTTTGAACCTGAAGAGGCAAACTTTGAAAAAGCAAAAAACGATTTGGCAAAGTATCGGAACATTGAGCTAATAAAAAAAGGACTTTGGAACAAGGACGATTTGATGGCATTCGTTTCCGATCGAGGCGCTTCAAAAATAGACGGCAATGGTGGAGAATCTATTTCTGTAACCTCGCTGGATATTTTTTTTGCCGATAAAACAAAAGAGGAGATGCCGACCTTTATAAAGCTTGATATAGAGGGCTCTGAAAAAAGGGCGATTATTGGTGCCGGAGGGATTATAACGAAAATGCATCCCAAGTTAGCTGTCTGCGTGTATCATAAACCGGAAGATATCTATGAACTGCCCCGGCTGATTAGCAGCTATGGGACGTATCAGTTTAAGCTCCGCCATTATACGAAGGGCAGTTGGGAAACAGTTTTATATGCCGTTTGACAAATATATCCTGGGGAAAGATGGGAAGGAGAATTTTATTTTTTGAAGATAACAGCTTCTATCCATCGAGTAAAAAGTGGGGTTCGAACAGAATGGCTGCAGAGATATATAGGATAACCAAAGAAGATGCAAAAGGGAGTGTCACGACTGCCGGACACGTGTGCTTCGAGCTTGACACCACTGCTTGTGTAGAGCTAAACGCCGATTTAAGCATCGGGCACAATCTGCGCCTTGGTTCCCGCGCGGAAACCTATTTGAAAATGCGGGAAAAAGCACGCCTGGTCGTGAATGGGTATTTTAAAGTGTTTTACGGCACCAGCATCGAACTTTTTCCCGGGGCGGTTTTAACACTAGGAAGCGGCTTTCTTAACTCTGACTGCGTGATCGCTTGCGCCGACCGAATTACGATTGGGGATGGCGCGTCCATTGGACGGAAGGTAATGATTTATGACAGCGACCATCACGAAATTTTGGATAAGCAGGGGCGGCGAACAAACCCCCCCGCGCCAGTGGAGATCGGGAAGCATGTCTGGATTGGGGCAGGTGCTGTTATCCTAAAGGGCGTAACGATTGGGGACGGCGCGGTGATTGCGGCGGGGGCGGTGGTCACGCATGACGTGCCGCCAAGATGTATGGCGGCCGGGAATCCGGCAAAAATCATAAAAGATAATATCGATTGGAAATAAAAGCGGAGGTTAAGTGAATGCAAAAGAACATGGCACATAGACAAAATATACAAGCGCACGCTCTTGCGCGGTTCCCATATGATGTGGATCATAATTTGCTGACTTCGGGATATGCGTCCGGGTTTGCGGATTCGATTGCTAATACTTACAATGCTCTTGGCGATGAGCAATCGCGCAATTTGTTCAACGCTTCTCTATCTTTTTCCTTAACAAGAAATTTTTCGGTTATGGATGAATACTTTGACCAATATTTGCCTTCTTACGAAGAGCAGATGCTACCTTTGTTACCAAACATTGTAAACGATCCTAGCGCCAAGCTCTATATCTTTGGAGCGGGAGTGGTTTTTTGGTATGTACGCCAGTGTTTGCCTAATATAAAATGGCAGGGAGTAATTGATAATTACTTTGGCAAGAGTGGAGATATACTATGTGGCTTGCCCATCCTGCGTTTTGATGAATTTATGGATCAGTACACAGAAAACACTTATATTGGCATTGCTGTCAGCAATTCGAAAGTACGCACTGCCATTCGGGAACAAATAACAAATGCCCATTTCGACTATGATAAATGTTGTTTTGATCTTGTGCCAATCATGACAGAAGTTAATAAAGTGTGCGAAAGGCAATATTTTGAGTTGCCCCAACTAACTCATTCTCCAAACGAAACCTTTGTTGATTGCGGCGTTTACGACGGCGCTACCTCAGCAGAATTTATTAGGTGGTGCGATGGAAAATACAAGAGCATATTCGCATTTGAGCCCGACAAACGCCAATTAAGCTTGATACGCGAAAATTTGCGCAGTGCTCATGATGTGAAGATTTTTGAATACGGTTGCTCGGACAAAACTGAAACGTTGCCCTTTTTTAGTAATATTCCATCTCAATTTTCAGCGGCTGAAGATAAGCAAAATGCCGGCAATGAGTATATAAAAGTCGCCTGTATGGATGAATTGCTAAAGGACGAAGAAATAACTTTTATCAAAATGGATATTGAGGGTGCTGAATATAACGCGTTATTAGGAGCGGAACACATTATACGCGAAAACAAACCAAAACTTGCGATTTGCGTCTACCACAGGCCAGGCGATATTGTCAAAATACCTCAGCTTATACATAGCTTTCGCAGAGATTATGTCTTCTATTTAAGGCATCCGTTTTATTCGTCCAGTCAGACTGTGCTTTTTGCTATTTAAAGAGGGGTGTATTATGAACGAAAAAATCCATGTAATGAACACCGCGTTGCCCGTTACACTGCGGTGTAACCTCAAATGTAAACACTGTCTTGAATTCAGTCCGTTTTATAATGATTTAGAAGACTATTCATTATCTGAGATATGCAAATCTATTGATGCATATTTCACATTAGTAGACAGCGTTGATAACTTTACTATTGCTGGCGGAGAAGTTTTACTACATAAAGATGTAAAAGCGATCGTGTGTAAAGTAGCGGAGTATGCAAATCGGATCAAGAAAATAATATTCACTACCAATGGGACTATATTAATGTCAGATGAACTGATTGAAATCCTCAAACAGATAAAAACCATAGAAGTCAACATAAGTGATTATGGTCTTGGACTTTCTGAAAAAGTAAGTGAACTGCGAGATCTTCTATCCGACAAGGGTATTCCTTTGCGTGTTTTCAAATACCATGGTGACGATATGCACTATGGGGGTTGGATTGACTTTACCGATCATAGATTGAGACGCAGAACTGAAGAAGAATTATTAGACATCGGTGCAAGGTGTGGAAACCGTAAGGGTGGTAATTTTATTATTATGCCCGGAGAGCTTTATGTCTGTTTTCGTGTTATAAGAAGAGTCAATTTGGGCGTAATTCCAAAAGATGAGTTGTCGTTTATAGATATGTATTCCAACAAAAGTATCCAGGAAAAACGAGAGCACATTAGAAGAATCCTTAATGCTTCGTACACGCCCGCATGCGCCTATTGTGTCGGAAAGCTAAGTGAAGTCGAGCATTGCCAACCTGCGATACAACTGACCGAAGAAGAGCTGGAGCTCGGTATTGAAACATTATAAATGGGAGTAGATAATATTTGATTATCATTTTTATCTCCGCGTTCAATGCGGAAAAAACGTTATGCCGTGCGATTGATAGTATTCTCAATCAGACATATGGTGATTTTGCACTTTATATACTCGATAATGCTTCATTTGACCAAACAGGGATTATTATGCAAGAATACGCAGCTCACGATAAACGCTTGTATCTGTTAAAAAATGAGGTTAATCGTCAAGGGTGGAATTCGATAAAGGTCGTTCAACATGCGTTGGAACAATATCAAGATGATTGTTATTTCTGTACACTTGACGCGGACGATGAATATAAACCCGACTTTCTTGAAAAGACGCTGAGACTTATGCAGTCGGACAATCTTGACATCGCCGCATGCGGCACACAGTTTATTGCGGAGGAAACCGGCAAACCAATTAATCGTACCTATTCCATTCCCAATGACCTGCTTATTTCGCGAAAAGAATTTATTAGACATTTTCCGACATACCTTCAATTCATGTATACTGTATGGGGCAAGTTATATAAAATGTCGTTGATGCGCAAGTGCAACTTTGATAATGTGACAAGGGTGTCTTATGGTGCAGATACAATTTTTGCTATGGAGGCATTCAGTCATGCCCGAAGAATCGGTATACTTGGCGGAACGCTACATAATTATTATATTTCGCTCAAATCCGTATCGAATGTATTAGACGATAAGCGAGTAATATCCGATCAGATTTGCTGCGATTTCGGATTAGAATATCTTCGCAGAGTAGACGCTTCGCTCCCTGAAAATCAAGATCATATCTATTCTGTTTATGCAAACGCGATAAAAAATACCGCCGGATTAATAGCCCGTTCTCAAATTGATCCCCTAGAGAAACTGCGTAGATTCCGAGATGTTTTTATTCATCCTCATACACAGGAAATCTTACGTAGGCCAAGCATTTCCAATCAATACCGGCTGTCGTTACAAGCCGGCGTTCAACAATATATTTTATCAATTCCCGAGGCGCGTACCCAAGAAGGGTTTGAATGCCTAGTCGATATTTTTGCGGCAATGCAGAATTTATCCGACCCTATTCCTGCGACAAACTGGTGTGACAACGAGCTTTTTAATTTTCTCATCGCTGTACGCATGAAGCATTCGGATCTTAAAGCCGTATCGACTCTTAACAGGCAAATTGAAAAGACTCTTTCCCAATCGCCCTTGCTTACGGGGGTTACCGTAGATGCCTCTATATTCTTGCGTGATGTTGTCAATGCCGTTTTGCGCAACGACTTAAACGCCGCTCTGGATGAAATTATTCGCTTGCTCGATGTAGAAATACCTTCCGAATGTGTAGAAGCTTTCATTTTGTTAGGCTCAAACCTATCCGCCGCAATAGAGAACGCAAACGTCTATATTTACTTCAAGAAAATATGGGTGTCCTATCTGCTGGACTGTTCACGCGACGTGGAAGCAAGGGAAGAGCTTGATGAGTTCACTCGGATTTTACCTGACGATGAAGATTTTGCCGTACTGAGCAAACGGTTGAATTGACAAAGGCGGTGCAATGATGAAAAAATTTCTTCTCTATGGACATGGCGGCGCGTATAATCATGGAGCGGAGGCCATTGTAAAATGCACGGTCGGCTTGATAAAACGGAGCTTTCCGAACAAACACATCATTTTATCAACACATTTTAAAGAGCAGGATATCGAGTTCGTCCTGCCGGTGGATGAATATTGTGAGAGGGATATGCGGTACGCGGAGCTGAATAAGAAGGAAAATGGGAAGTACGATGCGCTCCTGTATAAGCCCACGCTAGACAAGATCGATAAAGATACGGTTTGCCTGTCGATTGGCGGGGATAATTATTGTTATGACAATTGGCGAAGATGGAAGGTCATTCATGAAGCCGCGCTGGAACGCGGGGCGGTGAGCATATTGTGGAGTTGCTCTGTAGAACCCTCCATGCTCAATGAGGAAATGGTTGCGACATTAAAATCGCACCATTTGATTACGGCAAGAGAAGCATTGACCTTCTGGGCCTTGCGGAAAAAGGGACTTCGCAATGTTGTTCCTTGCGCGGACATTGCGTTTTTATTGCATCCGGAAAAATGCGCTCTTCCAGATGGGTTTCAGGCGGACAATACCGTTGCTGTTAATATAAGCCCGCTGGTTATCCGCAAAGAAGCTACGGAGGGTATTGTGCTTGCAAACGTCCGGAATTTGATCTGGGAGATTCTTGTAAACACGGACATGCATATTGTGCTGCTCCCACATGTTTTAATGCCTACCGATAACGATCTTGTACTTCTGCAGGAGGTTTACCAGCAAACGAAACACACGGGGCGCGTCAGCATTGTCGGTGAAAAACGCAGCGCGGCAGAATATAAGTATATCATTTCAAAATGTAGGTTCGGCGTCTTTGCGCGAACGCACGCATCGATTGCGGCTTATGATTCCTGTGTTCCCTCCCTTATTATCGGCTACTCTGTGAAGTCGGGAGGAATCGCGCAGGATCTAGACGTACCTGACTATGTTCTGCCCGTGCAAAGCCTGCATGCGGAGGACAGCCTTCTTCTAGCTTTTAACAAAATGATTGCGAACGAAGCGGCGATCAGAAAAACGCTGGAGGATAGAATAGACGATTACAGAATCAAGGCGCTCGTGCCAATAGAAGCGAATGATCGGGATAAAGAAGGATCCAAATAATGTAGCTAATCCCGGTGATGGATTCTAGCTATATGATGAAATGTTTTGCTCATGCTACAGCTTTCCAACAATTTTATGAAATGCAAAGTAAAATGAGCGCATTTTTCGTTTAAATTGTCTCAGTATACGGGCATCGCGCAGGAAGCCTTAGACGAACTCACTGCTAAGCTGCCTGGATGGCTTAACGATAGTATGGTTGCTATTAATACACAATTGGGAATTAAGTATCCGGATAGTCCAATAAAGAGACCTATGCGTGTAGAATATTACTATAACGATATTACTTCGACTGGAGCCTCAATGGGCACGGCTGATGGTGGAGCTACATTAACGCTTCGAGTCAATGCCGCGAAGGTTTTTGACAGCTCGGGTAATTTGAGGACGGAAGGAATTATAGATACTTTATTAGCTCATGAAATGGTCCATGCTTTACAGTTCACGGAGATGCCCTTTAGTAGGGATGGAGTAAATACTGCTGAAGAAAATTGGTTTATCGAGGGTTTGGCCATGACCATTCAAGGTGGAAATCTTTTTGGCGTAACCGACCATCATGTCAGCATGGGATACCCTTTTGATGGGGATTATCGTTCGGCCTACGAAGCTGTAAAGGTGCTCCATGAGGTTACTGATGGTGGGATTAATGCAATAATTGACCAGTTAGAAGCTGGAGATACGCTCGATCAAGCTTTATTTGACACCACACAGAATTTTGCTGGGACAGAATTAGATGGTGTGACAGGAGCTGCTAATTTTACAACTGCATTAGAATTTATAAATTGGTTTAATGCTAATTCGGCTGGTGCAGGGGTTTTAAATACTTATCTGACGGGAAGCACTGATTTTACGCAAGGATCTGGCGTTATCACAACGGGTGGCACAAAAGGTAGTAGTAGTAACTTAACTCTTGATGAGACAATACCCAATGCTCCGAGTGTGGACATTCTGGATACGCATTTCACCTTGGACTTCGTTAACTCTGCAGGATCAGTAGGCTTAGGGGAAATAGTTTTTCACGTTGGTGCAAATTCTGGGGAGAATATATCTTTCCGAAGTTTTGATCTTAGGACGTCTGCATTAGAGCTAGATAGAATAAATATTAAGACGCAGAGTGGGGCCGATGTCGCAATAGGAACAATTGACAAAGCTTTCGCTTTGGTAGCAAAGCTATTTTGGGGCTGTTCAAAATAGATTGGAGCATACAATAGTAAATCTGGCCAATTCTGAGGAGAATGTTACAGCGAGTGAGTCACGTATTCGTGATGTAGATCTAGCAAAGGTGATGAATTTTCAAAAGAACAGCATCCTTAGCCAAGCTGCACAGGCAATGTTGGCTCAAGCGAACTTCTGACCTCAAAATATTTTGCAATTATTGAATTAAATAAGATGCCTAACCATCTTAATGAAGATTAATCATATCCCATATTCGTTCTAAATATTGTTGTCAAAAGGGCCTAAAGTATTTTATGGGACTAGCCGATATTTATTATAGGGAACTAATTTAATTATGAAACAATGATTTCTAAAGTTGCTTTCAAACGAGGGGGGATTTTCAATGGTGATGCGAAGCTACGGTCTGAGCGGTTCGGGAATGGACATTGATCAAATAGTAAAGGATATGATGGCAGCACGCCGTATCCAATATGATAAGGTCTGGCAGAAGAAGACACAGCTGGAGTGGAAAAAAGTAGATTATAATACGATGTACACCTCGCTTCAAGACTTCCGTAGTTCAAAGGTGTTTAATTTTAAACTGCAAAGCACCTTAATGCCTAAAGCAGTCTCATCAACGGCAGAGAATACAGTCTCGGCTACGGCTAATGCGGATGCGGCCAATGTTAGCCATGCGATCAATGTGACCCAGCTTGCCGAGGGTGCCAGAATGACGAGTTCGGACTCCTTAGGAAGTGCGGCCCTCAAGGATACCCTAAGAAGTCAGTTTAATCTGGATGGATCCGTCCCAAGTACCTTTGATATCGTCCTAGGCAATGGGACTTCGACGCAGAAGATAACTGTCGACACAACCAAAAGTATTAATGAATTTGTCAGCAGTATCAATAATTCTGGTCTGGGGATTAAAGCGAATTATGACGCGAATTTGGATCGCTTTTTTATCTATTCGACGGAATCGGGTGCCGATGCGAAAATTGAATTATCGGGTTTCGAAGGTGACGAGACTGGACGTGATTTGCTTGTTTCAACCTTGAAAATTGGGAACTCTGCTGCTGGAAAGGATGCGCTATTTGATTTGGATGGTATGATGAATATTAGCCAATCCAGCAACTCCTTTACCATCTCTGGCGTGACCTATAATCTTAAAGCAGAGGGCTCGGCGAATATCGTTGTTGCTGCAGATAATGAAAAGGCCATCACTACTGTGAAGGATTTTGTCAATTCCTATAATGAATTGCTTTCTAAAATCAATGGCGAATTAAAAGAATCAAAACATTCTACTTTTCTGCCGCTGACCAGTGAGCAGAGAAGAGCTATGGAGGAGTCAGAAATCATCGAGTGGGATAAGAAGGCAAGAAGCGGGATGCTCCGTAGGGATAGTGACCTTCAAGATGCGGTATCCAAGATGCGGAATGATATTTCTTCGCCGATCAGTGGACTTACGGGAAAGTATACGAGCCTAGCATCAATCGGTATCACTACTGGGAATTATTCCGAAGGTGGAAAGCTGCACATCGATGAGACTAAGCTAAAGGAAGCGTTGGAAGCCGATCCGGATGTTATCAATAAACTGTTCAGAGCCAGTGGAGAATCTCCAGACCAACAGGGCGTGGCAAATCGTTTGTATGATACCTTAAAGGTATCGATGGACAAGATAAGTGCGGTAGCTGGCACCAGTAGCGCTATCGAAGGGGATCTAAATAGTAGTCTGGCGAAAAAAATTCGGGACTACAATGACGGTCTCGATCGCATTAATGATCGGTTAGCCATGGTTGAAGCGCGCTATTATAAACAATTCGATGCCATGGAATCAGCCCTCAATCGGTTATCACAACAAAGTGGCTGGCTGGCGAATATGTTTAGCTCGGGCGCCTAAGCTTCATCATATTTGGAAAATGGAGATGGAAGTGAAAAATATGTTAAATTCTCAAATGGCCGCTGCTTATAAAAACCAGCAAATTATGACAGCCTCACCGGAGCAGTTGACCTTACTGCTTTATAATGGAGCGTTACGTTTCTTAACTGAAAGCATCCAAGCCCTTGAAGAGCAAGATATTATGAGATCCCATAATGCTAATCTACGCGTGCAGGCTATCGTCCGGGAATTCATTCTGACTCTGGACATGAATTATGAGCTTTCGAAGGATTGGGCGGCGCTTTATGACTATGTAGAGAATTGCTTGATTCAAGGCAATATCAAAAAAGACGTAGCACAGCTGCAGAATGCTAAAACCATCTTGGAGGATATGCGGAATACTTGGCAAGAGGCTATGAAGCTTGCACGTCAGGAGAAGATTTCGACTGCTAGATAAGAAAATCGGTGAAATGGAACTGAGAAGGTGAAGTAGGCATGATGAATAAAACAGCGCCTGAATTATGGCAGGATTACCTTTTCCTCACTAAGGAAATGCTCAAGTTCCTCGATCGCCAAGATATGGAGCTATTCTATGAGCTGATGAATCAGCGGGAGCGGTTGCAGACCCTAATTGAAGGGGCTTCAGACGAGGGATATCTCTCTTCCCCGGCCGGCAAGAAGCTAAAGACACAGATTCTGAGTGAGAATCAAGTTTTGATGAATCATTTTCAAGGGACTCATAGCAAGGTGAAGCATCACCAACAAGTAGCGGAAGCCTACTCGGGAGGAAATCAATACTCTACAGCCAGCAGAAACTGGGAGCGCTGAAGGAGGAATTTGCGATGATCACCATCGAGCCGATTCAACCGAATAATCAGAAGACAACAATGCCCGTGGATGCTTATGCTGGTCAAAAGTTGGAACGATCCCAAGATTTTGCGCGACCGGTTGTGGAACGAAAAAATGAAATTCCTGATGCTCGGGAAGACATTCCCAGAGAAGAGGTGGAGAAGGCCTTAGATAAGCTAAACCGCTTCATGAATCTGATCAATAAGGGAATGCGTTTTGATCTCCATGAAGAGGAGGATTCGGAAGAGATTCTCGTCCGGATTGTTGATCAGGATTCAGAAAAAGTTCTCAAGGAGACGTCGCCAAGATGGGTCTTAGAACTCCTTCACAATCTTACAAATGAAGCGGGGTTATTCGTGGATCAACGAGTTTAGTATAATGGATTTAGTTTGTTTAAGATTTAGTTTGCTTAATATGAAACGATAGTGTCGATAGGCATGAGGAAAACACTCCAAGCTATTTGTGGGAGTGTTTTTTTGATGCTTTAATTCTTTATAGTAATGACAACCTCGTTCAGAATCTAGCATGGCTGAAAAACAGGACAAAAGTCCTATAAAAATAGGACCCCTAAATACAAAATTTGTCAGTTCATTGTATTTACACATAGATTGAGAAGATGTTAGTATTATTAGGTAAAAGTAACGAGAAGCATCAAACTTATGTTAACAACTCTTTGCTTGGAGGAATTATAAAATAAATGGCGAATTACTCAAAGATGCTTTGAAACTCAAGGGTTTCATCGATTACATAATAATAAGTCTTGGATTTTTATAAATTATGAAAAAGCAAAAGTTAGGGGTGGAACTGGATATGAGCCAAGAGGACAATCAAAATATGGGTGTCGATTTGGGAGAGTTTCTGGAATTTTATCTCCTCGACTCGCAGGAGCAAGTCGAAAAGCTTGCTGCTGGATTGTTGCAATTAGAAAAGGAAGGCAATAATGTCGGTTTAATTAATGACTTATTTCGATCGGCACATAGTTTAAAAGGGGCATCCGGGACCATGGGTTTTACATCCATTGTTGCCTTGACACACTCAGCCGAGGATTTACTCGATCGGTTGCGTCAAGGGAAGATGGAAGTGTCTCTTCCCATGGTCGATATTTTATTAGCGGTTACTGACCGAGTGAAAGAAATGTTAAGACAAGTCGAGCAGCGAGTGGAAATAAACGTTGAATTTCAAGATTTGGTCGATGAAATGAATGCCCTCATGAGGGGGGAAGCTCCTGTACCGGCCAAACCCATTGAAGCCCCTGTACATAGTGAAACGCCCCCTGAATATACACCCATCGATTTCCAACTAACAGAAGAAGTTCGTGACCAAGTTCAAGATGCCCAGGGTTTAGGACATGGCATCTACCAAGCGGTCATAAAATTCGCTCCCAATACATTGATGAAGGCTGTGCGTGCAGTCATGGCTGTACAACGCATGGAGAATGTGGGAAAGGTCGTTAAAATGATCCCCAGTGTGGAAGACCTTGAAGTGGGCAACGAGGATGAGTTTGCCCTGCTGATCCTCTCCGATGATTCGCCAGAGGAGATTCGGGCAGAGCTATTAGCCGTATCGGAGATAGCAGAGGTTATCATCCACCCCTATTCCGGTACTACAGCCGGGACTCCACTCGTCACAAACCAAGTGGCAGCAGCAGTACATGCCGAAGTATTAGAAAATGCAGAAGCGCCTTTTGATACTGAGCAACTGAAGCAAGGAATCAAACCTGCACAACCAGTAGCGGTAAAGGCTGTACCTTCATCTCCCACAAAGCCTGTGGCAGGGAATGCTAATAATGGTGCAAGTGAAGGAAGTAATCAAGTCCATACGATTCGAGTCGATACCGTTCGCATGGATAACTTGATTAATTTGGTCGGGGAGATGGTCATTACCCGGACTCGTTTAGTTCAAATCGGACTAGATTTAAAAGAACAATATCACATGGATGCCATGGTCAATAACTTAAATGAGACGACGGTGTATTTAGGGCGTCTTATGAGTGATTTACAAGAAAGCGCCATGCGTTTGCGCATGGTTCCGATTGGCACTGTATTCAGCCGCTTTCCGCGCCTGGTGCGAGATCTATCACGCAAAACTGAAAAAGAAATCGAACTGGTCCTCAAGGGTGAAGATACTGAATTAGATAAGACGGTCGTGGAAGTGATTGGCGATCCCCTCATGCACCTGATTCGTAACTCTGTCGATCATGGTATTGAATCCCCCGAAGAGCGTCGTGCTGCAGGCAAGCCAGAGTTGGGAACCATTACCCTTGATGCGTATCATGAAGGAAACCATATCGCTATTCTCATCTCAGATGACGGCAAGGGCTTGGATCTCAATAGAATCTACGAAAAAGCACTAAGCAAAGGGCTGGTCGGGGAAAGAGAAGGTCTCTCGGATCGAGATATCGCTAATCTAATTTTCTTGCCAGGCTTTAGCACGGCAGACCAAGTCACGGATATCTCCGGACGGGGAGTCGGTATGGATGTTGTTAAGAAAGCCTTGAATAATCTGGGCGGCATGATTGACATCACCACGCGAGCCGGCGAAGGGACAACGTTTACCATACGCCTACCCTTGACCTTGGCCATTATCCAAGCCCTACTGGTTGAAGCTGGTACAGAGATCTATGCTGTTCCCCTATCATCTGTATTGGAGACTCTGCTGGTCGAGCAAAAGGAAATCAAGAATGTGGGCGGCATACCTATGGTACAGCTTCGTGGCAATACCTTGCCCTTGATTTCTCTACGTGAAAAATTCGAGCTTCCCCCGACAGAGGTTGAGCCGGAAGAAGTTTTTGTTGTTGTCGTAGGCTTAGGTGATAAGGCCTTGGGTCTGATCGTCGATGGATTGCGCGGACAACAAGAGGTAGTCATAAAATCCTTAGGAGAGTACCTCAATAATCTGCCCGGGATTGCCGGGGCTACTATCTTAGGTGATGGTAAAGTAACTCTGATTCTCGATATTGGTAGCTTAATTCAAGATATACTAGTGACCAGAAGAGGTTAATATAAAAGGAGGGCAAAAAAATGGCAGAAGAACAATTAGTTACTTTCGGTCTCGGCACAGAGGAATTTGGGGTGGACATCATGCTTGTCCAAGAAATTATTCGTATCCCTCCCATTACACGGGTCCCTAAAGCTCCGGACTATGTAGAAGGTGTTATTAATCTGCGGGGTAATGTTATTCCTGTCGTCAGTCTGAGGACTCGTTTTGGTATGGAGCGTGTCGAAGAGAGTGATTTGAGCCGGATTATCGTGCTCCAAGTCCAGAATAAAGTCTTTGGTATTCGGGTGGATGCCGTCACGGAAGTGCTGCGTCTGGATACCGAATCGATTGAACCACCACCGCCAGTGGCCTTAGGGATGGATTCTCATTTTATCCGTGGTGTGGGCAAGATTGGAGAGCGTTTACTTATTCTTCTCAATCTCGATAACATCATGGGCGGTGAGATAAGCCATGAATCGGCCTAATTCCCCAATCACAGTTCTGATTGTGGATGACTCTCCCTTCATGCGTCTTACACTCCAGAAGATATTAAGCCAAGATCCAGAAATTAAGGTCTTAGATACAGCCCGAGATGGTCGCGAAGGTATTGAAAAGCTTCAAGCTCTCCGCCCTCAGGTGGTGACAATGGATATTGAGATGCCGGTCATCGACGGTCTACAAGCACTAGGGGAGATTATGCGTTGGCAACCGACACCGGTTATTATCCTGAGCGCTTTGACTACAGAGGGGGCTCAAGCCAGCCTGAAAGCTTTAGAGGCGGGAGCCTTTGAAGTGGTGACTAAGCCTTCCGGTGGACCCGGAGATGTGCAGGCGTTGGCTCGGGACCTGATCGACAAAGTCAAAGCAGCAGCCCAAGTGGATCCTAATCGGTTAGCTAAAAAAGGGGTAAACCGATCAATAATAGGTGCCGGAACTCGGCCGACTCCACTGATAAACGCACCGGAGCCGAATCCGCGGCCCGTCTCCGCTACCATAGCCAAGAAACATTCCTTGGAGCGGGGAGAATCCACGCCTAAGCATCCGATTGAGATCGTAGCGATTGGGACCTCTACCGGAGGACCCTCGGCCCTCCAAGCTGTTTTGACACAACTCCCGGCTAATTTTCCGGTTCCCGTACTTGTTGCTCAACATATGCCACCCGGCTTTACGGCGCCTTTGGCCCAACGCCTCAACGGCATGTCTCCACTTCATATCCGAGAAGGAGTTCATGGTGAGGCTTTAAAGGCGGGAACGATCTATGTTGCCCCTGCCGGTAAACAGATGCAGGTTCAGCGTCGGGGCACCCAGCTCCATCTCCATATCGGTGATGAATCTCCTATAACGACCCTTTACCATCCTTCGGTAGATGTTATGTTCTTATCCTTGGCTAAGGAAGTGGGTAAAGGGAGCTTAGGGGTGGTCATGACCGGCATGGGCAATGATGGCCTTAAAGGGATGAAAGAGATCAAGGAACGAGAAGGCTTTGCCATTGCCGAGTCTGAAGAGACCTGTGTGGTTTATGGTATGCCGCGAGCGATTGTTGATGCGGGATTAGCCAATCGGGTTGTTCCTTTAGGGGAGATTGCTCGAACAATAGTTGAATGTGTGCAAAGGAGGTAACAACCATGAGTATTTTTGGATCAATGGATACCAGCGCCTCGGGCTTGACTGCTCAACGGTTGCGCCTTGATGTCATATCCAATAATATTGCAAATATCAATACCACCCGGACAGGAGAGGTTACTCCAGGGGGGAACCCTATTCCATACCAACGCCAAGTCGTCGTATTTAAAGCGAGAGAACCTCAATTTAGCTTTGCTGAAACGCTAAATCAGGCCTTGCAGGGGAAACGAGTGAATTCCACAGCCCTAACGGCAGGACTTGCCACCCGTGGTAAGACCGGCAATGGGGTGGATGTTCAAGCCATTGCGGAAGATCCTGCTGCATTCCGTCTGGAGTACAACCCGGATTCACCTGATGCAGCCCAAACTCCTGAAGCAGGGTTTCCTGCCGGTTATGTACGATTACCTAATGTCAATATCGTCACCGAAATGGTGGATATGATATCAGCCTCGCGGGCTTATGAAGCGAATGTTACAGCGATGAATGCTTCTAAGTCGATGATGAGCAAAGCTTTGGAAATAGGGAGGTAATATATTAAATGGCTATTAATCCAATCGCTCCGTTGAACCCTATGCTATTGACTCCTAATCTGAATTCAATTCAGGGGATAAATACCCAGGGGAATCAAGAGAAGTTAGGTGATGTGGGAGCAGGCAAAGTCGGTGCAGATTTTGGTCAATTCTTGAACGAGGCTTTACAGAAGGTCGATGCCCTTCAGAAGGAAGCGGATGTAGCTAGTTTTGGACTAGCCACAGGTAAGATCCAGGACCTCCACACAGCAGTCATTGCCATGGAAAAAGCCAGCCTTTCCTTATCCTTAACTGTAGAAATGCGCAACAAAGTGCTGGATGCATATCATGAAGTCATGAGAATGCAGATTTAATTATGAGTACATAAATAGATACGGTTTCTTGAGTCAGTTTTAGGGGTTATCTTGTAAAAAACATGAGTAGATACAGAAAGAGGAGCGATACCTTTGAATTTTTCGTGGGCTGAAATTAAATCATCCGTACAAGCATTTTGGGGCAAACTCTCTCGCCTACAAAAGGTTGTTACTATCGCCGCTCCTCTGGCAGTTGCTATTGCACTTATCTCCTTGCTTTATTGGGCAAGTAATCCTAATTATGTGCCAATCTTTACGGAACTGTCTGATGTAGAGGCCGGAGAGATTACGACTGAATTAAAGGCATTAAAAGCTGATTACAAATTAGGTAACAATGGTTCTTCTATTTTGGTTCCTGAAAAAGAGGCAGCAGCGATTCGACTGGAGCTGGCCAATTCTGGCTTGCCGAAAGGAAGTCAATTCAGTTGGAGTGAAAGCCTTAACCAGATGCGCGTCGGGGAGACAGAATCTGACCGCAGATTGCGTTATAATTTAGGGTTGCAAACAGAGCTCGAGACAACCTTAAGGACCCTAAGTAGCGTCCAAGCTGCCAGAGTGCATTTAGCAATACCAGAGCCGACCCTTTTCGTGGAGCAGCAGGAGGACACTACAGCAGCCGTCACTCTTACCCTTAAGGAAGGGGAGCCTATCACTGAGGAGCAGATCCGAGGGATTGCTAATCTATTATCTGCTTCAGTGGAAGGACTTAAGCTAGAGAACGTGACTATCGTGGATTCTAATGGGAATGTCCTTTCTGACGTGCTAAGTGAAGATAAATTACCAGGAAAAATGACAGCTACCCAGATTCAGCTGAAGCAGCTTACAGAAGAGAATATTCGCAAATCCGTGCAAAGCATGTTAGATAAGGTGTTTAGCCCCGGGAAGACGGTAGTCCGCGCCAATGCGACCTTAGATTTCGATGAAGTAAAGACGGACTCAGTGGTCCATGGACCGGGTGCTGTGCTCAGTGAGGCACATACAACGGAGAACACGACGAATACCTCTGCAGGTGGAACTGCCCCAGGGGTTAATACCAATGTTCCGGGCTATATCGCCCCGGATGGACAGGGTGCAACCTCAACATCGGAAAGCACCAGTGACACCATTAACCACCAGGTCGACAGCACCCAAGAACAACGGGTTAAGAACCAAGGAGATATTAAGCGTCTTTCTGTCTCAGTAATGCTGGATGCCGACACCATAAGTGAGGATCAGGTAGACCAGATTAAGGCGATTGTAGGTTCAGCAGCCGGAATCCTTCTAGAACGAGGAGATGAAATTCAGGTAGCGGCTTTACCTTTTGATAAAACAGGTGCCTTAGAACAAGAACAAGCCATGGCAGAAGCAGCCCGTAAAGAGCAGATGCGTACTTATATCGAATGGGGAGTAGGGGCCCTATTAGCACTGGCCTTCTTATTCGTTCTTTTCCGTATGCGCTCCAAACGCAAGCAGGACTCAGAGGCATTTGGCCTCGGTCAAGAGCTTCAACCTGTGCCGCTAGCGGCCGCTGAAGAGCTTCTACTTGCCCAGCAGGAGGCTGAGCGGGAAGCTGAGCTTAAGCTTGCTCAAAACAAACAAAAAACTGCCGAAGAAATTGAACGCCAAAAAATTAAAGAAGCCGTGGACACCTATGCCCAGAGCAACCCAGATGAAGTGGCACGTCTAGTTAAAACATGGCTTGCGGAGGAAAAGTGACATGAGCCAGCATCTTAACGGAATTCAGAAGACAGCGATATTGATGATTGCCTTGGGGTCTGAACGGTCTGCGAAGGTCGTTCAGCACTTAACTGAGGCGGAGATTGAGCAACTGACATTAGAGATGGCTAATGTACGCAAGATTTCATCGGAACAGCGGGATAAGGTTGTCGATGAATTCTACCAGATGTGTGTAGCTAATGATTATATCTCTCAGGGTGGTATCGACTACGCACGGGATGTTTTGGAGAGAGCCCTAGGTGAGCAACGGGCTTTTGAGATTATTACCCGTCTTTCTACTTCTTTGAAAATGCGCCCCTTTGATTTAGTGCGACGTACTGACCCCAAGCAATTGCTTTCTTTTATTCAAGGGGAGCATCCCCAAACCATTGCCTTAATCATGACTCACTTGCCGGCAGACAAAGCGTCGATTCTCCTTTCTAGCTTGCCTCAGGAGCGACAAGCCGATGTGACGAAACGGATTGCATTAATGGGTAGAACTAGTCCTGATGTTTTAAAAGAGATCGAAAAGATACTAGAACGCAAAATTTCCAGTTTGGCTCCCACGGATTACACGACATCCGGGGGTATCCAAAGTGTAGTCGATATTCTTAACCGCAGTGATCCAGGCACCTTAAAAGTTGTCATGGAGACCTTAGAAGTGGATGATCCGGAATTGGCTGAACAGGTTAAACGGCAGATGTTTGTTTTCGAAGATATCGTTATGCTGGATGACCGGGGCATACAGCTGGTGCTGCGTGAAGTAGATATGAAGGATATGGCCCTCTCACTCAAAGGCTCTAATCCGGAAGTGGCTCAAAAAATCATGGCCAACATGTCTGCCCGAGCATCACAAAACTTACGCGAAGATATGGAGTTCATGGGGCCTGTCCGCTTGAGAGATGTCGAAGAAGCACAACAACGTATTGTTAAAGTAATTCGTCGACTGGAAGAAACCGGTGCAATCGTCATTTCGAGAGGTGGCAGTGATGAGATCATATATTAGGGCTCGAGTGGTTAAATGCAATGCCGTAGCATTCAGTGACCCCTGTGTGGTTGAACAAACTGAGGAATTGCAGCTACTAGGTAAGCATCTATCCCTACTCAAGAACCAAAAAGATAGCTTTGCCAAAGAAGAACACTTTCAACCTCTATCGATCAATAGGGTTGAAGAAGTTGAGCTAACTGAAGAAATTGAAGAGGGTGCAAGCCGTCAGCTTCAAGAGGCTCAGGCGCAAGCCGAGAAAATCATCGTTGAGGCTGAACAAAACTATGCTGAGGCCCTGTTAGCTCTTGAGCAAGCTAAAAAGGAAGCTGCTGATCTCCTGGAAAAGGCACGGGTTGAAGCAGAAGACTTTGCCAAAAAGCTTCATGAGGAGGTCTCCCAAGAAGCGTACCAAGAAGGACATGCCCAAGGGCTTGAGGAGGGTAGAGCTCAAGGCACAAGTGAAGCTGAGTTAATCAAGTCCGAAGCCCAAAAGATTCTTGGCCTTGCCCAAAAGGCTGCTCAAGAGGAATGGAGTAAAGTCGATGAAACCATGCTCCAGCTAGCCTTGAGGGTTGCGGAGCGGGTTCTAAGGGTCCAAATCCAAGAGCATCCCGAGCACTTATTACAACGAATTCGTGCCCTATCCTTACTCCCTGAAGAGCGCGAAGGATGGAAGCTTCATGTTTCCTTGGCAGACTACACATGGCTTACTCAATCAGCAGAAGATATTAATATCCCCTTGTTAGAAGACCAAACCCTGGCCGCTGGGGATTGTTTCCTCGAATGCTCGGAAGGTATTTTTGATGCTCGTGTGGAGGCACAGCTGGATCGCTGTGAACAACTCCTAAGAGAGGAGCTCAGGCATGACCGATTGGCCTAACCTGGTTGACAAGATTGGCGATTTGGATTTGATTGTATCACATGGTCGAGTGGCTAAAATCGTTGGACTCATGATTGAATCCGATGGTCCTCGAGCGAGTGTGGGAGAATACTGCAAGATCCATACCCAACACGGCCAAGAAATTCCGGCTGAGGTGGTGGGATTTCGCAATTCTACGACCTTGCTGATGCCTTTGGCCGAGCTGGAGGGAATTTCTCCGGGTGATCGAGTCGTCCCCCAACAGCACAAGCTTAAAGTCGGGGTCGGGTCGGCACTTCTTGGCCGCATCATTGATGGTCTCGGACAGCCATTGGACGGACGTCCCTTATTTACCAACCGAGATTATCCTTTGCAAAATGCTCCACCCAATGCTTTTCAGCGCCCCCGCATCCGTGACTATCTAAGCGTAGGGGTGAGAACAGTAGATGGTCTTTTGACCCTCGGTAGAGGACAGAGGTTAGGGATTTTTGCCGGGTCCGGAGTTGGGAAAAGCACCTTACTGGGGATGATGGCCCGAAATACTACCGCCAGCGTGAATGTAATTGCTCTGGTTGGGGAACGTGGCCGGGAGCTCCGCGACTTTATCGAGAAGGATCTGGGCGAAGCAGGCTTAGAGCGTTCAGTGCTGGTGGTAGCGACCTCAGATCAACCGGCTTTGGTCCGCTTAAAAGCAGCCTTCACCGCGACTGCCATCGCCGAATACTTTCGTGA
Source organism: Desulfitobacterium sp. (assembly GCA_050251735.1). Lineage (GTDB taxonomy): Bacteria > Bacillota > Desulfitobacteriia > Desulfitobacteriales > Desulfitobacteriaceae > Desulfitobacterium. Next base: position 71,901 of record JBFWMF010000001.1, read on the forward strand.
TCAAGGGCAGGACGTACTCTTAATGATGGATTCCGTGACGCGTTTCGCCATGGCTCAACGGGAAGTAGGGCTAACCACCGGTGAACCACCGGCAACTCGTGGCTACCCACCATCGGTTTTTGCGCTCTTACCCAAGCTATTGGAACGTTCAGGGATGAGCGAGCGTGGCAGTATCACAGGAATCTACACAGTACTTGTGGATGGGGATGATCACAACGAACCCATCGCCGATTCTGTTCGAGGGATCCTCGATGGACACATTGTCTTAACCCGAGAATTAGCGATGCAAAACCATTATCCGGCCATAGACACCCTCCAATCCGTCAGCCGGGTGATGAATGATATTGTTTCACCAGAGCATAAAGACCTTGCCGGAAAACTCCGGGAACATCTGGCCGTCTACAACGACGCCAAAGATTTGATCGACATCGGTGCCTACGTGACCGGGAGCAATCCTCGCATCGATGATGCTATCCAACATATCGAAGGTATCAATCGCTTCCTCCGTCAGGATGTGGAGGAGATGGCGACCTTCGACGAGATGATCCAGCAGCTTAAGCTGGCATTGCAGTGAAGACTTGCAGAAAAGGAGGCATCCTGAGTGCCCAGATTCAAATTCCGCCTCGAAGCAGCCTTAGGCCTCGCTAAACGCAGCCTCGAAGAGCAGCAAAGACGCTTGGCTCATGAAACTCAAAAGCTCTTCCAGCTTCAAGAGGCTTCCCAAGAGCAAGAACGAGTTTGGCAGTTTGCCCTAAAAGGCCAGAAAGAGGCCTGCCAAAGCTCACCCCAGGACCTGGGACTGTGGCAAACCTTCACTCAGAAGCAACTGGAGCTCCTACGGCAGCGGGAGAAGGAGGTTCTCCAACAGGAGGATATTGTTGAACGACAACGAGAAAGGCTTCTGGAAGCTCATCAAGATAGCGAAAAATTAAAAAAGCTCAAAGAAAAGAAAAGACTAGTATTTAACCTTAAGGAACAGCGCCGTGAACAAGCCGTCCTTGACGAAGCAGGCCAAATCATTTTTGGACGGAGGAATAGCTCATGATTGAAGTCACACGCCTTAATGGTAAAAAGCTAGTTGTTAATTCGGATCTTATCGAAACTATGGAAGCAACCCCGGATACGGTTATTACCTTAACGGGAGGAAATAAATATGTTGTTGTTGAATCTACTGATGAATTGATTCGCAAAGTTACGGAATATAAGAGATTTTGTCATCCGCTATTTCGGGAAGGGGAGATACCAAAAGAATGAACCAGCGAACACTGATTACACTTTTCCTGGCGGGATTCCTAGGCTCAACGATTGGAGTTATAGGAACCATAGGGGTCCAAAAGATATTTCTTGATGAAGGCCCCACTCAACAAGTGGTTGAGATGAAAGAGGGCCCGGTGATACCTATCGGAGAATTTACCGTGAATCTCCGCGGTGGGGCTTTTTTGAAGACGACTATTGCTATCGAAGGTATGAATGCAAAATCGGAAGAGCCGATTTTGGCCAAGGATGCCTTTATCAGGGATCGCATTAATACCGTGCTTTCCAGCAAGTCCTTACAGGATGTGCAACCTGAGGTGCGCGAGGACCTGAAGAGCGAACTCGTGACCCAATTAAATGAAGTCACAGGCAATCAAGTGCAGAGCATCTTTTTCTTATCCTTTGTTTATCAATAGAGAACATTGTTCGAGGACATTATTCAATAATAAATGCAAAAGTTCTCCGTTTCTTTACAAATCTATTCTACTATAGAAGCTATACTACGAAATTGAGAGGGGGGATCTTATGGGAGAGGTATTGTCTCAAGACGAAATTGATGCCCTATTGAATGCGCTTTCTGATGGGCAGGTCGATGCTGAAGAAATTAAGACGACAAAAACTCAAAAGAAAATACGAGTTTATGATTTTAAACGACCGAATAAATTCTCCAAAGATCAGATTCACTCCCTCCAAAATATTTATGAGAATTATTGCCGGTCACTGACTACATATTTGTCCGGAAATCTCCATACCGTGATTGAGGCCAAGGTCAGTTCTATTGAACAGATTACTTATGATGAGTTCATTCGCTCCTTGCCAAATCCGACCATTCTTAGCCTGTATACCTTGAGCCCTTTGGAAGGGACGCTGTTGATGGAGATGAGCCCGGCTGTAGCCTTTGCGATCATCGATCGATTATTAGGCGGACAAGGGCAAAGCTCAGAGAAAAATAGAGACCTTACGGAGATAGAACGTACGATTATTGCTCATCGTACTGAGCAGATGATTGAAATGATTAGTGAGGCTTGGACAGAGGTACTGGAGAGCGAGCCAGAGTTTATCGTCCTAGAAACTAATCCACAGTTTACGCAAATTGTAGCTCCCAATGAAATGATTATTCTGGTTACTTTGGAGGTTACGATCGGAGAGATGGTAGGGATGATTAATATGTGTCTCCCGTACCTTGTTCTGGAACCCATCTTGGATAAACTCAGTACCTTGTTCCTTTTCTCCACCCAAGCTAAAGAGAATACGAAAGAACAGGTTAATGTGATTCGCAAGAAGATAGAATGGGCTAAAGTAGATATGACCACATTGTTGGGATATTCAGAGATACTAGTGCGCGACCTTTTAGAGTTAGAACCAGGGGATGTCATTCCACTGATGCAAAATGTGAAGGAACCACTCCCAGTCTTTGTGGGGAGTTATCGTAAGTTTAGAGGAGTTCCTGGTTTGCAAGGAGATCATCTCGCTATCCAATTAACAGAAATCGTTGAGGAAGGAAGGGATCAGGATGGGTAATGGGATGCTTTCCCAGGAAGAAATCGATGCCCTACTGGGAGGGAATCTTGAATCAGGTCCCCCAAGCGAAGAACAACCCACTCTAGAGTTTAGTGATATGGAAAAGGATGCAATAGGAGAGATTGCTAATATCTCCATGGGGACTGCAGCCACAACCCTATCCCAGCTCTTAATGAGAAAGGTAGAGATCACCACCCCCAAAGTTGACTTGGCAGACGCTGATCAAATTCGCAAAGACTACCCAGTTCCTTCAATCATTGTGGATGTCCGTTATAAAGTAGGTATAGAAGGGTCCAACCTTCTCATCCTCTCCCAGCGGGACGGGTCGGTCATCGTGGATTTAATGATGGGTGGAAATGGTGAGAATCCTTCTGAAGAGCTTAGCGAGCTTAGTATCAGTGGTGTGGCCGAAGCAATGAACCAGATGATGGGTTCAGCTGCTACATCGATGTCAACTATGTTTAACTCCGTCATTGATATTACACCACCTCAACTAGTCTTAAATGATATGTCCGGGCAAGATACCAATGCAATTAATAGCTTCCTTAATACTCAAGAAAGGCTAGTCAGAATCTCTTTTCGAATGGTTGTAGGAGATGTTATTGACAGTATCTTAGTCCAAGTGATTCCCATTCCTGTGGCGAAAGGTATGGTTGAAAAACTTCTCGGTTCCATGGGAGGACCAAGCTCAAAACCAGCAACAAAGCCGACACCGCCGCCCGCTCCTGCCCAAGCTCCTGCTCAGGCTCCTGCTGCGAGCTATGGACAGCCGGTTCAACCACCACCACAACAGCCACCTCAAGTAGCATATGCACCTCAGCCGGAGTACCCTCAGCAAAGCTTTGGTGGCCCAGCATATGGGCATGCTCCGGGAGGACAGTATGCAGGGGGATACGGGGCTCCACCAACCACAGTGCAACCGGCCCAATTCGTTCCCTTGAAGCCTACCGAGCTGATTCAGGGGCAAGATAATCTCGGACTCATTCTGGATGTCCCTCTACAAGTCAGTGTGGAGTTGGGTAAAGCAAAGAAAACTATTAAGGAAATTCTTGAACTGGGGCCGGGATCTGTAATAGAATTAGACCGGCTGGCGGGAGAACCCGTCGATATGATCGTCAATGGTAAGCTTGTCGCGAAATGCGAAGTCGTTGTTATCAATGAAACCTTTGGGATTCGCATTACTGATATCGTGCAGCCCAGCGAGCGTATGACAAAGGCCATGGGACTTTAGAGCGTTCCGGACAACAGAGGACTAGATACTAATTCAGTTCTTATAAGGAGGAAAAATAGTGGGTGCTAATATTTTAATTGTTGATGACGCAGCATTTATGCGGATGATGGTGAAGGATATTTTAACGAAGAACGGCTTCACTGTCGTCGGGGAGGCTGAAAACGGTGCGATTGCCGTGGACAAATTTGTAGAGTTGGCGCCGGATTTGGTTATTATGGATATTACCATGCCGGAAATGGATGGATTGCAGGCGGTACGTGAGATTAGAAAGCGCGATCCACAAGCCAGAGTCGTTATGTGTAGTGCGATGGGTCAGCAGGCCATGGTTATTGACGCCATTCAATCTGGTGCTAAGGACTTTATTGTAAAACCCTTCCAAGCGGATCGGGTGGTTGAGGCTGTACAAAAGGCGTTGAAATAAAATGTCCTATATCCAAGTGAGCATAAATGATGCTACACCATATCAAGGTCAGCTTGCTGAATCCGTGAGCCAACCAGGGCTCGATTCCTCCTATTGGGGGGGGCTTGTGGGAACGATCCTCATCTTTATCCTCATTCTGGTTGTAGCTCTATGGGTCATTCGGCGCATGAACCAAGCCTCCTTTCGAGGCATGCAGGCGCCCTGGGCAAGGGTTCTGGATCGGCAAATGCTCAATACCAACCAGTCCCTCTATCTCGTCGAGGTCGCCGGGAAGCTCCAAGTCTTGGCGGGAACAGATCATCATTTGATCAAAATCGATGAGATTAATGATCCGGAGCTGGCGGCGGAGATTCTCGATGAGCTTGCCCACCGACCCGTTGAGCGAGTGGAAGGTATTTTTGCGGGGATTGCTCAGCAGGCTTTTGGTGGCAAACGCCGCAAAGGGAAAGAGCCGTTTGAAGATGAACTCGAACGCTTGCTAGAGGAGGTGGAACGTTAATGGCCACCGGGCGATCTTGGAGTTCAGTGCGAGATCATAGAGGAAAAATAGGCTTGCTGATCCTGCTGATGGTGGGTTTGCTTATTAGAGATACCCAACCCGTGTTAGCAGCCGGTTTAACCCTTGATTTCGGGACAACAACGGCTGAGCAGACGAGTACGACTCTGCAGATTCTGCTCATGATGACCGTTTTATCGATTGCTCCTGCCATCCTCGTGTTAATGACCTCCTTTACCCGTATCGTTATTGTACTCTCTTTCGTGCGGAATGCTCTGGGGACTCAGCAACTTCCACCAACCCAGGTGATCATCGGTCTGTCCTTATTTTTAACTTTTTTTGTTATGGCTCCCACCTGGAACGAAGTGAACACTCAAGCCCTTCAGCCCTACATGCAAAGCCAAATCACTCAGGCTGAAGCGCTGGATCAAGCAGAGGCTCCCCTGCGGCAATTTATGTTTGAACAGACGCGGGAAAAGGATCTTGAACTTTTCGTTGGTTTGGCCCGCATGGAACGGCCACAAACCTACGGGGATATTCCAACCTATGTATTGATCCCCGCCTTTGTTATCAGTGAATTAAAGACAGCCTTTCAAATGGGCTTTGCCATATTTATTCCCTTTATGGTCATCGATATGTTAGTGGCTTCCGTCTTGATGTCCATGGGTATGATGATGCTACCACCGATGATGATTTCCTTACCCTTCAAGATTCTCTTATTTGTTCTCGTCGATGGTTGGCATCTTGTGGTCCAATCCCTCGTCACTAGTTTTTACTAGCTTTCGCGTCGAGATACGCGGCTATAGAAGGGGTGTATGATGACCCAAAATGATGTACTATACTTGGCCAAGGAAGCCTTGATGACAGCCCTCATGATTGGAGGTCCGATTTTGGGTGTGAGCTTGCTTGTGGGTTTATTGGTCAGTATTTTTCAGGCCATGACCCAGATTCAAGAGCAGACCCTGACCTTTATACCTAAGATTTTAGGGATTGCGCTGGTGATGTTACTACTTGGACCTTGGATGCTTGACGTACTCACCGGTTACACATCAAATCTATTTAACGAGCTGGCTACTTTTGGAAATTACTAATAATCTCGGAGGAGTGATATGGGCTTAGCAGAATTTTTGCAATGGAATCTCACATTGTTCCTCATCATTCTCTCCCGGTGGGCGGGAATGATTATGCTGGCCCCTGTATTTGGAGCTCGTGGTGTCCCTACAATGGTTAAGCTGGGCTTGGCCGTGAGCATATCCGTTATTCTCTATCCGATCATCCAAGCTAGAGGACCTCTGATTCCCAGTGAGACCTTACCCTATGCCGGACTCCTGATCAAAGAGATCTTTGTCGGCTTGGTCGTGGGTTTTGTCATCTATGCCATTACCGCAGTATTAGAGGGCGCTGGTCGATTAATCGATTTGCAGATGGGGTTTAACATGAGCGGTGCTATCGATCCCATCTTCGGTGTACAAAGTGCCATGATGGGAAATTTCCAAATGATTATCGCCATTATGCTGTTGCTGGCGACGAACTCCCACCATTATATGATCGCAGCCATGGTCGAGAGTTACAAATATGTACCCATTGATCCGTCAGCTCTACCCCAAGGGATTAATTATTTTGTTCATCTTTTTCGCGATATCTTTACCCTCTCTATTCAACTTGCCTTACCGGTTATGGGAGCGTTGGTCCTTTCAGATATCGGGGTAGGACTGTTAATGCGGACTGTTCCTCAGATGAATATTTTTACGGTTATTTTCCCGGTGAAGATTATTATGGGTTTCATTATTCTGTTCTTAGGTATTAGTTTTTTCGGAGAAACGGTGAATATGCTGTTTGACCGAGCCATGAACATGCTTTTAGAGCTTTATAAGGGGTGGCAGCAAACATGAGTGAAAAAACACATCAGGCCACTCCCAAGCGCCGGCAGGAGGCGCGCAAGAAAGGTCAAGTGTTTAAGAGTACGGAAATGGTCTCCGCACTCATGCTGGTTAGTTTTATTGGACTTTTGAAGTTCTATGTCCCGACCATGCTGGTAAAGGCTCAAGAAATATTCACTTACGTCTATAAACTTTCGAGCGAATGGACAACACGTTCCGTTGCCAGCTTAATGGTGGATCTAGTTTGGTTAGGTACTCAAATCATTGCACCTATATTTATAGTCGGGCTAATCATTGCCATAGGTGCCAATTACTTACAAGTACGCTCCCTTTTCACCATTGAGCCCTTAAAGCCTCAGCTTAGTCGCATTAGCCCGCTCAACGGGGCCAAGCGTATGTTTGGGGTGAAAGCTTGGGTAGAGCTGGCTAAATCCTTGTTGAAGGTTATCTTTATCGGCTATTTCCTCTACGCAACCCTCCGCGATAACTTTGAGGTCTTTCCGGTCATGGCTCGCTTCACGGTAGGCCAAGGGGCGGTATTTATCGGTGGATTGATTGTTGATCTGGGTTGGAAAATCGCTTTATCCTTCTTTATCATTGCGGGGATAGATTTCCTCTATCAGTGGTGGGAATACGAGAAAAACCTCAAAATGTCCCATGAAGAAATGAAGCAAGAGTACAAGCAAACGGAGGGTAATCCTCAGATCAAAAGTGAGATTAAGCGAAAGCAAAGAGCCATGGCCATGCAACGAATGATGCAGGACTTAAAGACAGCCGATGTGGTCGTTACCAACCCGACTCACTATGCAGTTGCTCTGCGCTATGATCCTAAAGAGAATGCAGCTCCCGTCATTGTTGCCAAAGGAGCTGATGAAATTGCCCAGCGAATCAAACAGCTTGCCAAAGAATATGGCATCATTACTATGGAAAACAAGCCGCTGGCCCGTGCTCTCTTTGCTCAAGCAGAGATCGGACAGGTCGTACCCGCGGAACTTTATAAAGCTGTAGCAGAGGTCCTCGCCTTCGTCTACAAGCTCAAGCGAAAAAAACACACTGGGTAAGAATTTACAGGGTAAGAAAGGAGGGATTCACTCGTGGCTACAAACATAAGCCGTCGTTGGTATAACAATATTGATGTCCTTGCCGCAATTTTCATCGTTTCTATTGTGGTCATGATGGTCATCCCGATTCCTCCCTTACTCCTGGATGTTTTATTGACGGTCAGTATTACTTCTGCGGTGCTTACCCTGATGATTTCGGTGTTTAATAAAGATCCACTGGATTTCTCGGTGCTACCTTCTCTAATTCTTATCTTGACCTTATTCAGGCTATCGCTCAATGTCTCAACGACACGCTTAATTCTTGCCGATGGTCATGCCGGCAATGTCATTGAGCAATTCGGGGAGTTCGTTGTGCGCGGCGAACCGGTTGTTGGTTTTATTATCTTTGCCATCCTGGTGGTTGTGAATTTCATTGTTATTACAAAGGGTTCGGAACGGGTATCGGAAGTAGGCGCCCGCTTTACTTTGGACGCTATGCCAGGAAAACAGATGAGCATTGATGCGGATCTCAACGCCGGTATGATTACCGATCTACAAGCTCGGGATCGACGAAAAAAAATCCAAGCAGAAGCTGATTTCTACGGGGCTATGGATGGAGCCAGCAAATTCGTAAAAGGGGACGCTATTGCAGCCATAATTATCCTCTTTATCAATATTATTGGTGGATTTGTTACAGGGATCGCTATGCGGGGCATGGATATTATGGAAGCCCTACATACCTATACGTTGCTTACGATTGGGGATGGACTCGTCACACAGATTCCAGCCCTTTTGATGTCTACTGCTACTGGCCTCGTGGTCACACGAGCGGCTTCCGAGACTAACTTGGGTCAAGACTTATCCAATCAACTCTTTCGCACCCCGAAAGCCCTCTATATTACGGCCGGAGTGTGTTTAGTCTTGGCGCTATTTGGACTACCTTGGCTACCCTTATTGATTGTGGCCGTCGCCTTAGTGCTACTCGGAAGAACTATGGACAAAGGAAGCCAAAAGAACTTGGTCGAGGAGACTGCAGCGGCGCGTGAAACAGCCATCGAGGAAAGTAAAAAACCGGAGAATGTCCTTAGCCTTTTGACGATCGATAATATGGAACTGGAGCTAGGCTATGCGCTCATCGCCTTGGTGGATGTCCAGCAGGGCGGAGATTTACTGGACCGGATTGTCCTAATTCGTCGTCAGGTAGCTAGTGAGCTGGGCTTTATAGTTCCGGTGATTCGCGTCAGAGATAATATGAATCTACAGCCCAATCAGTATTCTATAAAATTACGCGGTGCCGAGGTGGCCGGAGGGGAGATTATGGCCGACCATTATCTGGCGATGAGCAGCGGCCTTGGTGATGATAATATCCCGGGTATCCCTACGAAGGAACCTGCCTTTGGCTTGGATGCTAAATGGATAAATGCGATTTATCGCGAAGAGGTAGAGATGAATGGTGGAACAGTCGTGGATGCCCCCACGGTCTTGGCGACACATCTTACCGAAGTCATTAAGAGCAACGCCTGGGAGATTTTAAGCCGTCAGGATGTGAAGACACTTCTGGATCACGCCCGCGAGCAGGCTCCGGCAGCGGTGGATGATGCACTGGAGCACATCAATCTGGGTCAAATGCAAAAGATTCTCTCCAACCTGCTGAGAGAACGGGTTTCTATTCGGGATATGGTCACGATTCTGGAGACTCTGGCGGATTATGCCGGAACCACGAAGGATCTTGATCGTTTAACGGAGTACGTACGTCAGTCCTTAGGACGACAAATCGTGCAACCTCTCTTAGGTAGCAATAAGGAATTACCGGTACTAACCCTAGAACCGAAGCTAGAGCAACAGATTCTGGACAGTATTCAACCTTCCGATTATGGTAGTTATATGACTCTGGATCCCCGAGTTCTCCAAGAAATCATGCAGTCTTTGGCTCGCGAGATTGAAAAGATGGTTCTCAAGGGCTTCAACCCGGTACTGGTATGTGCACCGGTTGTAAGGATTAATTTAAAACGGGTGACAGAACGGCAGTTGCCTCAGCTTATCGTATTATCATATAACGAGCTTGTGCATGGGGTACAAGTTCAGGCAGTAGGGATGGTGATGACTGGAAATGCGAGTTAAACGCTTTATTGGGGATACTGTCGCGGAAACCATGGGCAAGGTAAAGCAGGAACTGGGCTCAGATGCCGTTATCCTGCAAACTCGACAATTTAAAGATGGCGGTTTTTTGGGTTTTTTCGGCAAACCCAAGGTGGAAGTGATGGCTGCAATTGAAGAGGAGCCCGTGGCTAAGAAACAAGCACCAGCAAAGCCCCTGTACGCAACAAACCCTTATGGGGCTGCAAGCCAAGCGCCAAGTCAAACAAACCGATTCATTGAGGCGCAACAAAACTCTCTTCAAGGTGAGAGCAAGGTTGCCAAGCCTAGGGAAGCAGACGATTTAGAAACAGAGATTCTCGCTATGCGCAAATTGTTGGAGAACATGAATCGTCAACTTGAGGGACTGGAGGGCGAACAGGTAATATGGCCGGTGCCCTTGCAAAAATGGGCTGAACGCCTAAAAAGACAGGGTATCCGTTCGAAGCTAGTCAAAAATCTTCTGCGCAATGTCCAGCAGAATGTACGCGAGGAAGATTGGATCGACGACCATCGCGTCAGAGCCTGCATTAAGGAATCCATACGTGAGATATGCGCCAATACGGCTGCTATCCAGCCGGGGGTTCGTAAACCTCGGATTATCGCTTTAATCGGACCCACTGGGGTAGGTAAAACTACGACTATCGGCAAGCTGGCTGCTGGTTTTAGTATTGTCGATAAGCGGCGGGTGGCCTTAATCACCGCCGATACTTATCGGGTAGCAGCGGTGGAACAGCTGAAGACCTTTGGTGAGATTATCGGTGTTCCTGTCGAGGTGGTCATGACGCCCTCAGGCCTTCGTGAGGCTATTGAACGTCATGAGGACAAGGAACTGATATTTATTGATACAGCCGGTCGTAGCCCTCATCATGAGCTGCATATGTCTGAGCTAAAATCCTTCCTCGACAAGGCTCAATCGGATCTAACCTTGTTGGTTATGAGTGCAGCGACTCAATCTGCTGATCTGGCAAAAATTTACCAGCGCTTTGAGCCATTAACAACCCATCTTATTTTTACAAAACTCGATGAAACCGTGGGCGGAGGCAATATCTTGAATCTCTTGGAAAAAACAAACCTGCCGGTGGCTTATATTACCAATGGGCAAAATGTTCCGGATGATATTGAAGTGGCCACTCCAGAGCGCCTAACGCGTTATATTCTTGGTGAGGGGGATGGACGTGAATGATCAAGCAATGGTATTGAAACGTCTTGCTTCTCGCCACAAATTGGAATCAAAGAAAAGCTTGCGTGTGCTTGCTGTCACCAGTGGCAAGGGTGGAGTAGGGAAAACGAATTTTAGTGTTAATTTGGGCTTAGCATTGATCGATCTTGGCTATCGGGTCATCCTGCTTGATGGGGATTTAGGTCTAGCTAATCTGGATATTGCCTGTGGCGTAACTCCACGTTATACCTTGGAGCACCTCCTTAGTGGCGAGAAAGAAATTGAAGAAATTCTCATCTCCGGACCCAAGGGAATCGGAATATTACCGGGGGGATCTGGGGTACAGGATCTTGCTAACATTGAGCGAGAGCGCTTGGAAGAGGTCGTAAGAAATTTAGGTCGCTTAGAGGGTCTAGCGGATATCATCATTATCGACACCGGCGCAGGGCTGGGACATACAGTGTTGAACTTTCTCAAGGCAGCTGATGATATTATATTAATTACCACTCCCGAACCGACTGCCTTAACGGATGCGTATGGACTCCTTAAGGCTCTGCAACAGGTGAGAAATAATTTTTCAGTCAACGTAGTGGTGAATCGTGTACAAAAGGAATCCGATGCTAAGGATACATATGAACGTCTCGAGAGTGCCTCGTATCGGTTCTTAAATATCTCCCTAACCCTTTTGGGATGGGTGTATGAAGATGCAGCGGTAGGCAAATCTGTGATGAGGCAAGAGCCGGTTGGTATTTCCTATCCGCAAAGTTCGGCCTCGCAATGCATTCAATGGATCGCCGGCTCAGTATCCGGCTTATATCTCAGTCCGCCGAAGCAAGCGGGAGGAATACGCGGGTTTCTGACGAATCTATTACGAGCTTTTAACTAACTCACTATTTAATCAGATAGTAATCTTTGCTCAGGGGGGTGAGGCAATGCAATACTTAGAAAAGTTATCTCCCGGATTAGCAGTAGAGCTAGTCGTTTCGGAAGGGGAGTACAAAGGTAATTATAGAACCCACATCGATGAAGTGGGCAAAACGCGACTATCTGTCTATGCGCCACAGCATCAGGGGTTGATTGTCCCCCTCCACGAGAGGACCCCGGTCGAAGTCACTTTTTGGGATGATGTGGCTTCCTATTCTTTTCATACCATGGTTATTCAGCGTATTGCCGTACCCATTTCTATCTTTATCCTCGAAATGCCAAAAGCCATTAAGCGGATTCAAAGAAGAAATTATGTGCGGGTCGCTGCCCATTACCCGTTAACCTACCAAGTGGTGGAAAGAGAGGGTCTTAGTGATGTTAAAAATGGGATTATGCTGGATTTAAGTGGTGGCGGAATGCGCTTTCAATCTAAGGAAAAGTTGGACATTGGTACAATACTTTATGCTAACCTTGAGTTGCCTTCCTGTCCCATAGGAACACCGGGGCGGGTATGCCGGGTTGTGCCAATTGAGGATACGAAGAATTTTTCTATATCTGTAGATTTTTATCAAATTTCTGATCGGGATCGTGACCGCATCATACGATGTGTTTTTGATATTCAAAGAGACTTGCGCAAGAAAGGATTGGTGTAGAAGTGGAAATCAATCAAATACAATTGGATGCGTTGCGTGAGGTTGGAAATATTGGGTCCGGGCATGCGGCGACGGCCTTATCGACTATGCTTAACCGACGGATCGATATGTCGATTCCGGAGGTGCGGGCTATCGAGTTTGACAAGGCTCCTGCGGTGATCGGGAATATTGAGGTTCCTCAGGCTGTCATCTACGTTAAAGTCGAAGGGGATGCTCCTGGAAAGGCTGTGTTCTTCTTCCCTTTGCAGAGTGCTGAGATTTTAGTGCAAGCTCTCTTCGGGACGAACGAGTCCTTTGATCTTTTTAGTAATGAGATGGCGCAATCGGCCATGAAAGAGGTAGGAAATATCATGGTGAGTTCCTTCCTCATGGCCCTTACTCAGTTTTCCGGTATTCCCCTTCAGCCGTCGGTACCGGCTTTGGCGGTGGATATGGTGGGGGCAATCTTTGATGCGATTCTTCTGGAAGACGGGATATTAGAGGATACAGTGCTATTTATCAACACCCAGCTTTCTGGATTACCACAAATAGAAGGGAAATTTGTTTTCTTACCCGATGAGGGGTCATTAAGCAAATTGCTGGGAGCTATTGGAGTATGAGTAATGTGATTAGCGTAGGGATGGCTGATTTGAAAGTGGCAAAAGCTCCCGATATTTTGATGACAGCAGGTCTTGGTTCATGCATTGGGATCTGCATCCATGATCCGCTGCAAAGAGTCGGTGGCATGGCTCATATAATGCTACCTACAGCGGGGGGGAGCAATGGAGGAAACCTTGCCAAATACGCTGATACAGCGATGGATGTGCTCGTCGAAGAGATTCTGCGCTTAGGAGCAGTCAAAACTCGCCTGCGGGCAAAAATCGCCGGCGGTGCTCAAATGTTTTCTTTTCCTGGAAAGCCACCGGTTTTGAAAATTGGCGATCGCAATGCAGAACAAGTGATTGTGGAGCTAAAACGCCTAGGAATACCGCTGCTCGTTTCTGATGTGGGCGGAAATTTTGGTCGAACCATACATTTTGATGTAGGAACAGGGGATCTGAAGGTTCGGACCATTAACCACGGCGAAAAGGTGATTTGAGTAATGATGGACAAACTACGGATTTGGGCTTGGTATTTAGCGATAGGCTGTTCAGTTATCTTAGCATTAGTCAGTTTTTTGGTGGGTGAGAGTTTTCTAAGGGTGATTCTCAGTGCGATATTAGGGTTTGCCTTGATTTACGTAATATGCATCGTAAGTATAACTGTTTTTGAGAAATCCGCTATCGATCAAGAATTGCAGCACCTAGGTGCAGTTTTAGATATTGCGGTGGGGCAAGAGGATGATTTGAGCTATGCAGAGACAGAACGAGATTCTGTGACTGAACAAGCTACGATAACTATCCCCCCCCTATCTCCTGTCGCCGGTCAATTGAATCATGAGTTAGTAGAAGGGTTGCCTAGTGTTGAAAAACAAGCAGAGATCGTAAGGAGAATGGGTTGGGGTGATTAAACGAGTCACCAATACTGAAGGACCGACTTGTAAGGGAGGGGGGGTCAACTTGATAGCTAATCCTTATGAAGCGGCCAATCGTGGAGCTTGGCGAGAAGAACAAATAACAAACTATTTGCCGTTAGTCAAGCGTATTGCCGGTCGGTTGGCTATTTCCTTACCTCAACATGTTGATGAAGATGACTTGATCGGCTACGGTGTATTTGGCTTAATGGATGCCTTGGAACGCTTTGATGTCGGTCGAGGAGTTAAATTCGAAACCTATGCTACCTTGAGAATCCGCGGGGCGATGATCGATGGCTTGAGGACTATGGACTGGGTTCCTCACTCCGCCCGGCAGAAAATCAAACGGGTTCAAGAGGCTTTCTCTGAAATAGAGGCTCAGCAGGGGCGCCCGGCTCGCAACGAGGAAGTGGCAGTATTCTTACAGATGGAACTGCGGGATCTGGAAGGGGTCATTCATCAGGGTCAGATACTCAATTTAACCTCGTTAGATGAAATGGCAGCAGGGGAGGATGGAGAGTTCCATAGTTCTCCTAAAGCACAGCTCAAAGACCCTCTGGCCCAAGAAGCCTATCAAGAAGTTGAACTCAAAGAGCAAAAGAAAATCATGGCTGATGCCGTCGAAAAACTTCCTGAGAAAGAAAAACTAGTAGTTGCTCTGTATTATCAGGAGGATTTAACTCTTAAAGAAATAGCCGTCATTATGAAGCTTTCGGAATCAAGAATCTCCCAACTCCATTCCCAAGCCATACTGCGCCTAAGAGGTCGACTGAGCCGCCAAAAAAAGAACCTCTTCTAAATGCGAATTGGGGACAGGTCCCAGTTTTCACTTTTCATTTGTTTCATTTGGGTCAATTGGCAGATACGGCTTGATGCCGTCTGAAAGTCTAATAATGTAAAAATAGCTCAAGTTTTTTTATAGATATTACGATACTATGGATGGACTATAGTTTCGGAGGTGATGCCATGACAGCAATTAAGGCTTTGTCCGCGGGATCCATAAATAATACGGATAATGGATCAGTAGTTGCAGACAGCTCGCCCAAAGGCAATGATACGGCAGCAATGATGTTTGCTGCAATCTTTGGGGGCTGGGTGAACCAACTTAGTGGACAAGAGCAAGACTCTGGTAATCAGAGCAACGCACCGGCAGGCAAGGAAGCCAATTCCGGACGTCACGCCCTATTGGGGATAGAGGGACTTCAGGCCATGATGGCTATGCTTCAAGAAGAGGGAAATCTTCAAGAAGTTTTGGCTCGGCAGGCTCAGAATCCTATGAGTAAAGAAGATTTTTCAGGTCAATTAGATCTTCTTTTGAGTCAAATGGATACTTTGCGTGTTAAAAGCAATTCCTCAAACCCCTTAGGAACATTAGAAGTAGCCCAATTGTCAGGGATGACAGGGCAACTTCAGGGGAAGAATTCCCCACAGTCGGAGTTGGATTTATATAAGAATGTGATTGTTGATTTACTTACGGAAATGTCGGGAGAAGTGAAAGTAAAATCTCCTTCCGAGCAATTAAACACCTTAACCCAGCAGAAATCCGCGATCGCTGCCCAACGATTTAACAGTGGTCTGTTTATCGGGTTAGATGACCAGGGACAGGCACCCGGTACGGGAATAACGGCGGAAAAGGCTGTAGTGTCCCAGCCAGCGTTGAGTCAAACGTTGACTGTTCCAGCAGTAGATGATGTGGCAGTACAAGTCGTATCGAGCGCACAGCAAAGCACTGGACAAGAGACACAGGAGAATGCATTTGCTGCAAAGTTAGCTCAGGGTGCAGCTGGTTTGGAAGAGAATACACCTGGGACTCTGGGGAAAAATGGGCCAGAGGGCACAGCTAAGCACTCGGGGATTCTGAATATGGAACCGGATAATCTGGTAAATTTTCAGCTGACAAGCGATCAAGACCCAAAGGGTCAACCGTCTACACAAAATGGAGCGGACCAAGGTAAGGGTAGTGGTTCCGACACAACTACGGGAATAGGTATAAAGCTTCAAGAAAAAGATAACCTCGACTCTCCCAAAGATGAACCGGCAGCAGTACAGGATTCCCACCCGGAAGGTGTTGTGGGATTAAGCTCAACCAAAGGGACGGATCAGGTTCAGGGAAAGGTTTCGGGTAGTGTTAGTCCGGTATGGACCCAAGTAGCCAATGAGATTTTTGAAAAAGCCTATCAGGCTCGGCCTCAACTCCGCGAAATGACGATACATTTGCGACCTGCTGAATTAGGGGAAATTAATATCTCCATGCGTTGGGAAGATGGGCAAATGCATATTCGCATGGTAGCCACCGACGCAGGCACCGGACAAATACTGCAAACCAATCTATCAGAGCTCAAAGATAACCTGACTCAGTTAGGTATTCAATGTGGCATGATGGAGATGGGCTTGGGAGAACAAAACCGACATTCCCAAGACGGCCAAGGGCAAGAAGGCAAAGCGGGAGCCCAGGAGAATGGTGATGAAGCATTAGGCTACATGAGTAAAGAAGAACTCGAGAGCGTGATGGATTCCGATGCAGGCGAACAAGGAATCCGTCGAATTAATGTAACAGCCTAGGAGGAAAAGAATGGGGAACACTATTGATCCTAATTATAAATCCACTACTCCCACGTCAGCATCAAAAAGCACTGCTCTTTCTGATGCTACTAAGGACATCATGGGTAAGGATGATTTTTTAAAGCTGCTGGTCACTGAGCTCAGCAACCAAGATCCTCTTTCGCCCATGGATAATAAAGATATGATTACCCAAATGGCACAGTTTAGCTCACTTGAGCAAATGAATAATGTAGCAAGTTCTATGGAAAGTATGTCAAGCGCCTTTTCCTCCCTTTTCCAGCATTCACTCCTCGGTCAAGGAGCAGCCATGATTGGCAAATATGTCGCCGGGATGGATGTGGATACTGAGAACATTGTCGAAGGGATTGTGGAATCCGTCCAATGGCTGGACGGCAACCCTCAATTAGTGCTTAAGAAAGCTGACGGGACCTATAGTGCCGTGGAAATGAATGAGATTATTTCCGTAGCTGAGAAGGCAATGACACCAGCCTCTGGAGAATCACCTAAGGACCCTACAGATGCGACTGATCCAACGAATCCTACGGTTCCCGATACAGGTGAAACAAATACCGAGATGCAGGTATAGGGCGATTATGAGCTAATACGTATTCGATAAGATATGATATGATATGAAACGGCAAATGAGAAATGGGGGAACGCCTTAATGTTACGCTCTTTGTATTCAGCAATTTCCGGCTTGAAAAACCATCAGGTTAAAATGGACGTTATCGGTAATAATATCGCTAATGTCAATACCACCGGCTTTAAACGCAGCCGTGTCACCTTCTCCACTATGCTCAGCCAAACCATGAAGGGTGCAGGCTCGCCTTCCGCGAACCAAGGGGGAACCAATCCTGCTCAAATCGGCTTGGGTTCCATGCTGAGCTCTATCGACCAGATTATGACGGAAGGAAGCTCCCAATCCACTGGGAAAAACACGGATATGATGATTCAAGGCAAGGGGTTCTTCGTCTTGAATAATAACGGAGAAACTGTGTATAGTCGGGCAGGAGCTTTCACACAAGATAATGACGGTACCTTGGTTGAACCGGGGACTGGAGCAAAGGTTATGGGGTATATGTGGGGCGCATACGATGGAAATGATGCAGACTGGACGCTGCCGCTGACATCTATTAACTTTGCTTTAGGGGATAATCCACCAACAGGGAATATTAGCATTGAAGAAGATGACTGGGTTAAAACGGGAACGAGTACTTGGGAATATGTTAATCCTACCTTGATTGGAGCGACTTCAGCCACATTAGGTGCTACTCTGAATTCTGCAACTGGGAAAATTACTCTAGCTGCTGCACCACCGGTTGCTCCGGCCGTGACTGCTGTAAATGATGCAGTTTATAATGCAGTAGATGCTAATGGAGATCCTATCCCCCGAGCAACCTTAAATAGCTTTTCCATTGATTCCAAGGGGGTCATCACCGGAGTCTATAGTAATGGTGCCGCCTCCGCGACTCACCGGATTGGGCAAGTGGCTATTGCCAGTTTTTCCAATGATGCAGGACTTTCCAATCTAGGAAATAGCTTTTATGCAGCCTCCAACAACTCAGGAGCAGCTGTCATTGATTCTGCCGGTGTTGCTGGCCGTGGAGCGATCATTCCTAGCACCGTAGAGATGTCCAATGTGGATC
This sequence comes from Desulfitobacterium sp., assembly GCA_050251735.1. Taxonomy (GTDB): domain Bacteria; phylum Bacillota; class Desulfitobacteriia; order Desulfitobacteriales; family Desulfitobacteriaceae; genus Desulfitobacterium. The sequence continues at coordinate 90,319 of JBFWMF010000001.1, forward strand.
TCTCTCAGGAGTTTACGGATATGATCGTGACCCAGCGGGGATTCCAAGCTAATTCTCGGGTTATCACCGTATCGGACTCCTTATTGCAGGAGCTTATTGATCTTAAACGTGGATAAGGGACTTAGGACTTGGGCTTTAGGTTGTACCTAAAGTCAAAGTCCTTTTAGGCTTATCTTAAGGATATATTCCCGAAAAGGGAGGGGACAGGTAACTTGCGAATTCTTAATACAGCGGCCACTGGGGTAAGAGCCCAGCAAATGGCCTTAGATACCCTAGGAAACAATATTTCCAATGTAAATACTCCCGGCTATAAGGCACAACGGGTGGAGTTTGCGGAGGCCTTGGCTTCGGAAATGAGATCGGCCGATCAGCAATTCAACGAACAGCCCGTTGGCGATCGTATCCATGTGGGGGCAGGAGTAATCTTACCCTCTATCAGCTCGAACTTTAAACAGGGGACGATTATGAGTACGGGCAATCCCTTTGATCTGGCGATTGAAGGGGAAGGATTTTTCCCCGTACGCACCACCGATGGCACAAGTGGTTATACGCGGGTAGGAAATTTCCAGCCCGATGCTCAAGGGAAACTGGTGAATTCGGATGGCTATATCCTTGAACTACGGATTCCCACTGAGGCTATCGACGTGTATGTTGATGAGACTGGCAAGATCACTGGCTTCATCGATGAAGAGGAACGGGTTTTTGGCCAGGTTGTGATCGATGATACAGAAGGTGAGGGGTATTATCCGGAGGGGCCCATTGAAGTCGATGAGGCGGGGCGGCCGATGGATTGGAATGGAGATTTGCTGACAGCGGCTCTTGTCATTCCCCCAGGTACAGAAGAGCTCCAAATTGACGGCAACGGAATGATTAGGGGAAATATTGAGGGCAATCTGGAAACCTTGGGGCAGATCAATCTTGCGACCTTTACCAATCCCGAGGGCTTAGTCAAAGGCGGGGATAACCTTTATCTGACACCGGAGGCCCCGGGGGTTACCGGGGAGGAGCTGATTGGGGTACCGGGTAGCCAAGTCCAGGAACGCAACGTAGGCAAACTACGGACCCAGTCCTTGGAACAATCCAATGTGGATTTAGCTTCCTCTATGACAGATCTTATCCAAGTGCAACGAGCTTATCAGATCAATGCCCGCATGATTACGAATGGTGATCAAATGTGGAGCATGGCAAACTCTCTAAGGAGGTAAGATAGATGTCGGATTGGTTAAATACGCCGATGTTTAATGTTTTAGAGAAGAGCATGGACGCTGCCAGCTTAAGGCAAAAGGTGCTTGCCGATAATATAGCCAATGTGGATACCCCGGATTTTAAGCGTTCGGATGTGGATTTTAGCACTCTACTGGGACAGGCTATTGGCCAGGTTGATGGTGAGCTTCCCTTAAAAGTCACGTCCGAGCGGCATCTTCAAAAAACGGAACTCAATACCAGCGGGGTCGTCACCGATGAAAGCACGACCTATCGCAACGATGGTAATAATGTGGACATCGATCGGGAAATGGTCAATGTGGCTGAAAACGGGATTTACTACAATTCCGTGACCCGGGCTATCTCCGCTCAGTTATCTAACTTACGTACGGTAATCGGACAAAGATAGTGCAGATTTGGATAGGGTAGTTGTGTAGTTATATAGAAAGATATGAAGGTGATCGTCTATGATCAAAGGACTATATACTGGAGCGGCAGGAATGCTTGCTGCCCAGACGCAGAGCGAGATCATTGCAGATAATGTTGCCAATATAAGAACACCCGGCTATAAAGCTGAAGAATCCAGTAATAAGGCTTTTCCGGAACTGCTGATGATGAGGACAAGTACTAAAAATGAGATTCCGGGCGATACAGTAATTGGCGGCATGGGGACAGGTGTTGTGGTGGATCAAGTCACTCGTATGAATGTCCAAGGTGCTCTCCAGAGTACGGAATTATCGACAGACTTGGCTCTTACTTCAGAGGCCCTTTTTGTTGTCCAAACCCCCAATGGTGAACGCTACACTCGGAATGGACAGTTCCAATTGAATGCTGAGGGCATGCTGCAAACGGCGGATGGTTATCCGGTCCTTGGTGAGGAGGGGCCTATCGGGCCTTTGAGCCGGGATTTCTCTGTGGATACCAATGGAGCCATTTATGATGGCGGAGAATTGGTGGACCAGTTGAGGTTAGTACAGATCCCCAATGAAGAGCTTATTCGGGAGGGCCAATCTCTCTATACCTCAAATCAAGGGGCTCAAGCTTGGCAAGGTGAGCCGGGTATTCGCCAAGGCTTTCTGGAGGGTTCCAATGTAGATTTAACCGGCCAGATGGTTAAGATGATTACAGTGATGCGGGCCTATGAGGCTAATCAGAAGGTCATCCAAACTCAAGACGCGACTCTAGATAAGGCAGTGAATGAAATCGGTAGGATTGTCTAAGAAACAGATAAGGAAGTGGCTTCATGGCAAATCAAGTGGTCATATTTGAATTAGGGCAAGAAGAGTATGGAATGCCCATTGAAATCGTGCGAGAAATAACTCGCTTAGAGAATATTCGACCCATACCGAAAGCACCTGAGTATGTTAAAGGGTTGATCAATTTGCGTGGCTCCGCAATTCCTTTAATTGATTTGCATGTTCGTTTCGGAGTCGCCCATAAAAAGGCTGCCGCGAATAACGCTGAATCCGTGGCAGATGACTTCGCCTTGATTACAGAGGTCGATGGTTTTCCTGTAGGATTTGCGGTTGATCAAGTTAAGGAAGTGCGCATCTTGGAAGAAATGGCACCTCCGCCGCCTTTAGTCACGGCTCCTTTTATCGGCGGCATTGTCAATCTTCCGGATCGAATTATTATGATTTTGATTCCCGATCGAATTCTTGAACAAGAAGAACTTCAGGGGGTTTCCCAACTCGTTTAAGGGCAGGAGGCGATGACCGATGAATAGTGCGGAAATGTTGCTTCTCTACCAACTCCAAAGCATGAATAATGCTTGGCAGGATTCTGCTAAGGGTAGTAATAAGGGTATCGATGGAACCCAGGCGATGCTTTTTGCTACATTGCTGCAGTCGGCATTAGCTGGAGAAGAAGGATTGGACTCCGGGGCAGGTATGGCCCTGGAAGCTTTGGCAGGTATGGGCATGGAGGCGGGTTACCCGGCTGGGATCCCGATGACCGATTATTCTCAGCTATCTTCTATGAATTTTCTTGGCATGGGACAAACTTTGCCTAGTTCGGTAGTTAATCCATACGCAGGATATACCCATAGTCTTCCTTTTAATGGGATTAATGCTGTTGGCAGCTCTCAATCTATGCGAAGTTCTCAATACCGAGCGGATCAACCTGAAATTGAGCAGCTTATTGCTGAAGCTGGACAACGGTATGGAGTTGACCCTAATCTTATTCGCCAAGTTGTGATAGCAGAATCTAGTTTTAATCCTCAAGCGGTTTCTTCTGCGGGGGCCATGGGCTTAATGCAACTCATGCCTGATACAGCTAAGAGCTATGGAGTGACGGACCCGTTTAATCCGGCACAGAATCTGGATGGTGGAACGCATTTCTTGAAGGATCTATTAGTACGATTCAATGGCAATATTCCCTTGGCCTTAGCAGGCTATAATGCGGGACCGGGAGCAGTTGAGAAATACAATGGGATCCCTCCTTATAATGAAACCCAGAATTATGTGAAGAAAATTATTGCGGCCTTAGGAAAACTAGATGCTCAAATATAGAAGCCTTCAGGCCATTGAAATGGATTGCCAGGAGGCGTTTCTTTTTCGAAAAACTTCAAGCATGGGGGAACTATGGGAGAATATTATAGTTATCTATGGAAAGCGACCTGGATTGAAGCCCTCGGTATTCTTTTGCTGGGTATCTTTATTCTCATTCGCTATGTCTGGAAATTTTACTTTGTAGCCAAAAAAGAGATGAAGCTGACTGCTAAATTGCTGCTCGCCCTAAGAGGGTTCGGCTGGCTCTTGGTTTATTCAGTTTATCTTCTTATGTTTCAAGCTAGCGAACCGGATTGGTTTGCTAAGCCTGTGGTTGTTCAAGGTGGAATACAGGGAAAGAGCATGGTTTCCGATACTCTTCACCCCTATAGTGTCGAGATCGAATGGGAGTCGGGGAGAGAAACACTCCTTGTCGATCTCTATACCTATCAAGCTATTGAACCTGGACATAATGTAAATATGACATTTTTACCGCATCGTCTGGAAGTGATCACCTGTAAGATTCTTCCGCCTGTAAAGGATGAAAAGGAAGATGAAGTTAAACTGGGTCAAGGGAATGGAGGAAAACTATGATTTCGGATGTGTATTTTACAAGTATGAAAGTTACCCAAGGTCAAAGTCTTTTGGTAAAATTAGAAAAACTGATCAGCCGTTCGGGTATGCTTAAGGGTATTGAGAAGGATGATAAGGTTGCGATAAAGCTTCATTTTGGCGAAAGAGGTAACCTAGCTTACGTCAGACCTCAGTTTGTACGGCGAGTTGTGGATCAGGTGAAGAAAGCCGGAGGACGCCCGTTTTTGACCGATGCGAATACCCTTTATGTCGGTTCTCGTTCGAATGCGATTGATCATTTGGAAACTGCGATTGAAAATGGGTTCGATTATTCTGTAGTGGGGGCCCCTTTGGTGATTGCGGACGGGCTAAATGGGAAAGACTATGTATCAATACCAGTAAACCTAAAGCATTTTAAAGAGGTAAAGATCGGCAGTGCGGCAGTTCATGCTGATGCCCTTATTGCGATTTCACACTTTAAAGGCCATGAGGCCACGGGTTTTGGCGGTACCCTCAAGAACTTGGGGATGGGTTTGGGAAGTCGTGCCGGGAAGCAACAGCAGCATTCGGATATTCTCCCACAGATTAATTCTGAGCGCTGTACGGCTTGTGGTCGCTGTCGAAGCTGGTGCCCTGCCTCAGCCATAACAGTTGAGGATAAGGCAAGGATTGATGCCAGTCTTTGCATAGGCTGCGGTGAATGTGCGGTAACCTGTACGTTTAAGGCCATCGCCGTGAACTGGAAGACCACTCCGGATGTGATCCAGGAGAAGATTGTGGAGTACACAGTGGGTGCCTTAAAAGGAAAAGAGCGGAAGAGCGGGTTTATCACCTTCGTTAACAACGTCTCGCCACTCTGTGATTGCGTGAGTTGGAATGACATACCGATTGTTCAGGATATTGGGATTTTAGCCTCTGAAGATCCGGTAGCTATTGATCAAGCTGCTGTAGATCTTGTCAATCAAGCCCACGGCAACCCTCATTCCGTTCTGGGAGAGCGTCATCATGAGCAAGATAAGTTTAGGGTCATTCACCCAGAAGTTGATTGGACTGTTCAATTAGAGTACGGTGAGAAAGTAGGCTTAGGGTCCAGAAAATATAATCTTATCACCTTACCTTAAAGAAGTATAAATTCAAAAAACCTAGATGATTCACCACTATTTGTAAAAGCTACAAAAGATTCTCGTATTTTAGCAACACATTTTAGTAGTAATGTGGTATCATAGGAAATAAACTATTCATAACGATTGGAAAGGGGAGGTGGGGGTTATGCGTATTCAAAAAGTCAATGATAATACAATCCGCATCTTTATTTCCTTTACCGAACTTGCCGACCGAGACATTACTATGGCGGATCTTTTTCAAAGATCCCAGCGAAGTGAACAACTCTTTTGGGAATTGATCTCACAGGCAAGGGAAGAAGTGGAATTTAATCTGGACCAACCCTTCTGGATACAAGCTACGGCATCTTCCAACGAGGAATTTGTGATTACGGTCATCAAACAAGAAGATGTCACCGAGACAATACTAAAGGAGAAGGAAACCAAGAGACCAAGTCGTTCCAAAGCTACGGAATGGGTCTATGTTTTTGCTGATCTGGAAGATGTCCTGTCCGTTGTGAAGCGAATACCTGATATCTCTCGTGTTCGCTCCAGCCTCTTTGAGTTCGATGGGGAATATTATCTTGTCGTCAGTCATTTAGGCTCTGGTAAGAAGAAACAGATCGCGGAAGCCTTATTGGATGAATATGGTGAGTTGGTCGATGTCGCTAAGATTTTCCTAGAAGAGCATGGTAAAGTGATTCTGAAGGAACGCGCCCTTCAAAACTTGAAAAACCATTTCAAATTTTAAGGGGAAATGCAAAGAGGAAGTCAATATCGACTTCCTTTTTTCCGTGATTTAGTCTAGAGTCGAACTCTTTCACAGAGCTGAAATATATAACATAATAAAAGGATAGTGCAAGTGCAATACGAGAACTTATTGAACCTCCCTTTCCGAGAATAACTCTAAAATATTTTGCAAGCAAGTGGGGCATATTGCCTTTCCTTTGAAATTGCGTAAGGGAAATGTTGTATCGCAGAAGATACAGTGCTGAGCGCCATTTTTGTGCGACTTTTGGGAATTAAAGGGGAGAAGTATTCCTAGGCGCGGATAGTTTTTCGGTTCCATGATGTTTTGAGTACCTCCTGTTATAACGATATGCCTATGATATGCTATAGTGGATGTCGAAATCCTAAAAAGTCTGCGGGGGTATATCAAAAAAATCAGACAATCTTGCCGAATAAAAGGTATAATAAAATGAGCTGTACTTATTTGAAATCTTTTTGGGCAAGATTCATGGAGTGATATTGTGCGCAGAACCAGCGATAGAAATAGTAAACGAAAAAAAAAGAGCAGAAGGAACAGGAAGATTATTGTTGCGCTCATGGCTATGACTCTTCTTATAGTCGGTGTTTTACTTGGATTCAGTGTGTTAACAGACTTAAAGACTATGCCAAATAGTCCGAATGGTCAATTAACGACTCAAGAGTTGAAGAATAGCATTAGTGTTCTCCTCATAGGCGCAGATCAGCGACCGGGCGAAGAGAAGTTCAATACAGATACGATTATATTAGCGACCATTGATCCTAAGAACGCTCGGGTCAGTTTGTTATCAATACCTCGTGATACCCGGATTTCAATTCCCAGCTATAAGGACATTAAAATTAATGGAGTAGCTCCATTAACGGATTTGGAAAACCTTGTGGATGTGGTTGCCGATCTTACTGGAGTTCCCATAGCGGGCTATATTCAAACTAATTTTAATGGGTTTAAACAGATTATTGATACCTTAGGCGGGATTACAATAGATGTTGAGAAGGATATGTATTATGAGACAGGTGATGCGGTTGATGGGGTTATTAATCTGAAAAAGGGTCTGCAACAGCTGGATGGGTCCCAAGCCTTGCAGTATGCACGTTTTCGGCATGACGCTTTGGCAGATATTTCTCGGACGGCTCGACAGCAGATTGTGCTCAAAGCTGTGGCTGAGGAAATGCTCCAGCTAAGTACGCTACCCAAGCTTCCTTGGCTCATTCCCCAGTTAAATGATGCGGTCAATACCAATGTTTCCCTGGGGACAATGTTCAGGATCTCTACTACTGCTGTAAAGTTCAAAGACATTAGTATTCTAACTCAGACCTTACCGGGCCGATTTCACGATATCAATGGCATAAGTTTCTGGGACGTTGATCGAGAGGAAGCCCAAGTAGTGGTGAGTAATCTTTTTCGTGGCATAACCACAGATAAGGTGATCGATGACACGATTATTGATTTGCTTGAGCCCATTATGCCCAATAACGATAATCCATTACCTCAAGTTCCGGGAAGCCCAGTAGACCCTAATGGTCAGGAATCACCGGAATACCAAAATACAGTTTCGGGTGAGGAAAAACCTGAGGAAGATATAGGCGAAGATGAGGCAAAGAAGGCTGAAGGAACAGAAAAGTATCCAGCAGAAGCCCTAGGCATCTCTGAAGATTTGAAGAATCCTAGTAATGAAAATGCAGGAAAACCAAGTGTGCCACAAACAGACATTAAAAAATCTAAGCTATAAAGGCTTTAGAAATATAGATTGGACGATGTAATAAGGAAGGCTGGGTTAAGGTACCCTTAAAGAGGATAAGTGAGGTGACGGACATGTCAGAAATGGCGGAAAAGAAGGATGAGAATTTTTCAAAAACCTGCTCCGTATGCTGGAAGCCCGATGAAAAGAAGTATCTTATCACGTTAACAGACGCAGTTAAGTTTGTCGTGCCTGCTCCGCAAGCGGGGGTATTGTGTATTAATGGCGAAGCTCAACAAAGGGCATTTAAAGTCGAGCCAATCGATGTCCTTGAGTTTTATCCCACGGTCTTTCCGGGAGATTTGAATTGGGATTTAGAAGTTCGCGATCAGGGATTCACCGCAGTGGCTAGGGTTACTCATCAAAGACCAGGATACTATACTATTCCCGATAGTATTGAAGAGGAAATGACCATTCGTTTTGATGAAATTATTGTCTGGCAGGATTCTAAACCAGAAGGTCAATATTCGAACGAAGATAAGCTTCAGGCAGATCTGTTGGGGCAAGGGATTATTTTTGGTGTTTTTCCCACGGTATGGGAGGCTATTACTGCCGTACAAGGTGTTGGTGAGGTGCTCATAGCTCAAGGAAAGGCGCCTACCTTACCTGTTCATGCCCAAATTGTAGACTTAATAACCAAGAAACAGACGAACCAACACGAGGATCAGCGTGTTGATTATTTTGCTTCTAAGATTAATTTAATCCAGGCAGGACAAGCCTTAGCTCGCAAAATACCAGCTAAGCCCGGGATTCCTGGGAAGAATGTATATGGACAGGAAATTCCGGCTCCTATGCCAAAGGATTTTCAATTTAAATTGAAGAAGAATGTCCATTTATCTGAGGATGGACTGGAAGTCATAGCGACTATTGCAGGACTCCCTCTTCGTATGGACGAATTATCCTTTGGCGTTGAGGCTGTATTTATGCTTAATCAGGACCTTGACCTAGCAGTGGGGAGCATTGAATTCCCAGGCGATGTTTTTATTTCGGGAGATGTCCATGATGGTTTACATGTCTATTCAGGCGGAAAGGTTGAAATTCGAGGCTCAACTTCCCGAGCAGAGATCCGAGCAGAGAAGGGTCTCAATATATATCGCAATGTTCTGGCAGGCAAGCTAGTTGTGGGAGCACGTTTTGTCGTACGTTCAAAGCTTCTGAAGGATATGCAAGCTTTATATGATGATTTGAACGCCTGTCTATTAGTGACGATTGACTTTATGAAATCTCCCCAGGCGAAAGCTCTACGGGAAGGCCAAAGCCTTAAGGTTATTATCGAGCGGAGATTCGCGGATTTGCCCAAGAAAGCGAATGACTTTGAGAGGTTTCTCTTATCAACAAAGGATGAGATGATTACTCAGGAGTTGATTGTTTTTGCGCGTACGACCAAGCGTTTCTTAACAGGCTTAGGGCCTCTTGAGCCACAGGCTCTGCCTTTGCTCGGACGGGTTAATCAAGCCTTCAAGCAGCTCATTGATAGTATGGCCTTTGAATTACCGGAAAAGCTCGATTGCAATGTCGACTATGTTCAAGGGGCTGTAGTAGAATGCGCCGGTGATTTTGTTTGTCGGAAAGGCAGCTATAATTCGGTCATTCAGGCTGCAGGGGACCTCAAGATTGAAGGGGTGTGCCGAGGGGGCAAGATTATTGCGGGGGGCAATGTCGTGATTAAGGAGCTTGGCGGATCGGGTGTAAGCACAACGACAGTTCAATTCCCCGGTACGAAGCGCTTGAAGGTTGGCTATTGCCATGCTAATGTCACGGTCATTGTCGATAAAGAGATCATATCAATGGAGGAACCCTATAAATCCCTCGAAATTTATCGTGAGGAAGGTAGAGTTCAAATTGAGCGTTTGAAGGGGTGAAGTGATGGAAACCATGATTTCTCTTGAGCGAGCTTTAGATATCATCTTTGAACAGGTGAAGCCTCTGGGAACAGAAAGAATTCACCTAGCCCAGTCCTATGGCAGAGTCTTAGCCAAGGATATTGAAGCAGCAATTGATATGCCTCCTTTTGATCGTTCACCTTTGGATGGATATACATACTACGCTCAACCATCAGATCCGTCGCCCTTGACGTTACAAATTGTCAGTGAGATTCCTGCTGGGAATTGGCCTGAGCGCGAGCTTAAGCTTGGGGAATGTGCTCGGATTTTTACGGGGGCACCGATTCCTCAGGGTGCTAACTGTGTGGTTAGGCAGGAGGATACGGAGCCGCTCGGTGATCGTGTCCAGATTAATCAGCCTGTTCGGCCCGGAGCTAATGTTGTGTATTGTGGTGAGGAGACTAGGAAAGGTGATATTGTCTTAGCAACGGGCGAATTGCTCTCTCCTGCGGCAGTAGGATTGCTTGCTTCTCTGGGTGTAGAAGTGGTAGAAGTCTATCGATCACCTAAGGTGGGAATCCTCTCTACCGGTTCAGAGCTTCGGGAAGTCGGCGACCCCCTTACCCCGGGAAAAATCTATAATAGCAATACATATACTCTGCAAGGACTATTATTGGAGGCAGGCTGCCAAGTAAAAGTCGCTCCCTTTGTGGCAGATGATCTAGGCGAAACCGTTGCCGCCTTAAGGGCGCTAGAAGATATGGATTTTGTAGTGACGACCGGAGGAGCCTCGGTAGGGGATTATGATTTAATCAGAGATGCTTTAGAGGAAGTGGGTTGTAAACTGCTCTTTTGGAAGGTTAACTTTAAACCGGGAACCCCAGTGGCGGTTGGCATTAAAGGAGATATGCTCTACTTCTCCCTATCAGGGAATCCGGCTGCGGCCGTAGTGAACTTTGAGCTTCTAGTCCGTCCCGCCTTACGAAGACTCAAGGGTAGAAAATTACCAGAACGTACTTTCCCGGTTTATATGGATGGTGACTTCGGTAAATCGGGTAAACAAAGAAGATTTATACGGGCTCGGGCTGTTTTCCGTAATGGTGAGATTTGGGCAGATCCAAATTTTGCTCAAGGCTCAGGTATTTTACGCTCTATGAAGGGTAGCCACTTACTTATCGATGTGCCGGGGGGACATGGACCGGTGCAAAAGGGAGAGCGCCTCCAGGGTCGTTGGATCTCCTCTTGGGAGGAAGACTAAATGGCAATTCCTGTCGTATCCATTGTGGGACAACACTCCAATTCCGGAAAAACCACGCTTTTAGTTAAGTTGCTAACGGAAGCGAAGCGGCGAGGCTGGCGTGTTGCTGCTGTAAAGCATGATGTTCATGGATTTGAAATGGATAAGCCGGGCAAGGATACTTGGCGATTTGCTCAAGCGGGAGCGGATGTGGTCGTGATCTCTTCACAAGAGAAAATGGCCATGATTGAGAAAGTTAAAGAAGAACTGACACTTGAACAGGTTATTACACGGATTCCGCAAGTGGATCTAATTTTCACCGAAGGGTATAAGCATGGTAACCAACCACGGATTGAAGTCTTCCGTTCGGCAGTTCATCAAGAGCTTTTGTCCAAACCGGAGCAGTTAATTGCGATTGCTAGTGATATCTCCTTCGATTTGGGGGTACCTTGCTTTGACTTGGATGATGCGGTGGGGATTTGCGATTTTTTAGCTGAGAAATATGGTTTGTAGGGTGGGACAAGGGCGTGTGGCCTTTGTCCCACTTTTGTTTTCTTGTAAGATTCGGGTCGGGTAGCTTCTCACACATCGTTCCCTCAATAAGCTGTGCGCACCCGTTCTAACACTCAAGCACGCAGCTCCGTCGGGTTCCCGCCCAAATCGCTCCTGCTCAATGGTCGGTTGGAAACGTCCTGTTTCCAACCCGACTCCGTTGCGTGCTCTTCGCGAAGAACGGGTAGCTGCTCGCTTGAAATCGTTCACTATTGTGTGAGAAGCTACTCTTACGGGTCCTTGCAAGTTGAACTTTTATGTCTTCAAGTCAAGCTTACATGTCTAAAAGGTGGGACGAAGGCGGGTGCCTTGTCCCGTTTTTTTAACTAATGAGGAGTATAGCTTTTATTTTTACCTACTCTGTGGAAAAGTCAATTATGGCTTCTGTTCATTATTAACACAAGTCAAGTTTGTCTATCGGGCGATGGGTAAAGGGGCAACCAGCATAGGGACAAGTAGTGACTTAGCCTTACTTCAATTCGTGGGACCTAAGGAACGGCGTATTCAGGTATTCTTTAGCGGATTTTCTCTAGTTGCCTTGTGGCCCAGGGTAAGAGGGGCATGGCGGCTAGGGAAGAGATGATGTTGAAGAGGGTGTGGGCGTTGGCGACTTGGAGGGTGATACTGCCGCCGAGCCATTCTAGGAAGTGGGCTAGTGGGGTGACAAGGGGGAGGAAAAGGAGTGCGCCAAAGAGATTGAGAGAAACGTGGAAGATGGCGACCCGCTGAGCGGCTCTGTTCGTGGCTAAAGACGCGATGACAGCTGTGAAGCAAGTGCCGATGTTGGCTCCGAAGATAAAGGCGAGGGCCGTAGGTAGAGTAATCCAACCCTCTGAGGCTAGAATCATCACAATACCGGTGGTGGCAGCAGAGGAGTGAAGGACAGCAGAAAGTAGGGTTCCGGCGATAATTCCTTGTAAATGATGGTCTCCCAGTTGATGGAGAGATTTTTGGACCCATTCCAGTTCGGCTAAGGGTGCCATACCGCTCTCGAGGAGGTTTAAGGCGAGAAAGAGCATGCCCAGACCTAAACAGGAGAGTGCCAGATAACGCCAGCGCTGAGGAAAGAAGAGGTATCCTAAGGCCCCGAGTAAAAGAGCATAGGGTATGAGGGGTTCGAGAGGTAATGCAAGGAGCTGTGTGGTTATGGTTGTACCGATGTTGCTGCCTAGAATAAGTCCTAAGGCGTTTGGAAAAGCAATAAGACCAGAATCAACAAAGGAGACGACCATCACCGTTAATGCTGTACTTGATTGAAGGATTGCTGTTGCTATGGTTCCGCTCCAAAAGCCCCGCCAAGGTGTAGCTGTCATCTGGTGGAGAAGTGTGCGAAAGGTTTCACCGGCAAAGGCTTGTAAGCCATAGCGCAATATGTGCATTCCATAAAGCAGAAAAGCGAGTCCTAGGATTAAAGCAAGGAGAATGGTCAAGACAAAGGCCTCCCCTTCGGGACAAGGACTGTTCCGATGTCCCACACGATGTTTGCTGTAAAAAGTATATGGGCAATTTTTCATCGGCAGAACAGGCGCAACAGTTCCCTAGCGTGCGTAAAGTATCCCAAGGGGTGATGGTATGCTCGTTCGCCAAGGCACAATAAAGGATTGGCCCTTTATGTTTGAACTTGCTAAGGATTTAATTCCAGTGAATATTTCGCCGTGGCGCCAACAGCCACTGGAAGAGACCATGAAATATCGGGTAAAGATGCTGAAGAACTTTTGGACTTGGATCAAACAGAGCGACTCGAAGGTTTTTATTGCTGAAACAGATCAAGATCAGCCTGTGGGTTTCTTGGTTCTTTATACCCATGCAGTTGAAGAATTAACGGGATTACATCAAGCATGGATTATGGATCTCGCTGTCCTTGAGGAATTTCGAAAGAAGGGAATAGGTAGAGTTCTGATGGAAGCTGCTGAAGCATATTGCCGTGAAGAAGCTATTCAGTATCTCGGGTTGGCGGTAAGCACTCATAATATTCAGGCCCTCAACCTCTATCAAAGCCTTGGTTTTGTGGAAGAACGCAAGCTTATGGTTAAGGTTTTGGATAAAATCTAACTATAATAAAAGGAGCTAAAAATGCTGGGCCTAAGGCTATGGTGCATTCTTAGCTTCTTTTAGTTTATAAAAAAGATTATAAAAACAAAAGAAGCTTGCGAAAAACGCAAGCCGAAGTAAAAGAGAGGAGTGGGGATAAAAAATTGGAAAACGTGAGACTAGTTAAATTGTTTCCCGAGATAGCTGGCAATATACATAGGAATAAGTATTTTTGTAAAAAAAGTATTTTTCACGGTTGCCATGTAGTATAATGCATAATCAAAGACGGTGGTATAATAGAGAAAAATTCGTTGATGGAGGAATACCGTGAATCGAAAAGAAATAGCGGAGATTGTCCAATCAATTTTACAAGCAGAGGGATTGGAAACTGAAGAAGGTTGTTATTATGTTGTGCGTGCACAATCTAGGCGAGAATGGGCTCTTAGGCTGACCAATGGCCGCTTTGAAAGGGTTTCAACCGTCAGAGAAAGTGGAGTAGGGGTACAGGCATTTACTCCCGAGGGTGCCGCAGGCTTTGCTTCAGTTGATGCACTTACTGTTGAGGCAGGAAGAGAAGCTATGAAGCGAGCCCTGACCCTCGCTCAACGCAATGCTAGGATTGGCGCAGAATTAAATCAGGAGATATTCAAGCTATCACCTCTTCAGGCTGAGGGGGATAATCCGGCTAAGTGGAAATTTGACCATTTTGCGCTCGAAGAGCTGCAGGAGCAAGTTCTGTTTTTACATAAGCGTTTAGTGGACAAGGGTTCAGAGACTTCTTGGCAGTCCAATTATCGCCAGGTTGAGGATATCTGGTGTATTGGGCGAACCGATGGAACCCTAGTGTCTTATGTGGTTCCTCGAGCGGTACTGATGCATCAAGGAACCGTTCGCGAACAAGGAAGAGCTCAAAATGCCTTGGTCCAACGCAGTGGGGTGGATGCCAATCTGTTGCTGATAGAAAAAGAGGATACTAGCTTAGAACAAAAGGCCCTAGAGCGGGCAGATTTTGCTAGAAGAGTCTGCATTGCACCAAGCTTACCAAGCGGACATTACCCTTTAATTATTGATTATGGCTTGGCTAAGGGCTTAGCTCACGAAGCTTTTGGACATGCCGTAGAATCAGATCATATGAAGGAATCGGTGCTAGGGGAGAACGGGAAGCTCAAAAAAGGACTTCAAGTCGCTCGTCCCGGAGTCCATATTATCGACGGACCTTTAGCGGGGGATTGGGCTTATCAGCCGTATTCTGCTAACGGTTTGGTCCGTGAAACGGTAGAAATTGTTAAAGATGGTATTCTAGAGGCGGGCCTAGGCGATGTTTTCTCGGCCCGAGAAGCGGGGATGCCTGTCACAGGGGCTGGGAGAGCGGAAAGCTATGGATCAATTCCCTTGCCAAGGATGACGAATATCCGTTTAATAGTAGAAGATGAGCTAGCCTTACCGAATACTTCGGGATTAATGGATGAGGTCTCACAAGTGCGCAAGGTTTTACTGGAAAAGGGCGAGCTTCAACAGGAGGGGAAGCATCTTCTGCTCCTAGGCTATCGAGGTGGACAGGTTAATCCTAAAACAGGTGATTTTGTCTTCCAATGTGATGGAATTATTGATGCTGCAGACCCGGAGTTAACTATCTATCAACCGAGTATTTTCAGTGGGAAAATCCTCTCAGCCTTGCAGGCCATACGCGTCGGCATAGGCGGAGGGTGTTATGATGCCATTGGAACCTGTGGTAAAGGGGGGCAATCCGTTCCTTCCAGCGGAGGGAGTCATCGCTACCTCCTTCTCGATCAAGATGAAAATGTAAGTTTGGGAGGGGAGTAAAGATGAAGCTCGTAGCTCAGCTTGAGGAATTTCTCCATAGCGCCAAAAGCACACCGAGTAGAAATGACTTGGGGATTCGTGATTGGAGGATTTTGGTTCACGAGGCCTCGGCCTTATCTTTAGGTATCAAGGAAAACTCACCGGGTTGTGTCTATACTCCTCCTAGCTATCGACAGGGGGAGAGCGGCGACATCTATATTATCTGGGAGGATGGTCGCTTAACCCAAGCTCAAGTGCAAGTACCTCCTCAACAAGGTGCGAGCGCTTATTGGCAAATGCAACTTGAGGAATGGCGACAAGCTTCATATGAAGATCCCGAGGGGGCAGATATCCCTCTTCCCGAGCCCTTACCGATCGTGGCGTTAGAGGATCGAGAGATAGAGCGGATTTTAGCTGGAGAAGACGAACTGCTTTTTGAACAACTGGCAAAGCTTTTGCAGGATATTCAGCCAAGGATTAACCTAAACGCTAGTATTCAAGCAGGCTGGGGACACCGTCATGTTCGTAATTCCAAAGGTCTTGCGGTCAGCTACCAACAATCGCAATATGCTCTTTCCTATTCCTTTGATAGTTTAGTTGGTTCAGGCTTTGCAAAGCGACGCTTGATTCGACCTGAAGAATGGGATAATCTATGGAAGCGGACAAATATCTATTATAAAAATTTGCAGGATAATGCTCCTGAAATCAATGCTAAGACAGTAGTTGTCTTTTCACCGAGTGTTGTTGGAAGCCTCCTTGGTCAGTTCATTTTTCCGAATCTGATCGGGCAAAGCATCTTAGAAGGACAAAGTGCCTTTAAGGCTGAAGAATTTAGGGCACATAGGCTAGTCTTCCACGAGGATTTGGACCTGTATGTAGACCCTCTGCGCCCACTTGAATGGGGTTCTTATCTCGTAACTCCTGAAGGAGTCCCCGCTCAAAAGACCATTCTTATTAAGAATGGAAGTCTACAAACGCCAATATTGCGGATCAAGGATGCGAAAAAATGGGGAGCATCGCCAACCGGGGTTTCCAGTGGGACATCGGGACTTTACCTCGAATCAAGGCAAGAAAAACCTTGGGAGGAAGTTCTCTCCGGCATTGAGGATGGCATCCTTATCTTATCCGTTCTAGGTATGCATACCCAAAATAGCGCCTCGGGAGATTACTCTTTAAGTGCTCCTCAGAGTCTGCGTATTCTCAAAGGGAAGATCGTTGGCAAGCGAGATGTGAAGCTCAGCGGAAACTTTTTCAAGGATTTGGCATCCTCGGAGACGATTCTAGGGCAAGAAGAGATGGAAACTAAGCCTTACCTGGTGGTGAGGACTGGGGTTCAGAATATGTAAGGATTTTACTTTACAACGATCACTCAGTAAGCTGCGCGGACAAAACTAATGCTCAAGCCATCCGCTCCATCGGGTCCCCGCCCAAATCGCTCCTGCTCAATGGGCGGTTGGAAACGTCCTGTTTCCAACCCGATTCCACGGATTGCCTTTCGCAAAGTTTTGTTTCCGCTCGCTTAGAAGTCGTTCTCTGTTGTAAAGTAAAATCTGGTAATTTATAAAGTATGACTTTGGGGGATAAAAAAATGCTGGACATGCATGTGCATTTAACAGGTCATGAGGACCGTTTAGCTACAGCCGAGAATATTCGGGAGTTTCTTGAGCAGGCTCGGCGAATTGGCCTTAAGGAAATTGGTTTTGCAGATCATGATTATTACTATCAGGATTTGGATTTGCCCTTAATCCGTAAGGTGGCCACTGAATATCCCGACTTAAAGGTCTCAATTGGCCTTGAAGTAGACTATCGACCAGAGGAAGAAGACAAAATCAGAGCCCTTTTAAGGCAGTTTCCCTTTGATTTTGTAATCGGTTCGGTTCATGAAGTGAATAGTTGGATTTTTGATCTTCCTGAGGCAGAGCCAATGCATCATCAGCGAGATGCGGATAAAATATACGAAGAATATTTTGCTTGGGTCGAGCAGGCTGCTGCTAGTGGGCTGTTTACTACCCTAGGCCATTTTGATCTCATTAAATTGTTTGGTGTCCGACCAAAGACCGACGTCCTGAGTTTAGCCGATGCAGCGTTGACACGCATTCAAGAGAGTGGGTTGGTCGTGGAGCTCAATACAGCAGGACGTTATAAGCCAGTAAGAGAATATTACCCTGAGGTCAAAATTATCCGGGATATTCAACGCCGAGGAATACCGATGACCTTAGGTTCTGATGCCCATCAGGCAGGGCATGTGGGTCGTGATCTGGATCTCGCTGCTCAACTTCTCAAAGAGTGTGGCATCAAGGAATGTATAGGGTTTAATCAAGGAGAAAAAATATACTATTCGTTATAGCTAATATTTTTTATAGCCAATAGATTTTGATATTTTTCCATTATTAGTATTTGTTACAACATAGGCTAAAAGGCTTTCATAGAAAGGAAATTACTGTATGTACGGTAAGGAAATACGACTTCTTTTACAAGATCTCGCTTGGGTGGATGACATCAGCTATTATCATAGCTTGCGGGTAGGATATTTGATGAGCTGTTTTGCGGAAGTTGAAGTAGGAAAACAGTTTGTTAAACAGGCTTGGGTTACTCGCAACGAGTTTGTCGCGACAGGTCTTTTGCATGATATCGGCAAGTTGCGTTGGCCTGCGGATGTGCTTCTTGAAGGAGGAAAGTTTAAGGATCTTGATCGGGAAATGCTACTGAAGGTGTGGAATTTTATGATTGAACACCCCTTAGGGTCAGCAGATATCGTCCTCGACTATTATAAGAAAACGGGTAACCGTTTCTGGGAAAGAATAGCCAAGGGAGTAATCTCCCATCATGAAGAATATGCAGGTAGTGGCTATCCCTATAAACTCAAAGGTACGGAAATTCCTTTACTAGCTCGTGGACTTCGGGCTTTTGACAATTATGCTAGGGGAATTGAGGTGCGTCGCCATACGAAGACGCCCCAAGCCCCCAATCTAGTGATCAAGGATATGCGCCAAGCTTTGGGAAGCGTATATGACCCATTCTGGGGCGAGAAGATTCTGGACTTTCTAGAGACTATTCCCTCTATCCCAAGCAATTTGGATGAATGGTATATCGAGGAGATAAAAACTTTTGACATTTAGCTAATCCTTTAAGATTGGGTCGAGTAGCTACCCGTTCTTCGCAGAAAAAAGATGAAAATAGTGAAAATAGGGGTCAGGTCCCAGTTCACAAAAAATGAAAACTGGGACCTGACCCCAGTTCACACCTGCGGATAAAAATCCTGCTCCTAAGCCAAACTATGCTAAGATTTGATTTGGGTAAGGAGCGAGAGTATGCCTTGGATGGAATTATCTATAGATCCTCTGACAGATTGGAATGAAGAGGGCTTGGCTGATTGGGCTGAGGCTTTGGGTGCTTTTTTAACGGAGAGGGGAAGAGAGATAAAGACTTCTCTGCAGCGGCTGCCAGGCTATCTCATCGTTCGGATGGGTGAAGAGGATGAGGCTGGAGAGCTACTGGTGAGCTCCTCTGAACGATTGATTGTGATGATGGGTTTAACTGTTAAAGATGATTCTGAGCGTGAGTTTGCGGAGATGCTAACTCGATTTGCTAAAGAAATGGGGGCAGTTGCTTTAAGAGCTCCTATCCATTATCTTGCCGAGAAAAGTTTTTGGCAAAGGCTGGGGGCACTGGACGTACCGGAACCCGTCCCTTTGCATGAAGAAATTCAACGGAATAAGGTTGGAGTTGAGCTTCTCTATATGCAAAGCTTACTTGTGACCTATCGAGATCAACCTGCACTTTGTTTGGAACCGATCTTTTGCACGGCTCGGTCTGACGGTCCCCAAAGCCTAGCTGCCCGAAGAGTGGAGAAGCTTCTTGGCGGGGGACGCCCGATCGGGTTTGCCAGTCGAGTGTCGGCGTATTCGCCCTGGCAGTTCGAAAAAAAAGAATGGGACGAACTTTTAGCTTACAGTAGACTAGAATCCTATGAGATGCTGGAACAGCTCGTCAACCAGAGCCTGCCTCAGGAGAATACTGGTTTCTTTTGATCGTGATTCCTATCCATAGCTTTTGTTTAGAAGCTGCAACTACCCGTTGGGTGCTTGCAGTTTTTTGTGTACTGTTGACGGAGGTCAAGGTAATTTGTGAAAAAATCTGAATTTTCAAAGGGTTCAACTCGTGATATGATGAGGGTAATTTAGTTCTGATCGTGATATAGAGAAAACTTGGCTGATATCCGAAGACACTACAGAACATGCTTCCGAAGTGAAGTGGAGGAGGGGCCTTATGAAGCTGGATATGTCATTGAATGATTTTGAGCAGGCTTTGACGCGAGAGGGATATATTACCGAAAAAGAAGATCGCATTGCTCTTACGGCTTATTTAGCGGCTCAGTTAGAGAAACCCATGCTTATTGCGGGACCGCCGGGGGTGGGAAAGACGGAGATTGCAAAAGCCTTGAGTCAGGTTTTCTCGGCCAACCTGATTCGGCTGCAATGCTATGAGGGGCTCGATGAGAACAAGGCTCTTTATGAGTGGAACTATCAGCGGCAGCTTATTAGAATTCAGATGAAAGAAGCGAATCTCAGGGAAGAGGATCTCTTTGGGCTGGATTATCTCCTCCCTCGTCCTCTTTTGCAAGGACTCATGAGCGAAGAGCCCTCGGTATTGCTCATTGATGAGATTGATAAGACGGATGCTGAATTTGAGGCCTTTTTATTGGAGGTTTTAGGAGAGTTTCAAGTGACAATACCCGAGATGGGAACAGTGAAGGCTAAGCAACGACCCTTCGTGATCCTTACCTCGAATGGGGAGCGGGAATTGTCCGATGCTTTGAAACGCCGCTGTGTCTTTCTTTATGTCAATCCACCCACCGTGGAGAAGGAAGTGCGAATCCTTCGCTCTAAATATCCGGAATTACCGGATAAATTAGCCTTTCAAGTAGCTAAAGCCGTAAGCATTCTTCGGGAAAGACTGGCGCTGCAGAAGATACCATCGATTGCTGAGACAATGGATTGGGCGAAAGCTTTATTGGTTATGGGTAAAACTGACCTCGATCCTGCTTGGGTCGATGCCACCTTGAATCTGCTCCTCAAAAGCAAGGAGGATCTCGAACTCTTTTACCGGGAGATGGGGGCAGAACGACTCTTGGGGGAGGCGAAAGGAATTTAAGGGGGGACCCTGAGTGGAACGAAGCGAGTTGGACCGTCATCTCTTAGAATTTATTCGTCTCCTGCGTGAAGGAGGCATCTCTGTGAGCCTTACGGAGGTTCAAGACGCCTTGCAAGGTTTAACGCTAATTGGGATGGCCGATAAATCCCTAGTGGAGGGGGTCCTGCAAAGCACCTTAGTGAAATCCGTGAATCAGTTGTCCTGGTTCCAGGAAGTCTTTCGCGTGTTCTTCGCTACACCGGAAGCCCAATCCGATTGGCAAAAAGCGGCTCAGGAGAAGGCAAAAAGCTGGGAGAAGGGGATGGCAGAGACTCGAGAAGAGCTGCGCTTTCAAGGAGAGGAATTAGAGCTTACAGATGAACAGCGGGCAACTTATATGAGTCTTCCTGAAAATGAAAAAGAACGGCTGAAGAAGTTTCTTGAGCGTTCAGAGGAAGGGGTTAGAAATGGAATTCCTGTGGATCATTCCTTCCAACCCTTGGTTGAGAAAATGTTTCACGGCTCCTTGGAATATTGGAAAAGAAAATTAGGAGAAGATTTTCTGATCGCACCGCCGGGCCAAGAAGGCTTATTGAGCGAAGTGGAGCGAGCTGTGCGCCAGAAGGAAATGCACTACCTAACTAAAGATTTAAAAGATATACCTCCCGAAGAGTGGCCGGAAGTGAGCAAACTAATCCGAAGATTGTCCCGAAGCTTGGCTTCACAGGTCTCACGGAGACTTAGGCAAGGCAAAAGAGGAAGCTTGGATATGCGCCGAACAGTCCGAGAAAACCTTCGCTACGGAGGCGTCTTAATAAAAAAGACCTATCGCAAAAAGCGTAAGGGCAAGCCTAAGTTTGTTCTCATCTGTGACTTATCCGGGTCTATGGTAAAATATACAGAGTTTATTTTGCAATTCATTTATGGTTTAACTAGCTTAGTTGCTGGGATTGAAACCTATGTCTTCGCTAGTCATTTAGTAGATATTACGCCAAGAATACGGGGGGGGATTCAGTCCTTTCAAGGAATGGTGAATACATCCTTAACGGGTTTAGTCGAAGAATTTGGCGGTGGTACGAATTTAGCTGTGTCGCTAGAGGAACTCCACGAACAGCATGGGCATTCTCTTTCTCGTCGTACCGTTCTTTTTATCCTTAGCGATGCCCAAACTTTGGAGGGCGAGAAGGCAGCAGTCTATCTTAAAAAGACGCGCAGGAAGGTACGGGAGATTATTTGGCTTAATACTCTGCCCGAGAAACGCTGGAAGGATGTCAAGTCCATTGATCTTTTCCGACCCTATTGTCAGATGTTTGAATGCAATACCTTGGAGCATTTGCAGGATATTCTAAAGAAATCACCGGGTTTTGTTTAAATTCCAACGCTGTGAGACATACTAGAGGTATAAATACATCGTTCATAAGCTCACAATCTAGGAGGTTAATCAGGTGTTAGAAAAATGTCGTTCTTGCGGATTTGAACATGAAGATTTAGAAAAAGTCCTTTTTCGGAGAAATCATGTAAGCAATCGAATGCTGCCTTATTGTTCTCATTGTATGCGGAGACTTTATCAAGTACCTTATCGACCTGACCGGGATATCTAATTTTGCATAACACTTGGTATTTAGGACTAAATATTGAATTGCATATTGCCATACTTTCTTTTCCTATGATATAGTGACACTTGAGAATGGAGAGAAAGGGGTTGTATGCAATGGCATATCTTATTAATTCTGAGTGCATAAGCTGCGGAGCTTGTGAAGCTGAATGCCCAGCAGGAGCTATTAGCGCTGGAGATGACGCATACGTCATTGATGCTGACGCTTGCACTGATTGTGGATCTTGTGCTGAGGTTTGCCCAACTGGCTCACCAAATCCAGCTTAAATTGTGTACTAAAAAGGGAGAGTCGGTTAAAAGACTCTCCTTTTTTATGTTGAAAATATTTCTATTGACAGTTGACATATATTTAACTAAACTGAAATTAATAATAATTTTAAAGACTAAGGAGATGAGGTCATGACTGCAATAGAAATTCTAAAGCACCTCAAGGATAAAGGGGTACGCTTTACGCCTCAACGACAGGCTATCCTAGAATTTCTGTTAGGTACCGATACTCATCCAACTGCTGAGGAAATCTATCATCATGTCAAGGCAAAATTTCCTGGGGTAAGTTTAGGGACAATCTATAACACCTTGAATATGTTGAAGGAACATGGATACATCTTAGAACTTTCTTATGGGGATATGTCAAGCCATTTTGATGGGAATGCAAAGAACCACTATCATGTTGCCTGCACAGAGTGTGGGAGAATTGTAGATTTGCATCGTCCATTGCTGGAGTTGGAGAACGAAGTTGAAGTGAAGACAGGCTTTCAAGTCCATGGACACCGCCTAGAATTTTATGGAGTTTGTCCCAATTGTGCATCGCCTGATCTGAAGAAAATGAATTAAAAATGTAAAGCTGTTTTATAAGTCTGATCCTTGATCAGGCTTTTCTTTATTAAAGGAATTTGAGAGCTTTTCTAGAAATTATAACGGACGAACAATCTTTTGTTTCCTAACAGGTTGATTAAGAAAGGCATTTGCCCATATGTTTAATAAACGTCTTTATATATTAATACTTACCCTTGCCATAACTATAGGGCTGCTCCTCTGGAATTGGCATTCAGCTCCTGGAGTTTTACTTAAATCTGCCTCATCTTTAACCAGTGTAAATCGCTGGGAAATGGATTTGGGTGGGCAGTGGAGGATATATCCTTCTTTGAGAAAAGCATGGATTACGGAAACGGATCTTGAGGGAAAAGCGAATAACTCACCGTTAACGGGTGGAGAGTATGGTTTTCTTCCTTCGAACTTAGATTTTCATGTTGCAACAAAAGCCTTTACCGTACCTGCGGAATGGAACGCTCGGAACCTCATGCTCCAAATCAACGGAGTGTACGGAGAGGGTGCAGTTTATCTCAACGGAATGGAGAGTAGTAACCGGATTGGGTATGTGGAAAGCGAGGGGGGGAGCAGCCGAATACAGGTGCCTGTTTCGGCTCTGCGACATGGTCAAGAAAACCTCCTTCTACTGGAGATTGCAGCTCCTCCATCTCAAAGAAATACTTTTTTAGGATCGCCATATCCGGCCAAAGGAAGGATAACGGGAGCAGTTTCTTTACAAGCGGTAATGGAGACAAGTATTGAGAGTCCTCGTCTTCATATTGATTGGGAGGGGGAGACCGCTCTTGTTCGAGTGGATTTTCAGCTTAGTCATCATGGGTTCTCCGAATATGGCCCATGGACTGTTCAAGGGGTATTTTCTGACGGTTCGGCTGAGGTAGCTCAAATTACAACCCAAGTTCAAGCCGATGAGAGTCCGGTACAACCGGTGAGCGTCACTTTCCAGGTTCCTAACGGTCATCTATGGAGCCCTGAAGATCCCTTTCTCTACCAGGCCTATTTAACAGTAAGTAATACCCGTGGAGATCGTGATGATATAGCTTTCGCTGTTGGGCTGAAGTCCTTAGCCTATCAGGATGGCAGCTTCTCCTTGAATGGTCAGAAGCTTGTAGTCAGGGGACTGGCACTCTCCCCCACTATGGGATATGAATTGAGAAATCGTGGTGAAGTTGCGGATTGGCTCAAGGAATGCAAGGCCCAAGGCTATAATCTCATCTATTTTCTAGGGAATTTACCTGATGAATATTGGTTGCTCGAGGCTGACCGAGTGGGGATTGGAGTATGGACCGAACTGCCCGGTAGCTCAATGATTCCTGCTCAGCGTCTCCCAGAGCCTCGGATATGGGAAGATTGGATCCGTGTAAGTAGCCTCCATCCCTCAGTTTGGGCCTATACCTCTGGAATAGGGTTAGAGTTTAATCCCCAAGCGACGTCAAAAGTATACGAACAAGCAGTTCAGGCTATCGTAGAACCGATTCCAGCGTTTAACTTTAACTTAACCGATCAGACATCCATTAAAGGTACTTGGGGAGAGATTGAACAGCCACAAGCAACCCGGACAACTTCGGAGCTTTTATGGCCTGAAGAGCAATGGGCAAGTTGGGTGTGGACTGCCCTGCTTATTGTAGTAGCGTGGTCAAATTTGGTAGCGGTAAATTGGCGATATAAGGAGCTGCAAAATAGAAAGCCCAAAAGAGCTTTGCGGATGGCTTGGTTTTGGCAAGGCTTAGCTATGTTAACGCGGGAGATGACAATAGCGGGTTTGTTGACTGCCCTAATTTTTAATACCCATGTACCGTGGGCGCACTGGATTCCTAATCAATGGCCGATTTGGGAAGAGATACGGCTCCAATCACCATGGCTAATTTGGGTGATGATGGGGAGCTTATTTGTTATGTGCAGATTGCTTCAAATTGGAGTCGCGGCGCCAAGAATGCCGGACACACCTGATGTCATGGGGCTTGCGGCATGGCTGGAAAGAAGATATTTCTGGAACTGGATTGTGGGAGTTCTGTGGGTATTACAAGGATGGGGTATTCCTCGCTCAGTACCCCTATTAGCCTATGTAGCTTTTCAGATTCTCTTTCTCCCTTTCAATATTCGGGATACCCATCGCGTAGGAGGTCGTTATGCAGCCTTTTTTTGGGTTCCAGGAATTCTTTTCATGATTCTCGGTGTCGTTGCTGCTTTTCGCTGGGAAGATCTATTCTATGCTCTTCACATAGTCCAACAATCCACCTGGCTCAAGGTGATGCTGTTTGAGTAGAAAGAGTTGAACTTATCACAAAAATACTCTATAATAAATCCGAGTAATTTAGTGAGAATTGATAGATGATAGGAGGCTGTTACATTGATAACCAAGGATATGACTGTGGGTCAAGTCTTACGCACCTACCCTCAGACGGTTCAAACCTTTCTTGAGTTAGGTATGCACTGTTTGGGTTGCCCTTCATCCTCTCTGGAAAGCATCGAAGGCGCAGCGCTTACTCATGGCAAAAAACCGGATGAATTAGTGGAGCATTTGAATAAAGTCATTACAGCAAATTAGCAGCTTCGGTTAAAACTGTTGATCTTAGATAATTAGGGAAGCCTATTTGTGAGTACGCACAAAATAGGCTTTTTTCACTACAAAATAGGTGTCGTGCTTTTGGGTTTATTAATTATGGCTAATAACAGAGTGAATTAATAAGGCGAGGGGAGAGATGGCGATGGAACGGTATCAGGTAGGTATCTTAGGGGGAGGACCAGGAGGATATGTTTGCGCCTTGCGAGCAGCTCAGCTTGGCTTGTCTGTGATTCTCATCGAGGAAGGACGTCTTGGCGGGACCTGCTTGAACAAAGGCTGTATTCCTACGAAGACCTTGGTCAAAAGTGCTGAGCTTTGGCGAGAGCTAAAGCATATTGAAGACTTCGGTATCACGATTCACGATGCGGGTTTTGATTTCTCGCGGATCATGGCGCGAAAGGATCAGGTGGTGGATACCCTGGTGGGGGGCATTGAACAACTCCTAAAGGCCAAAAAGATTAATGTGGTCAAGGCTTGGGGTGAGGCTAAAGAAGCGGGTTATCTGGAAGTCCATTCCGAAACTGGCGCGGATCGTATACAGGTTGATAACCTTGTTTTGGCTACGGGCTCACTTCCCGCAAGTATACCCATACCGGGGGCGGAGCTGCCGGGAGTGGTCACTAGCGAAGAAATTCTCGAACAAAAGACGCTGCCTGACAGCTTGGTCATCATCGGTGGGGGAGTCATCGGCTTAGAATTTGCCTCCATCTATCATGAGCTTGGGGTCCAGGTAAGCGTCATAGAGATGCTTCCTACCCTCCTCCCCATGATTGATGAGGAGATTCCTAAACGTTTAACTCCCTTGCTTAAGAAAAGTGGTATCCAGATTCTTACGAAAACCTCGGTCAAAGAAATTAGTAGCACAGACGGGGGTTTGCTTGTCCATGTTGAAGATCCTAAAGGACTAAAAGAATTGCCGGCTCAGCAAGTGCTTTTGGCCACCGGAAGAAAGCCAAATCTGCGCGGAGTTCATGCGGAGACCTTAGGGCTTGAGCTTGAACGGGGAGCCATTAAAGTCAATGGACAGATGCAAACTTCCGTCCCGAAGGTCTATGCCATTGGGGATGTTGTCGGCGGGACAATGCTTGCCCATGTTGCTTCGATGCATGGTATGATAGCGGCTGAGCATATTGCCGGAAAACAGGTGACGATGGAGGGTCGGGCGATTCCCAGTGCGATTTTTACATATCCGGAAATCGCTACGGTAGGAGAAACCGAACAAGCTTTAAAGGCTTCGGGAAAAGCCTATAAGGTCAGTAAATTTCCTTTCAGTGCCAATGGCAAAGCCTTAGCACTGGGAGAAGTCATGGGTCTGGTGAAGCTTCTTGCCAGTGAGGAGGGTGTAGTGCTTGGTGCAAGTATTATGGGACCTCAGGCAAGCAGCCTGATTCAAGAATGTGTTCTCGCCGTGGAAAAAGGCTTATCGGCGGAAGACCTAGCGAAAACCATTCATGCCCATCCGACATTACCGGAAGCCATTATGGAGGCAGCCCATGGAATTTTCGAGAAGCCGCTGCATTTAGCCTAGACGATCTAGTTGAGGGAGTACGGCGTAGCATCCAAAGAGCTTGCCCACTCCCTTTTTTGTCCTCCATTCATAGTGTCTGTTCAATTAGATAAAAGAAGAAAGAAAAAAAGAAAGAAATCTCCGAACGAATCGCAGAAAGCATGGACTAACGTTCGGAGATAAAGTATAATACATTCATTAAATAAATGCTGTTTGATGTCTGGTTAAGACGAAAAACGGCAAGATATCAATAAACAGGAGGAATCAGGGTGGAAAACTTTTTTAAACTAAGGGAAAACGGCACCAATGTTCGTACTGAGCTCGTTGCCGGACTAACAACCTTTTTCGCAATGGCCTACATCATTATGGTTAATCCAGCAATGCTCTCACAAGCGGGTATGCCCTGGGGTGCAGTATTCTTGGCGACGATTATTGCGTCGGTTATTGGAACTTTGGTTATGGGTCTGGTTGCTAATGTACCTTACGCCCAGGCACCTGGTATGGGTCTCAATGCATTTTTTGTATTTACGGTTGTATTTGGATTGGGCTTTACTTGGCAAGAAGCACTTGCGATGGTTTTCTTATGCGGTATTATTAATATTTTAATCACAGTGACAAGCATTCGGAAAAAGATTATTACTGCTATCCCGTCAAGTCTACAGAACGCTATCGGTGGCGGTATTGGTATCTTCATCGCTTATATCGGGATTAAAAACGCTGGTTTACTTTCTTTTACCTCCGATCCTGGAACCTATGTCCAACTGGGTGAAGCTGGAACGGTTATCGCAAGTTCGCGTGCCATTCCCGGGCTGGTGACCTTGAATTCGGCTCCGGTACTTCTAGCTATTTTCGGTCTTATCCTTACCGTTATTTTGCTTATTCGCAATGTGAAAGGTGCAATATTAATTGGAATTGCCGTGACTGCTTTAGCAGGTGTCCCCCTGGGAATTACCCATATGGGTTCTTCTATCAGCTTCAGCCAAGCTCTCGCGGAGCTGCCACAAACCTTTTTGGCAGCCTTTGGTAATCCTGGCTTAGGCTCACTTTTTAGCGACCCTGCCAAAATCCCGCTTGTCTTAGTCACCATTTTTGCGTTTAGCTTGTCGGACACATTTGACACTATTGGCACATTTATCGGCACGGGTCGTAGCTCAGGAATCTTCTCGGAAGCGGACCAATTAGCGCTGGAAACCAGTAAAGGTTTCAACTCCAAAATGGATAAGGCTCTTTTTGCTGATGCCATTGCTACCTCCGTGGGCGCTGTCTTCGGTACCTCAAACACTACCACTTATGTGGAGAGTGCAGCAGGTATTGGTGCCGGCGGACGCACAGGCTTGACCAGTGTTGTTGTCGCTATTCTCTTTGCCGTGAGCGCTTTCTTAGCTCCGGTACTAAGTGCTATCCCAAGTGTGGCAACTGCCCCGGCCTTGATTATTGTGGGGATTATGATGCTTTCTTCCTTTAAAGAAATTAAGTGGGGAGATTTAAGTGAAGCTATTCCCGTTTTCTTTGCCGGTATTTTCATGGCTCTGTGCTACAGTATTTCCTACGGTATTGCTACAGGATTTATCTTCTACTGCATCGTTAAGATTGTTAAAGGTGAGGCAAAAGATGTTAGTCCCGTATTGTGGGTCTCAACACTTCTGTTTATCCTGAACTTTATTCTCTTAGGGAGACTCTAAACTCAAAGATTCAATTAGCCTGACTCGGGGAGGATGGCAAGCTGCTTTTAAAGCAGTTTGGTATCCTCTCTTTTTTTGTTTGGATTGGGACAGGGCTATTGCCCCAGAGAAGTCTCCAGGATTTTGCTTTACGCGTTCACTCTGTAAGCTGCGCGCACCCGTTCTAACGCTCAAGCACTTCGCTCCGTCGGGACGCCGGCTAAATCGGCTCCTGCCTCGTAGCCGGTTGGAAACGTCCTGTTTCCAACCCGACTCCGCTGTGTGCTTTTCGCGAAGAACGGGTAGTTGCTCGCTTAGAAGCCGTTCTCTGCTGTAAATCAAAATCCTTGGGATGTTTCTGGGGATTGGCTTCAGTCTAAATCTTAGTGGTGCAGTCAAGTTGAATGCCCGGTTTCCTTGTCTGGTCCCATTCCATATTTCCCCAAAACCTATCTTGAAAAGACCCGTAAGCGTAGCTTCTCACACAATAGTGAACGATTTTAGCGGAGGGGCTGTTAAGCGAACGAGGATTTCGGGGGTAGCGGAGCCGCCGGTTCACATGCAGAAAGCAAAAGGGTTTGGCAACGAAAGTGTCCAGTGGACATTTTCGCCGAGGCGGAATCCACCGATGATGCTTACCCGCCGAGGATTCTCCCCGAAATTAAAGTGAGGTGACCCCGGAGCTACTGAGTGAACGATGTGTGAGTAGCTACTTGACCCGAATCTTTTAAGCATTAGCGGATGGGACAGCGCCCCAGACTAGGACTTTCTTCCCTATTTCAAACTTTTTCTTAAAAAGAGGAGATAGAAAGAAGGAATATCCCTCCGAATGGAGAATAAGTGGGTTAAAGTGGAGTAAAGTGGAGTAAAGTGTTTGTGCTGTGGGGTGAAAGAACATGTTCATGGGGGAATACCTCCATACGATCGATGGAAAAGGTCGGTTGATTGTACCGGCAAAGTTCCGAGAAGCCTTGGGCGAGCGATTTATTGCCACTAAAGGCTTAGATCACTGTCTCTTTGTTTACCCCCAAGAGGAGTGGAAGATCCTCGAAGAAAAACTTCGCGCTCTACCCTTTACCCAACAGGATGCACGAGCATTTGTTCGTTTCTTCTTTTCAGGGGCTACTGAATGCGAGATAGATAAGCAAGGGAGAATTCTTTTACCTGCAAACTTGCGGGAATATGCCCAGCTTGATAAAGATGTGGTATTGGTCGGAGTCTCCTCGCGAGTGGAGATTTGGAGTCAAGGCCTTTGGGCAGACTATTCTCGTCAGGCTGAAGATGCCTATGCTAGTGCAGCAGAGTCTTTAGTGAACCTGGGAATATAGAGAAGAGGTCGAATGCTTTGGAGTTTCATCATGTCACGGTGTTATTGAAAGAAACAGTTGCAGGGGTTATCAAGGATCCCTCCGGAACTTATGTGGATTGCACTTTAGGAGGTGCCGGACATAGCGCCTTGCTATTGTCTCAACTAAGCAGCGCGGGTAAACTGGTGGGTTTAGATCAAGATCCTTTAGCCATCGCCAACGCACGACTTAAATTTAAGGAAGACCCTCGAGTTTTTCTGGTCAACCGCAACTTTGAATCCCTGGAAGAGTCATTACAATCTCTTGAGCTTTTGCCTGTTCAAGGTATTCTCTTTGATCTTGGGGTATCATCTCCTCAGTTGGATGAGGCAGAGCGGGGATTTAGTTATATGCAAGACGCCGAACTGGATATGCGGATGAATCCACAGAATCCTATATCGGCAAAGGTTATAGTCAACGAATGGACCCCAGGACAACTCTCTGAGATCCTCTGGAAGTATGGAGAAGAGAAATGGTCGAAACGGATCGTTGAATTTATTGTTAACGCTCGAGAGCAAGGTTCGATCGAGACCACTGGGGAGTTAGTAGATATTATTAAAAAAGCGATCCCGGCAGGGGCTCGCCGAGAGGGGCCTCACCCGGCGAAAAGAACCTTTCAAGCTCTTAGAATTGCCGTGAACGACGAGCTGGGAGTCTTAGAAAGGACCTTGGATCAGGTGATACGCTGTCTTGCCCCCGGTGGGAGGGTAGGAGTCATAACCTTTCACTCCTTGGAAGATCGCATTGTGAAAGAGAAGATGAACTCTTGGTTAGGGAGATGCAGTTGTCCTCCGAGTTTTCCCATATGTCAATGTAACGCAAAACCTTTAGCGCGTTTAATCAATAGAAAACCTATTTTGCCTAGTTCTCAAGAGGTTGAGGAAAACCCTCGAGCCCGCAGTGCCAAGCTGAGAATAGCCGAAAAACTATGAACTAGAATTTGAAGTATAAAGAGAACGGAGGGGGAATACCTTTGGTAGTAGCGCAGGAAAAAATTGAATGGGAACAGCCCATAGAGGAATCACCCCGCAAAGCGAAAAGGCCCGTCCGTCGCCAGAGGCCCCGTTCTCACTGGAAAAGTATTCTTATTTTAAGCTTAGTGGTGACCCTAGCAACGGTATTCGCTGTGGAAACCATTAATCTTACGGTGGTTAAGGGAGCCCAAATTCGGGGAATGCAAAGAGAGATTACGGCCCTTGAGGCGAACAATGATCTCTTGGAAGCGCAAGTGGATAAATTGCGTTCCGTAAGTCGGATTGAAAGTGCGGCACTTGCCATGGGCATGGAAAAACCTGCGGGAACGGTCTATGTGGCTGGAACATTACCTGTCGCCAAGACAGAAAAGGGCGTCCAGTCAGCTCCAGCCGTACAGGAAGAGGTTGTCCAAGAACCTTCTGCAATTGAGCAAATATCGCAGAAATTTACCAGTTTCTTTGCTTCCACACAACGATAATAGACAAAAGCGGTAGAGTTTACGGTGACGCCCTAAAATAGGGGGTGGGACATTGAGTCCTTATGTTGTCATGCGTAAACGTATCGCTTTTCTTTTTTTCTGTGTTAGTGCTTTTTTGGTGGTATTAATTGTCCGGCTGGCCTTTGTACAATTAGCTCAAGGGGCAATTCTCAGTGATAAGGCTGATGAAAGTCATTTCCGAGGTGTACCGGTTGCCGCTAAAAGGGGTAATATTGAAGATCGCAATGGGGATGTTCTCGCTATGAGTGTGAGCACCGAGACAGTGTATGCCGTTCCGGCTCAGGTAAGGTCTTCGAAACGAGCTGAAGAAATTGCTCACACCTTATCAGGAATACTGGAAATGCAGCCGGAGCAGGTTCTTGAGAAAATCACCAAGCGCTCGGCCCTTGAGTATGTGAAAAAAAGAGTCACTGCAGAGGTTGCTACTCAAGTACGAGCCTTAGAGCTACCTGGGATCGGCGTTACCGAAGATAGTGTGCGTTATTATCCTAATGGGACATTAGCTGCCCATATTATTGGTTTTGCGGGGATTGACAACCAGGGGTTGGAAGGAATAGAGTTGACTAGGGATTCAGCGTTGATTGGTGTGCCGGGGGCAGTCTTGACTGAGTTTGCTGCCAATGGAATTCCTTTGCCGTTTGCCAATCAGATGTATGTCACGCCCAAAAACGGCAACACGGTCCGCTTGACCATCGATAAGAATATCCAAGCCTTTGCTGAGCGTGAACTGCAGAAATTAATGTCAGGACAAGGAGCGAATATGAATGGGCAAGCCCCCAAAAGTGCCTCCATCCTTGTTATGGACCCCACTACAGGGGAAGTCTTGGCATTAGCATCAGCACCTACTTATGACCCGAATTATTACCAGAATTATGAACAAAGTACGCGACGCAATATTGCCATCCAAAATGGCTATGAGCCGGGATCGACCTTCAAGATTATCACCTTGGCAGCTGCTCTTGAAGAAAAGAAAATCAGCCCTAATGGCAGTTTCTTTGATCCGGGTGGCATCACCATCCTCGGTAAAACGGTTCATTGCTGGAAGCATGGGGGACATGGAAGTCAGACCTTCACACAAGTGGTGGAGAATTCCTGCAACCCGGGTTTTGTGGAAATGGGTCAGCGTTTAGGTACAGATAAATTCTATAAGTACCTTGCTGATTTTGGCTTTGGCAAGAAGACGGGAATCGAAATGTCCGGAGAAGCTGTGGGGATCTTAGCTAATAAGAAGAGAGCCACCGCCTTAGATTTAGCCACCATGTCCATTGGGCAAACCAATAATGTGACCGCGATTCAGCTTCTTACAGCTGTTTCAGCAGTGGCAAATGGTGGAACCTTAATGAAGCCACAATTAGTCAAAGAGATTGTGGGTCCCACCGGAAAAGTAATTGAGTCCTTTGAGCCCCAAGAAGTGCATCGCGTGATTAAGGAGGAAACCTCCAAAACAGCCCGCCAGATGCTAGAGTCTGTAGTAACTAATGGCACGGGCTATCGGGCCTTTCTGCCTGGCTATCGGGTAGCAGGTAAGACTGGGACCGCCCAGAAAGTTGCTAACGGGGCGTATATCCAAGGGGAGTATGTAGCTTCCTTCATAGCCTTTGCCCCAGCGGACAATCCGAAGTTAGCCATTCTTTGCGTGATTGACGGCGTGCCTTTTTATGGGGGTTCAGTAGCAGCTCCACCTGTAAGAGGAGTTTTGTTGGACTCCTTGAAATACTTAAATGTGGAGATGGATATGAAAGCTCCTTTAACCCTTGGCAAACCACGCCTAGATATGGTTATTCCTCCGATTAAAAAGGCTGCAAAGGTGCCTTCTGTGCTGGGTCTAACTTATGCCGAAGCCGATAAGGAGCTTAAGAAGGCTGGGTTTACAATTATGACCGAAGGAAACGGTAGTATTGTTTTGGATCAAATTCCCCATGCGGATTCACTTGTCGAAGCTCAATCATCAGTTCTGGTCTATCTTGGTTCGGAGGCGGGTTCTCCAACGACAGGAAATTGGTGGGCTATCGAGGAAGAACTGGATGTGGATATTCCAACTCTACTGCAAATGAACTGGAGGCTACCCTTAAGATAATAATGATTGCAATAAATTTTTACTGTCTATACTAGAGCTGAAAGGTAGTGATGAGGGTGAAGTCTGTTCAAAAAAAACTATCAGAGATTTTAACTGGCGTCGAAATAATCAAGAGCACCGGAGATCAAGAAACCCTAATTCAAGGGATTTCTATGGATTCTCGTCAGGTTGAGCCGGGAGATATATATGCCTGTGTTCCTGGAATGAACGTGGACGGTCATGACTTCGCGGCCCAGGCTATCGAAAATGGAGCAGTAGCCTTACTGGTGGAAAGGGTTCTCCCTCTGGATGTGCCTCAGCTCCAAGTACAACATGTACGCGAGGTTATGGGCGAGATCGCTGCTAATCTTTATGATCATCCCGCCGGCAAGTTGGAAGTCATCGGCGTTACGGGTACTAACGGAAAAACCACCATTACTTATCTGGTGGAGCGTATTGTTGCTGAGGAAGGGAAAAAGGTGGGTCTAATAGGGACCCTCGGGGCTCGCATTTCCGGAAGGGAGCTGCCGGGAAATCGCACTACTCCGGAGGCCATTGATCTTCAGAAGCTCCTGAAGGAAATGGTGGACGAAAAAGTTCAGCTGGCGGTCATGGAAGTATCCTCCCATGCTCTAGATTTAGGCCGGGTCAAGGGATGCGAATTTGATGCGGGGATTTTTACAAATTTGACACAAGATCACTTAGATTATCATAAAACAATGGAGGAATACCTCCAGGCTAAAGCCAAACTATTTAGCGGCCTTAGCGGAGCAAAAAGCCCAAAGATCGGTGTTGTGAACGGAGATGATCCGGCAGCAGAGACATTAATTAAGGTTGCGGCTGCTCCCGTAGTAACCTACGGTGTGAAAGCTGCTCAACTGGATTATCGTGCTGAAGATATTGAGTTAACAGCTGACGGGGTCAGTTTTACAGTTCGTTTTAAAGGACGGACAGAGCAAGTGAACTATACAACGCCGGGCATGTTTAGTGTGTATAACGCGTTAGCAGCCTTTGCTTGGGGTGTAGAGAGCGGTCGCAGTCCGGAGCTTGTCAAAAGGGCCTTGGCTGATGTTCAAGGTGTACCGGGACGCTTTGAGAGTATAAGGATGGGGCAACCCTTCCAAGTGATTGTGGATTATGCTCATACTCCTGATGGGCTGGCTAATGTCTGCCAAGCTGCGCTAGAGTTTACGCCGGGACGCTTGATTACAGTATTTGGCTGCGGTGGGGATCGGGATAAAGGGAAACGCCCGCAAATGGGGGCTATCGCTGAGCAACTCAGTGATCACGTCATTGTTACTTCAGATAACCCCCGTACTGAAGACCCTCGGCAGATTATCCAAGATATCTTGGCGGGGATTGAGGGAATTGATTATACAGCTAATGTCAAACGACAGGAAGCTATCGAATGTGCCCTCATTCTTGCTAAAGAAGGAGATACGGTGCTCATAGCCGGGAAAGGCCATGAAGATTATCAGATTATCGGTAAAGAAGTATTGCCCTTTGACGACAGGGAAGTCGCCCGGGAAGCCTTGAGGAGGCTGGGTTATGTGGGATAGCCAAAAGATTGCCGCATTACTGAAAGAGGAATTATGGGGAAATTCTCAAGCCCTAGCTTTTGGCTGCTGTATTGACAGTCGCCTAGCCAAGGAAGGTAATATCTTTTTTGCCCTGGTGGGAGAAAAGGTCGATGGGCATGATTATATTGAAGCAGCTTGGCAAAAAGGCGCTAGCGTAGTAATTGCTGAGAAAGAGCGTTTAGAGAACCGACCTGCCTTTGTTATTCCTGAAGGAAAAGCGCTGATCCAAGTGGAGTCGTGCCTTGATGCTATGCAATCCCTAGCCCGATCCTGGAGCCGGCAGTTGGGAGCCAAGGTCGTGGCTATCACAGGTAGCAACGGCAAAACCACCACGAAAGATATGGTGGCAGCGGTGCTCAGCCGAAAATACCGTGTTCATAAGAATCTGGAGAATCAGAATAATGAGCTTGGTTTTCCTATGACCATCCTGAATGCACCGGAGAACACGGAGATTCTTGTTTTAGAGATGGGTATGCGCGGATTAGGGCAAATTGCTTTTTTATGTAGTATTGCTCGCCCGGATATCGGTGTCATTACCAATATAGGCACAACTCATTTGGAACTACTAGGTACTCAAGAAAACATTGCCCGAGCTAAATGGGAGTTAATTGAGGCACTTCCTCCCGGGGGATTCGCTGTGCTCAATAGTGAGGATGAGTGGAGTGGGAAACTCGCCCAAGAAAGCTCAGTTCAGCAGTTTTTCTATGGCTTAGCGGGGAAGTTCCATAAGCCTGATCTCCGTGGACGGAATCTAACCCCCTTTGGAGCCCTAGGCACCCACTTCACCTTGGAAAGTGAAAACTGGGGTCAGGTCCCTGTTTTCACTTCGCCGGTAACTGTCAAATTGCCGCTACCGGGAGAGCACAATGTGCTTGATGCTCTGGCAGCCCTTAGTGTAGGAATGCTCTTGGAGGTCCCCCTTCAAGAGGGATGTGAGGGTTTGGCGACTATGGAGTTGTCTAGGATGCGGCTAGAGTTACAACCGGGTATCTACGAAAGCACTCTGATTAGCGATGTATATAATGCCAATCCGACCTCCATGAAGGCATCCTTGCAAGTTTTGCGGGAAAGAGGAGGGGCATCAACCCTAGCCATCTTAGGGGAGATGTATGAACTCGGTGAGGCCAGTCGGGAAGGCCATTATGAAGTAGGGCAAGCTGTAGCCGACTTGGGAATTACCGAGCTGATTACCGTAGGAAAGCTTGCCGAGGAAACTGCTCGGGGGGCCCTTGCAAGAGGATTGTCTCCAGAGAGGATCTATTCTTTTCCTGAACGTGCAGGAGCAATAAAGAAGGCGCAAGAGGTACTCGCCCGATTAAGTCAAGGCACTTGGGTCTTGATCAAAGCTTCCCGTGGCATGAAAATGGAAGAAGTGACAGAAGCACTTCGTAGAGGTTAGGAGTAAAGGAAGGAATAACCCATGTCTGAACGTATATTTTTGGCTGCTGCTGTAGCGTTGATAATCACATTAATACTAGGGCCGTTATTGATTCCAATATTACGGGTGTTGAAGTTCGGGCAGAATATTCGTGAGGAGGGCCCGAAACGCCATCTCGCAAAGGCGGGCACTCCCACCATGGGTGGTATTATCTTTTTAGTGGGAATCGTGGTAAGCGCCCTGACTATTGCTGAAAAGCCAACGTCCTTAGAAATGGTATTGGTTGTCAGTTCAATGCTCGGATACGGCCTAATTGGTTTTATTGATGATTTTATCAAAGTAGTGATGCATAGGTCTTTAGGGCTGAGAGCTTACCAAAAATTAATCGGACAATTTACCCTAGCTTTCCTTCTCACTTGGGTGGCTAATCGCTACTTAGGTCGAGGGACCGATCTCGTCATCCCTTTCACCACGATACATCTGGAATTGGGCTTGTTTTACTATCCTTTTGTTGCCTTAATCATTGTAGGGATTACCAACGCTGTGAATCTAACCGATGGGCTGGATGGCTTAGCGGCAGGAACGACCTTGTTCAGTGCGCTAGGATATGTGGGGATAGCTTGGTTGGCGGCAACCCAAGGGGGTAGAGTCGCCATTTTGGCTTATGAATCCGATCTTGCAGTCTTTGCTGCGGCCGTAGCAGGTGGATGCTTAGGTTTTTTGCGTTTCAACAAATTTCCTGCACGCGTTTTCATGGGCGATACAGGCTCCTTAGCTTTAGGTGGGGCATTAGTTGGTTTAGCTGTGCTGACAAAAACAGAACTGATCCTCCTTATCCTTGGTGGTGTTTATGTGATAGAAGCCATCTCGGTTATTATTCAGGTTATCTCTTTCCAAACTACCGGTAAGCGGGTCTTTCGGATGAGCCCCTTGCATCATCATTATGAATTAGTGGGTTGGCATGAGTGGAAAGTCGTCATCGTTTTTTGGCTAGCCTCCCTGCTTTGTGCTGTGTTGGGGGTTATCGCCTATATTGCCGGGATGATATAATTGCAACTATAAGTGGGTGGAATCATGAATTTAAAAGATAAACAGGTACTCGTTGTGGGTGCCGGAAGAAGCGGGTTAGCTGCAGTTAAAAGGCTTAAGGCCATGGGCGCGAGGGTGAAATTAACAGATCGCCAAGAGCCCGATAAACTCAAGGGTGTTCACGAGGTAGGCTTAACAGGAGGACAACTTATCTTAGGTCGCACACCTGAATGGGATGAGGTTCAGTCTGAAATTATCGTACTTTCGCCGGGGGTTTCCCCAGCACTTCCCTTTATACAAGTTGGTATCAGTCAAGGGGCACAAATCTGGAGTGAGGTGGAGCTTGCTTTGCGAGATCATCCGGCCTTTAAGATTGGGGTTACGGGTACAAATGGTAAAACAACCACGACCACACTTATCGGTGAACTGGCGAAAATAACAGGCCGTCCTACCCTAGTGGCAGGAAATATTGGTGTTGCTTTAAGCGATCAGGTAGGTGAGTTGAACGAACAGGGAATTGTAGTTGCCGAGCTTTCGAGCTTTCAACTAGAACATATCGATAGCTTGCGTATGAATGTAGGAATTCTACTCAATATGACTCCCGATCATTTGGATCGCCATGGGACCATAGATAATTATCTGGCAGCCAAAGCTCGGATTTTTGAGTATCAGAGAGCTGAAGACTGTGCAATTTTAAATTGGGATGATACCCGTGTCCGCGAGCTGGCACCTCATCTCAAAGGTAGGGTCATCTTTATTAGCCCCACTACTTTTCTGGAGAATGGCTATAGCGTGCAGGGGGATGAGCTTGTTTTTGCGGAAAATGGGAAGCTTACTCCTATTATGAATCGATGTGAACTACAGCTGCGAGGTAATCATAATCTGGAGAATATTCTAGCCTCCATAGCAGCTGTTAGAGAATTGGGACTTTCCTGGGAACAGATTGGCCAAGGACTTCGAGAGTTTAAAGGGGTAGAGCACCGCCAAGAGGTGGTAGGGACTTATGATGGGATCCTCTTCATCAATGATTCGAAGGGGACCAATCCAGATGCAGCGGAAAAAGCCTTATATGCTTTTACGGAGCCGATCGTCCTCATTGCCGGGGGTAAAAATAAAGGCCTTGATTTCCATGACTTTATGAAGATCGTGAAGGAACAAGTCAAGAGTCTTGTCCTTGTCGGTGCAGCCGCCGATGAGATGGAAATTGCTGCTCAAGATGTAGGAATCCAGCACTATCTGCGGGCGGAAACCTTTGAGGAGGCAGTGGAGCTAGCCATTGCGGAAGCGAAGCCTGGAGATGTTGTCTTGCTCTCCCCGGCTTGTACAAGTTGGGATATGTTTAAGAGTTATGAAGAAAGAGGGGAATTCTTTAAGGAGTTAGTGCGTAGGCATTATAGGGAACCCATTCTCAAATAGTCAAAGGGGGAACTTAAAATGCCTAGACGACGTCGCCCTGATTTAGTTCTACTGGGAGCAATCCTTGCGCTCCTTGCTATAGGAACCGTCATGGTCTATAGCTCGAGTGCGGTTAAAGGATATGTGATGTATGACGATCCTTATCACTTTCTGAAGATGGAGGTGATCTGGGTTACAATTGGGTTAGTGGCGATGATTTTGGCAATGCGCTTCGACTTGCAGCTATTGCGCCGATGGGCTAAGCCGGCCCTCATTATGGCTATTGTCCTCTTAATTATGGTTAAAATACCCGGAATCGGACGTCGAGTTAATGGCGCTGACCGATGGATAGGTCTTGGCCCTTTGTCTATCCAGCCTTCAGAAGTCATTAAGTTAACCATGGTATTGGTCATGGCCAGTATTTTAGCGGTGGATCCCCATAAGATAAGATCTTTTCGCAAAGGTATGCTTCCTGTGCTGGGTCTGCTTGGCCTAGTGGCAGGACTCATTATGTTGCAACCTGATTTGGGAACAACTCTCGCCATTGCCGGTACGACCTTTTTTATGCTTATAGCGGCAGGTGCTAAGGTAAGCCATATTGTGGCTTTGGGCAGCGCAGGTGTAGGCTTGGTCGTGGCAGCGATTGCCGCAGCACCTTATCGAATGAATCGCATCTTCGCCTTTCTGGATCCATGGGCAGATCCTTCAGGCAAGGGGTATCAGACTATCCAAGCCTTACTGGCTTTGGGACCGGGAGGCCTTTTTGGTCTAGGTCTTGGGCAAAGCAAGCAGAAGTTCCTCTATCTCCCGGAAAATCATACGGATTTTATCTTCGCCATGATCGGGGAAGAGCTGGGCTTTGTGGGAGCCACCATCGTGATTTTGCTCTTCTTCCTATTTGCCTGGCGAGGATTCCGAACAGCCATGGGAGCACCAGATGCCTTTACCGGTTTCCTGGCAGTTGGCCTTACCTCAATGGTGTCCATCCAGGCTATGATCAATATGGGTGTGGTCAGTGGCGTACTCCCGGTCACAGGGATTACGTTGCCGTTCTTAAGCTACGGCGGGACGTCGCTGGTGTTTACGATGGTAGGGGTTGGGGTGTTGCTCAATATTTCGCGGGAGTCGCGATAGGAGCGCCGTTGAGTCGCCTTATGATTGATTCTTCAGAATTAGTGAAAGTAGAGCTTCGAGAGATTTCGTGCAAGAGAGTTGCGTTACAGACGCTCGGAAACTACGCTCGCAGAGCAAACTAAGGACTAAACTGCCTCGTGCAAGCGGGCAGGGTTCCGGCCTAAATCGCCATCCTTGGCTCTCTAGGCCGCGAGCAACATCGTGTTGCTCGCCCCGCTGTCTGGGGTGCAGTTTAGCCCAAGTTTGCTTAGCTGCTCCCGTAAAAACCTCGCTTTCTGTAATCGCAACTCACTTCGCAGAAAGGCTGGGGAATGCTTTCGGGATTTGCAGGAGATTCTTGTTAGCAATTCTCGTGAACTATTCTAAGCAACTTTAAAGAGTTCTTTGGGGTTATTGCAGTCCTTGCAGTCCTCATTATAGTTCTTAAGAGTCCATCTACGATTCTTAGCAATTCATCATCAGCAGTACCCCAAAGTCAGCTCGAGCATATACTTAAAAAGAAGACCCAAGGATTTTGATATACAGCAGGGAACGCCTTCTAAGCGAGCAGCTACCCGTTCTTCGCGAAAAGTTTTCAACGGAGAAAGGTTGGAAACAGGACGTTTCCAACCCGCTACGAGTAACAAGTGCGAAAGCAGTGCTTTCGAGGAGCCGATTTAGCGGACGAAATCCGGATGAGGATTTCGCCCAAGCCGCCCGCCACGAAGAATGACAAAACGGCGCAGGTAACCTTTCGGAGCTGAAGACTTGAGCGCTAGAACGGGTGCGCGCAGCTTACAGAGTGACCGCGTATAGCAAAATCCTGGAGACAATACTTAAAAGAAATACTAATATAGACCTTAAAAGAAACCCAAGAAAGACCAAAGAAAACCCAAGAAAAGACACAAGAACCAACCCAGAAGCGATGACCCAAGAACCGCGAACCAACGAAAGGAGCATCAATTCCATGCGTGTGATTGTCACTGGTGGAGGAACGGGCGGCCACATTTACCCAGCCCTTGCGATCGCTAAGGGGATTCTCGCCAAAGTACCGGATAGTGAAATCCTCTATGTGGGTACCCGAGAAGGCATGGAAGCACGCCTAGTTCCTGAAGCCGGAATTAGCTTTAAAGGGGTGTCGGGGCAAGGACTTCCCCGCAAAATTAGCCTAGATACTCTCAAGGTAGGTGGCAAGACCATCAAAGCCTTATGGGAGACAAAGGAGATTCTCAAGAAGTATAAACCAGATCTCGTTGTCGGAACCGGAGGATATGTCTCGGGGCCTGTGGTATTAACTGCGGCCTTATTTGGGATTCCGACCTTGCTACATGAGCAAAACGCCTTACCGGGGATCACCAATAAAATCCTCACCCGTTTTGTGCGTAAGGTGATGGTGACCTTCCCGGAAAGCATTGCTCACTTTGGGGTGCGTAAGAAATTAATCTTAACTGGTCTCCCCGTGCGTCCCGAGATTGGTAGCATATCTCGGCAAAAAGGGGCTGAACGCTTGGGGTTACGTCCTGATCATTTGACCCTACTCGTGACAGGAGGCAGTCGGGGTGCCCGCAGTATCAACCAAGCCATGCCTAAGGTGCTCAAGCAGTTAGCAACTCATCCGGAGATTCAAGTGATTTGGGCTACTGGCAAAGCAACCTATCAGGAGACTCTGGAGGCCTTAAAGGCTGAAGGGATTCAATGGCAAAGAGAGAACTGGCGGGTATTAGAATATCTTAAAGATATGCCTGAAGCACTGGCTTGTGCCGATTTATTTGTAGGACGGGCTGGGGCGACGACCTTGGCGGAAATCATGGTAGCAGGTAAACCTGGGATACTCATTCCTTATCCCTTTGCGGCTGAAAACCATCAAGAATTTAATGCCCGGGCGTTGGAAAAAGATGGTGCAGCTCGTGTCATTTTAGATCGAGATTTAACCGGTGAGAATCTTTGGGCAGTGATTCAAGGCCTTGTAGAAAAACCGGAGCAATTAGCAGAGATGTCACGTTCCGCTCGAAATTCAGGGCAACCGGATGCCCTAGATAAAATTGTCAAGGTATGCCTTGACACAGCATGGAAATAATCCGCTCCTTTCACACCTTCTGGCTTACGTGCATAACATATGACAGTCAGA
The DNA here is from genome assembly GCA_050251735.1 of Desulfitobacterium sp. Taxonomy (GTDB): domain Bacteria; phylum Bacillota; class Desulfitobacteriia; order Desulfitobacteriales; family Desulfitobacteriaceae; genus Desulfitobacterium. Next base: position 132,443 of record JBFWMF010000001.1, read on the forward strand.
AGAAAGGGAGTGGGTTAGTTATGTGGCCAAAGCAAAAAATATTACTTCTCGTTCCCCGAGGGTTAGACGGCTGGCAAGGGATTCTTTGTTTGTTGAATGCCCTACATAGAAGCGTGATGGTCAGAGAAACCTTAGGGGAGGATCCAATGGACTTGGCGGATTTGACATCTTCCGGTCTCGAAGAGAGAGCCTTTGATTTAGCTGATGTTGGGCCCACGGAAATTCTCTATTGGTCTCAAATCCCATTGGAAGATCCCTATCGACAATGGGGCCTTTCTCGAGGACTTATGCAAACAGAACTTACGGAATTCCTACATAGGTATTGGGCTGAAGAGATCCTCCTGCCAGTACCTCAGACTGAGACAAAAGATGAGCCCTTTTTGTGGAGGATCTTGGAGAAGGCAGGGTTTGAACCTTCCTTGCTGTGGCAGAAGGAAGAGGGTCAATGGGATGTACGAATCGGCAGCGGTCTTCATTGGATTGTTCCCGCTTCTTGGCTTCTGGATTGCTTGGGCGGTGAAGAATTTGGGCGCCATCCTCAGTCGGTTCTCCCCGAGAGTTGCTGGATTCGCCGGGAAGATCGAGTGGAATTCTATGGAGATCAGAGGCATTACGAGTATCTGGGCAGTATTTTGCCCTGTATAGATTATGCCAAGGAAGATAGAACATATTCCATAGTGCTGCAAGCACTGCAAATAGGAGTGCCTTGGGAAGTGATTCGACGTATTCACGATGCGAGTCTGAATATCCCCTCAGGTGCTTATCCTAGGGAAAACATAAGGTGGTATGCTAATGATGTTACACGGGATATTACAAGGAATGAAGGGACGGGTCGAACGTCAGTTTCCACTGAAGAACCTGAGTACATGGCGAATCGGGGGATTGGCTGAAGCAGTCTTTTGGCCTGAGAATGAAGAAGAATTATTGGCAGTTTGGTTGTCTTGTCAAGAAAAAGAGATACCTGTTCGGCTATTTGGGCGGGGGTCCAATATTCTTTTTCCTGATGAGGGACTGACGGGGGTCACAATAATCAGTACTGGCTTGGCTCAGTGTCTTTGGGATGGGACGTTGGTTAGAGCGGGAGCGGGATATTCCTTAGCCCGTCTTTCTCTAGATGCTGCAGAAGCTGGATACACAGGTTTGGAATTTGCTCGCGGGATTCCCGGAACTGTGGGCGGTGCGATTGTGATGAATGCCGGGGCCCACGGAGGAAGCATCCAGAATGTCTTGGTAGAAGTAAAGATTATTAACCGACAGGGTGAGATTGAAAGGCTTGCGAAGGAACATATAGACTTTGGCTATCGGGAATGTTCCCTTAGGGATCAAGCCATTGTTCTGGAGGGGGTCTTCTGCCTTAAGCCCGGTGACTCGGCAATGATTCGTCAAATTATGAATGAGAATCTAGACAAACGAAAAGGAACTCAGCCTCTGGAACTGCCTAATGCCGGAAGTGTGTTTCGAAATCCTGCGGGGGATTCGGCGGGAAGATTAATCGAGGCAGCGGGCTGGAAGGGAAAAGCGATAGGTGGGGCCCAAGTGTCCCTGAAGCATGCTAACTTTATAGTGAATCATGGCAATGCCACAGCCCAGGAGGTTTTGACCTTGATTCATGAGATACAAACAGATGTACAAACAAAATTCGGTGTCGAGTTGAAGACAGAGGTGAGGTATATCTCACCAAACTGAGAAGGAGGAATCGGTCATGGCGATGGACCGCTATGTCATTACCGGAAAACAGCGATTAGAAGGCAAAATCCGCAATAGTGGTGCCAAAAACTCATCCTTACCCTTATTAGCAGCTTCCTTACTCGTTGCCGGCAAGACCACCTTATTAGACATCCCCCGATTAGCGGATATTGATCATATGATCGAAGTGTTGGAATGCCTAGGTGCTCATGTCGATACTCATAATGAGGCCATTCTCGTGGATGCTTCAGATCTTAGTCGATGCGAAGTTGATGAGGGACTCATGCGCCAAATGCGGGCCTCTAATCTCATTCTCGGTCCTCTGCTTGCACGCCATGGTCGAGTGAGGATTTCTAAGCCTGGGGGATGTGCCATAGGGTCTCGGCCTATGGACCAACATATTAAGGGATTGCAGGAGTTGGGAGTAAAGATTACAGAAAAACATGGATATATTGAGGCCTGGGTAGACCGGCTACAGGGCTCCAAAATCTATCTAGATGTTCCCAGTGTTGGAGCCACTGAGAATTTGATGATGACAGCAGTACTGGCTAAGGGAACCACGACGATTCACAATGCGGCTCGGGAACCGGAGATTATTGATCTGCAGAATTTCTTGAATAAGATGGGAGCGAAAGTCCGTGGTGCGGGCATGGATGTTCTGCGTATTGAGGGCGTTGACACCCTCTATCCTGTTGAGCACACGGTCATCCCTGATCGGATTGAGGCCGGAACACATATGGTGGCAGCAGTAATGACACAGGGAGATATTGAGATTAGCAATGTGATCCCAGAGCATCTGGAGCCGGTAATAGCAAAACTTCGGCAAGCCGGAGCGGAAATTGTTGTGGGCGATGATTTTATTCGCGTCAGAGGTAAGGGAAGAATTAAGGGAGTGGATTGCAAGACCATGCCACACCCCGGCTTTCCGACGGATATGCAACCTCAGTTCATGGCGCTTTTAGCGACGGCAGAGGGCACCAGTATTATGACAGAAACTATCTTTGAAAACCGTTTTCAACATGTGGATGAACTCCGACGGATGGGAGCCCAGATTACAGTAGAAGGGCGAACTGCGATTATTCGCGGGGTGGAGCGGCTGGAGGGGGCCTTTGTCGAAGCTACAGATTTGCGGGCGGGAGCAGCTCTATTCCTGGCAGCTTTAGCTGCAGAAGAGGCCACTGTACTGGAAAAGGTAGGGCATATTGATCGAGGCTATGATAATCTAGAAGAGAAATATCGGAGTCTGGGTGCCAAGCTGAAAAGAGTAAGCTCTTGACCAGAGCACGGTCGGATATGTGTTGAAAAGAAAAACATGACAGAGAGGGTTGTATTCGATATACTAGGAAACTAGGAGGAGTGATCATGGAGCCTAGGAAATCGACTACATCCTTTCTGTATATTTCAATCCTTGCTATACTTTTCGTAGTGGGTATGAGTTTTTTCTTCCAGTCAAGTTATTTTACAACTCAGACAGTGAAGATAGAGGGTCTGAAACAAATTCCTCCCAATGAAATCGAGCGTTTAATTTCAGATGTAACAGGGCAGAACCTTTTCATGTTGGACTTAAAGCAACTTAGCCAGAAGGTGCAGCTCCATCCCCTTGTGGAAGTCGTGGAGTTAAAAAGGAAGTTTCCCAACCAATTGGTCATTCAGATTACTGAACGGACGCCAGTTGCTTTAGTAGCCGTCCCACGAGGTGTAGTGGAGGTGGACCACAAAGGTATCTATCTCCGTCGTCTTGAAGGATGGCCGGAACAGAGTTATCCTGTGATTAATGGATTGACCATCCCTGATACAGCTGGTCCGGGGCTGGAGCTGGAGCTTCCTGGACTTAAGGCCGCCCTTAAAGTGGTCGGACAAGCCCCAGAAGAGTTAAAACCTTGGCTTGGGGAGGTCTATGTGAATACGATTGAACAGATTACCCTTTATCTGACGGATGGAGTAGAAGTTCGCCTAGGTAAAGCTGACGCTTGGGAAGACAAGCTTAAGTCGGTTTATGTACTGATCAATGATGAAGGGTATAAGTCTTTTAAGAACGGGGTAAGGTATATTGATTTTACCGCCGCAAAGCCAGTAATAGGTCGTTAAATGAGGAGGAATTTCTTGAATGTGGTTACCAATTTTAGGGCTCATACTTGGACTAGTTATTGGCTGGTTTAGTCCGTTTTCAGTTCCGGTAGAATATTCAAAGTATCTTTCTGTGGCCATCTTAGCTGCGCTGGACTCTGTATTAGGAGGTATCCGAGCCGCTCAAGAGAACCATTTTGACTCTGTTGTGTTTCTTTCCGGTTTCTTTACCAACATTTTGTTGGCAGGAATACTTGCTTATGTAGGTGACCGAATCGGGGTCGACCTATTCCTAGCGGCTGTGGTGGCTTTTGGAGTCCGCTTATTCAACAACTTAGCGATAATTCGGAGACATTTGCTTCAAAAAAGAGTACATTAGGGGTAGACCACCCTTTTTGGTGAGAATCCATCTAATATAGCATTGTGGATGATATGTCCTATTAAAAAAGTTGAAGTGAAAAGAAGGATAAACTGCTTGTTCATAGAATCTATCACGAGTACAGGTGTTTTTTTGTGTCATTATCACTTGAATGTGACCATGAATAGGTAATGCTCTAATACTAGCGGGGGGGTCGTAAGCTAAATGCTTGAATTCGACATGGACTTTAATCAATTCGCCCAGATCAAAGTGATTGGAGTTGGCGGTGGTGGAAATAATGCTGTAAATCGTATGATTACAGCCGGCTTAAAAGGTGTAGATTTTGTAGCGGTGAATACCGATGCTCAAGCGATCAACCTCTCGCGTGCCGGAGAGAAGATCCAAATTGGTAATAAAATTACCAAGGGTCTTGGTGCGGGTGCGAATCCGGAAATCGGTCTGAAGGCCGCTGAGGAAAGTCGCGAAGAATTAATAAATGTCCTAAAAGGGGCAGATATGGTCTTTGTCACCGCCGGAATGGGCGGTGGAACTGGAACTGGTGCAGCACCAATCGTAGCTGAAATTGCTAAAGAATTGGGAGCCTTGACGGTAGGTGTAGTGACCCGTCCCTTTTCCTTTGAGGGAAGAAAACGGGCTATGCAGGCAGAAAAAGGAATTGCCGAGCTTAAGTCTAAAGTTGATACTTTGATCACTATTCCCAATGATCGGTTGCTCCAAGTCGTGGACAAGCATACAGCTCTTCATGAGGCTTTTCGGATTGCTGATGATGTGCTGCGTCAGGGGGTTCAAGGGATATCTGACCTGATTGCTGTACCCGGCCTGATTAATCTGGACTTTGCCGATGTGAAGACGATTATGCGTAACACAGGTTCAGCATTAATGGGAATCGGAGCAGCTACCGGCGAGAATAGAGCGGCAGATGCTGCCCGTAAAGCTATTTCCAGTCCTTTGTTGGAGACCTCTATCGAGGGTGCACAAGGGGTCCTCTTAAACATTACCGGTGGTTCGAATTTAACCTTGTTCGAAGTTAATGAAGCTTCGGAAATCATTGCAGAGGCAGCTGATCCGGAAGCTAACATTATCTTTGGCGCCGTCATTGACGAAAGCCTGAAGGAAGAGATTCGGGTGACTGTCATTGCGACAGGATTTGAACAACAGAAATCTGCTACTGTCGGGTTAAGAGGTAGTGCTAATGAGGCGATTCGTCCCGTGGCAGCCACAGCTGAGGAGCTAGATATTCCAGAGTTTTTGCGTCGCAAACGTTAAGAGAGTGTTATCTTGTTTGAGTTTTGATAGCTGTTAGTTTTCTTTCGGCTCATGTGACAAAACTTATCTGACCAAATAATGTGTAATATCAATTAAGTATCTAAGCCATAGTTTGGGCCCTTAAGGTCACAGACTATGGTTTTTTTGTGGTCAGGTGGTTTTAAACGCGATTTTTAGTCACAAGTCGCAATAGTTTTCTTAAATATTCCCGCCTATTCCGACAGCTTTTATTCTCCTTATTCGGTATAATTTGGGAGAGATGGTGGAAAGGGCTACTATGAGTTATGGAGAGGTATTTAGATATTGATCTAGTAGTAAATGGGAGTATGGATGCCTTGCTCATAATTCTCGTTGCCCACTTATTGAATTTTCCCCTCCGAGGCAAGAGGCTTGCGGCCGGAGTGATGGCTGGAGAAATTCCGGTAATTTTCTCTGCCTATGCTCCGGCCTCGTTCGTTTTTGAATTGAGCAAATTTCTCGTCCCTATGCTTATGATTGGGCTTGCTTTTCCTTATCGAGGGATACGGCCTTATCTCAAGACACTTTTATTATTCTGGATTGTCTCGGCGGGTCTTGGAGGGCTCGTCTATGCTGTGTGGGGATGGGTTAGTTTCGATGGCATTCTTGGCAGCTCTTTACGCATAGGCATGAAAAACCTTTGGATCCTGCCTTTAGGGGTAGGATTATGGTGGGTTAGTCAAAATGCTTGGTATAGCATTGTAGGATCAGCGGCCCAGACGAGAGCCACACTCTATGATCTCCGGATTGACCTGGGTGCAGAAATGGGTGATGAAAGTTCAATCACGGTGAGAGCATTACTGGATACGGGGAACCAATTACGAGACCCCCTCACCGGTAATCCTGTCATTCTGGTGGAGGAGGAAATAGCTGCAGCGGTCATGCCTGAAGAGCTGTTACCAGCTTTGCAGGGAGCTTGGCGGGACTTAGAAGATCCCTGGCCATGGCTCTGGCAGTCTGATTCCTTGTGGATTAAGTATTTTGTCTTTATCCCCTATCAAGGGGTGGGACATAAGAGTTGGCTTCTCGGCATCCGACCCCAAAAGGTGGTTTGCACATCCTTGTCGGAACCGAAAGAAATGAAAGCAACCTTGGCTATAGTGCAGCATGAGCTCAGTTCGGATAGAACCTACCAAGCCTTGCTGCATCCAGAGCATGTTCGAGGAGGGTCGGAAGGCTAATGAAAAGGATAGTAGAACGCGTCAAATTATGGTTTTTTAAGATTAAATCGCTTTTGATACGCAAAATCGGTGGTTGGGATGAAATCTATTATGTGGGTAGCAGTGAAGCGCTGCCTCCTCCACTTAATTCAGATGAAGAAGGCGAGCTTCTATTACGCTTGGAGCAGGGGGATTTTAGTGTTCGCGATATTCTTATCGAGAGAAATCTGCGCTTAGTGGTGTATATTGCCCGAAAATTTGAGAATACCGGGATCGGTATTGAAGACCTCGTCTCCATTGGAACCATTGGCTTGATCAAAGCGGTAAATACCTTTGATCCTCAAAAGAAGATAAAACTGGCCACCTATGCCTCGCGCTGCATAGAAAATGAAATTCTCATGCACTTGCGTCGCAACAATAAGACACGCACGGAGGTCTCCTTTGATGAACCCTTGAACATCGATTGGGATGGCAATGAATTGCTACTCTCCGATGTGCTTGGAACGGAAAACGATATTATCTCGCGACCACTCGAGGAAAAGGTGGATCGCCAGCTTTTGCATTTAGCTATGGCAAGGTTAACGGACCGGGAAAAAATGATTATGGAATTGCGCTTTGGTTTGGACAATGGTGAGGAAAAAACCCAAAAGGAAGTAGCGGATCGGCTGGGCATTTCCCAATCCTATATTTCTCGTTTAGAAAAGCGAATAATCCGCCGTTTAAGGAAAGAATTCATTCGTTTGGAATAAGTTTCAATCCCATCGGGCATACTCTTCCAAGAGAAAATTGGCTTGGAGGGTGCTCAAATGGCTTTAAACAAAGTAGAAATCTGTGGAGTGAACACCTCAAAGTTGCCTGTTCTTAGTAGCGCAAAAATGAAGGAATTATTCATTGCCTATCAAAGCGGCGAAAAAGAAGCACGGGAGAAGTTGATTTATGGGAATTTAAGATTAGTCCTGAGTGTAATTCAGCGATTCACCAATCGGGGAGAGTATGTGGATGATTTGTTTCAAGTTGGCTGTATTGGCTTGATGAAGGCCATTGACAATTTCGATCTTGGTCAAAATGTAAAATTCTCTACCTATGCGGTTCCCATGATCATCGGTGAGATTCGCAGATATTTACGGGATAACAACCCAATTCGGGTCAGTCGTTCCCTGCGGGACATTGCTTATAAGGCGCTACAAGTTCGAGACCAATTGGTCAGTGAATGCTCACGAGAACCTACGGTATCGGAAATTGCTGCTAAACTTACGTTACCCAGAGAAGAGGTTATTTTTGCTTTAGATGCTATCCAGGAGCCGATTTCCCTGTTTGAACCGATTTATCATGATGGGGGAGATCCCATCTTCGTGATGGATCAAATCGGTGATGAGAAGCATTCCGATAACAGCTGGTTAGAAGGTATCGAAGTTCGAGAAGCTCTGCGACGGCTAAGTGAACGGGAAAAGCTTATTTTGTCCTTGCGTTTCTTCCATGGCAAAACTCAGATGGAGGTTGCCGACGAAATTGGTATTTCCCAAGCCCAAGTTTCCCGCTTAGAAAAAGCAGCCTTAGGACATATGCGTAAGTTCGTCTAGTTAGAATAAACACCTTCCCTCTCGAATATAAATTTGGAGAGGGGAGGTAGAATGAATGCGGATCTCTGAGCTACGCTTATTAGATATTGTAAATATTAAAGATGGTCGCCGCTTGGGCCCCATCAAAGATCTGGATCTGGATTTAGAACGAGGCTCCATTAAAGGGATCGTGGTGCAGGGCGCCTCTCGAAGCTGGGGTTTTTTTGGCGGGAGGAATGATGATATTCTCATTCCGTGGGAGCGGGTGAAGAAGATAGGGGTCGATGTAATCTTGGTCGATGCCACTGATTTGCCAGATTTTAATGTCTTAGTGGATGATCGCCGATAATAAGAATGAATTCTTGTTCAAGATAGAAGAGCCTTCTGAGGGAAAATCCTTTAGGAGGCTTAAATCATGCCAAGAATAGGACTTTCGGGGAGTACATCCCTCAGGGACTTTATGGTATAGTTACAATAGGATGAATATGGGGGTAATCAAATGACATGGAGTTGGCGTCAGGGAAAAGAACTAGTCTATCTTACTCTTCCCGTATGGGAAGCGGAGGGTATTCAGATTGGATTTTCTACACGCTGGGGAGGGGTTAGCTCATCTCCCTATGCGACCTTGAACCTTGGACTCCATGTGGGGGATTCCCCAAACAAAGTGGAAATTAATCGCAAGTTATGGTTTGCTGAATGGAATGCTCTGCCAGGAGAGGTCGCTCTAGGGGAACAGATCCATGGAACAAAGATCCATCAAGTTACGGAAAGGGATGCCGGGCGAGGGAGTGATTCTCTTGACACCGTAATTACTGGTGTCGATGGATTAATAACTGTGACCCATACTGCTCTTATGGCCTTCTTTGCGGATTGCGTCCCGGTGTTTTTCTATCATCCTCTTCTCCAAGCAGTAGGGGTTGCTCATGCGGGCTGGAAAGGTACTTCTGGGAAGATTGTGAGTGAGATGTTAGAAATGTTTCGTCTACGAGGGGGTGACCCGGCAGAATGTTGGGCAGCGATCGGACCGAGTATTGGGCCCTGCTGTTATGAGGTGGATGAACACGTTCGGATGGAGTTCGAGAAGAGCTTTTCAAAAACACCCTTTCTAAAACCGGGCCGACAAGGACATTCCCAGTTGGATTTGCAGGAGGCTAACGCGATGATCCTAAGGGAAGCGGGGATACCACCGGAAAAGATTTGGATTGCCCGGGAATGCACTGCCTGTCATACAGATTCCTTCTTTTCCCATCGCAGAGAGGGTCCAAAGACAGGAAGAATGGCGGGTTGGATTCGTCGTTTGCCAAAAAGGGAGGAGTAATCATGGCCGTTATCTTGGTCGTTGATGATGATGAACTAATTCAAGAGTTGCTTAAGTTCAATCTAGAGAAGGAGGGCTATCAGGTACTGATGGCTTCCGACGGATCTGAGGCTTTAAGTGTTGTAGAGGAAAAAGTTCCCGATCTTGTGATACTAGATATTATGTTACCTGGTATGAGCGGCCTTGAAGTATGCAACCAGCTGCGCAGGGTGCCAAAGCTTGCTGATCTACCGGTCATTATGCTTACCGCCAAGGGTGAGGAGATTGATAAAGTACTTGGGCTGGAGATCGGAGCAGATGACTATCTTACGAAGCCCTTTAGTCCCAGAGAGCTGGTAGCAAGAATTCGGGCAAGGCTGCGACGCAATAAACCAAGTGAAGAGAAAACAGACATAGTTCGTCAGGACCTGCGAATTGATCTAGAACGTTTCCGAGTGTCTGTACGAGGGGAATACATAGAACTGACCCCCAAGGAATTTGAACTTTTGCGTGTATTAGCCACTCATCCTGGTAAGGTATATACCCGAGATGAACTTTTAGAACGAATTTGGGGCTATGAATATGCGGGAGATACACGAACTGTGGATGTTCATGTGAGACATCTCCGCCAAAAAATCGAGAAAGACCCTTCCGATCCCGAATATATCGAAACACTGCGGGGTATAGGATATCGGTTGAAAGGTTAGATTATGAGAATTAAATGGCTCATTATTGCAATCTATCTCTTGGTCTCAGGTCTTTCACTTCTGCTTTTCTGGTTGGGGGCTCAAGCTCAAACAGGGATTAGTATGGAGATAGATCTCATGGCACTTGCCCTTGCTATACTTCTACCAGGTGGGATTGTTTACTTCTTTGCTGAACGGCTCGGGGAACGGATAGAAAGGATTTATAGTGCTGTTAGAGGGATTGCGCAGGAACAGTCTCTACCCACGAATTTACCGGAGTTTACTTATGAATTGGGAAGCCTGTCCAGTGAGGTGGCTGAGCTTGGGCAGAGACTCAAGGCCAGTATGTCGACTAACCGTCAAGAATCACAAAAGATCCAAGCGATTCTTGCGGGAATGCAAGAAGGGGTCATTTCCCTAGACCATGTGGGACGAATCGTCCTTCTGAATCGCGCTGCAGAGAAGCTTTTTGGTAAAAAGCAGGAAGCGGTAAGGAATAGATACCTTACAGAATTAAGTGGGTTTGAAGAGTTGGAAGAGCTCATCTCCACGGCTTTAGAGAAAAGTCTCCCCGGACAAACCGAGCTTCTTATGCGTTCCAAAATGATGATTCGCCTTCAGGTCAGTCCGATTTTAGGAGAGAAGGATCGTTCCCAGGGAGCGGTTATCGTCTGCTATGATATCACAGAGCTTCGTCGTTTAGAGCAGTTGCGGACAGAGTTTGTCGGCAATGTATCTCATGAACTGAGAACACCTCTGACTTCGATCAAGGGATTTGTGGAGACCCTTATGGATGGGGCGGCAGAGGACCCCGACTTGCGGGAGCGCTTTCTTAATATTATTCATAAAGAGACTCTACGCCTACAACGTTTAGTGGATGAATTGCTAACCCTATCGCGGATTGAAAACCAACGCCCAGATGTCAGCGACGGCAGAAGTAGGATTCAAGAGGCCTATGAAAAGATTAAACCGGTGATTGAGCCCTATGCAGAAGCCAAAAGTATCGAACTAGAAGTCATCATTCCTAATAAGTTACCGGAAGTGGCTATGGGAATTGATTTGTTGAGTCAAGTCCTTCTCAATTTGATGGAGAATGCTATAAAGTACACTGCAAAAGGTAAAGTGTGGCTACAAGCGTCTTATGGGAACCGATCCATTCGTTTAGAATTTGGTGATACAGGCTGTGGTATTCCTCAAGAAGATCTCCCCCGCGTCTTTGAGCGTTTCTATCGTGTGGACAAGGCTCGCTCTCGTGAACAAGGAGGGACAGGGCTGGGATTAAGTATTGTTAAGCATATTGTCGAAGGAGCTGGAGGGAAGATTTGGGTGACATCGAGGTTGGGTTCGGGATCCGTCTTCATCTGCGAATTACCGACTATAAATGGAGGGATAACATATGAAGAGGGACCCAAGGACAACAATCTATAGAATGATGCGAGTTGTTGGGGTGGGGGCTCTTCTACTGCTCCTTATCGGTTCGTTGGGCTGGGTTTACCGTTCGAATTTCTTAACAGGCTCTCTCAAGGTGGAATTGGCGAAGCAAGGAGATATTAAACACCAGCAGATAGTCTCCGTGGTATTTGCCAGTGAAGAAGCTCTGCTCAAGGCGCCTGCTGCAGGAACACCAAAGTTTTTGGTTCAAGAGGGAGAACGAATCCGCAAAGGAGACCCTGTCGCAACGGTTCAATCGGGAGGAGTTGTCCTTGGACAGGATAACGTAGCCTACTCGAATACCCTAGTTGCACCGATTGGTGGACTTGTATTTTCTGCAACAGATGGTCTGGAAACGTTTTTGACTCCTGAGCATCTTCTTTCCATGGATGTCAGCAAAATTCTTCAACAGACGGTTGCCGGTAGCGCTGAATCCGGTGCAGAGGCCACAGTACCTCAGAGCAATCCGAGCAATAGAGAAGCTCAAGCTTCTCAGACTAGTCAGGATACTCAGACGGTGCAAAGTTCAGGGGTCAGCGTGGCTAGCGGCAAGGTTATCGGTAAGATCGTCAATAATCTTCTGCCTACGGTGGCTGTAATCAAGGTGGATACTCAGGGGTATGAGGTGGGTAAGAATGTAAAGGTGCTTATCAACGATCAGAGCTTCACTGCTAAAATCATGCGCCTTCTTGATGATCCCCAGGGGTTGGTGGTTCAATTCAACCAATATATCGATGGGACAAGCCGGCAAAGATTTCAGGAGATTGCCCTGGTTGTGAAGCCTACCGTTAGCGGAATTTTGATTCCCAAAAGTAGCCTTTGGATTAAGGGGGAAGAACAGGGAGTTTATGTAGTCCAGGAAAGTGCTATTCAATACCGCAAGGTAAAAATACTGGATGAAAATGACGAATTCGTCTGTGTTGAGAATTTACCCCATGGTATTCCTGTCATTATCAATCCCCGTGCGAGTCTGGATGGTCTTACTATCAATATAAAAAATGTCACACAATTATAAACTGTGGTCTAGAAGTAGCAGGAAATAGGCATTCTTTGTAGAATTGAATCAAAATGGACGGTGTTTGAATTGGATATAAATGGAAATATTTCAGATATCCGTCAGAGGATGAATCAGGCGGCTGCTATGAGTGGTCGCAACCCTTCCGAAATTAAGCTTCTGGCAGTGAGCAAGACTATGAGTGCTGATGTGGTTCGCTGTGCTTATGAAGCAGGACAACGTGCCTTTGCTGAAAATAAGGTTCAGGAATGGCAAGAGAAGGTGGATCATCTCCCTGAGGATTGTGAATGGCATCTGGTTGGTCGTTTGCAAACCAATAAGGTAAAGTATTTAGATACTAGGATTACTCTTATTCATTCCCTTGATAGGATAAGCTTGCTTGAAGCATTGGAACATCACGGTGCACAGCGGCAGATGATTTGGCCAACCCTGGTCCAGGTTAATATCGCTCGCGATCCTCAAAAAGCAGGATTATTAGACGGGGAAGTGGAAGATTTTCTGTCGGAAGTGGCTCGTTGCGAACATGTCCGGGTCCATGGCCTGATGACTATAGGGGCATTAGGTGCTTCTCAGGAAGAGACACAAGGTTATTTTCGTCAACTGCGTTTGCTGAAGGAGCGACTTCAGGTGAAGACTATACCGCATGTCGCCCTCAAGGAACTTTCTATGGGGATGAGCCATGATTTTGAGTGGGCAATTCAAGAGGGTGCCACGATGATCCGAGTTGGCAGACAGATATTTGGTGAACGCTCTTAAGGGACAAGGTTTGTTAACTAGATTCACATAGAAGTATTCATTTATTGATTTTAAGGAGGTTGCTAAAATGGCAAAATTGTTAGACAAAGTGATTGGAATTATGGGTTTTGCTGATGAAGACTTTGAAGACGATTATTTTGAAGAAGATGAGCAAGAAGAGGTTGTCCGAGAAGAAACAAGGGCAACGAACAATCGCAAGGGGGCACAAGTGGTAAGTATCCATACCCAAAAGCAGGTTAAAGTCGTTGTACTCGAACCCCAAGCTTTTGAAGATTCCCAGAACATTGCTGATCAGCTAAAAAATCGCCGTCCGGTGATTGTGAACCTGGAAAATGCAGATCGTAATTTGGCAAAAAGAATTGTCGACTTTGTGAGTGGGACGACCTATGCCTTGGGTGGAAACATGCAAAAGGTTGGCAATGGCATTTTTCTTTTTGTTCCCAATAATGTGGATATTTCCGGGGAAATGAAGGATGATTTTAAGGAAAAAGGATTTTTCTGGTCTTTAAGTAAATAAGGAGTGATTAATATACTATTCGTTTATCAAGTAGTTCACACCGTCATCACGATCCTTATGTGGGCTATCATTGCGCGGGCCTTGCTCTCTTGGTTTCCCAACGTACCATATAATAGTTTGGTACGGGCACTTTATGAAATTACAGATCCTCTGCTGAAGCCCTTTCAGCGTTTTCAGTTTGGGGGACCTGGATTTGGCATCGATATTTCGCCGATTCTCGCCTATTTTACGCTTATGATTATTAAGACGGCTGTTTTGCCCGGTTTATTACGTCTTTTGCTTTCCTTTTAGAGGCACATTATGAACCATCGTATGGATCGCACTAGCTTGAATTTCTGGTCTGATAAAGAGTTGAAGCTTGAAGGAGCACATCTCTTGGATTTGTGCGAGGATGCCCTCAACACCTCAAGGCCGGTTTGGACTCCCTTTTTAAGCCAAGCCTTAGGGAACTGGTTTGAAGGGATTCTGCGACGGGAAGGTCTCGTTTTTCGAGCCGAGGGCGGACTGCCTGACGCGGAAAGAGCCCGGTTTTTGATAGGTGACGATAATCGTATGCTCGATAATGTCGCCAGTGAGGTTAAGGTTTTAAGAGCAAAGACCCTTGATCCCCATGGGATGATGGAACATCGTCAGATTTTGGGTTCTCTGATGGGCATGGGATTAAAACGAGAAGTGATTGGGGATATTCGCGTCGGTCAACACTGCGCTTTTGTAGCAGTAGCCCATGGTATAGCTGATGTTCTGCTCAGCCAATGGGATAAAGCCGGACGGGAACGGATCCAAGTAGAGCTTGTCGAAGGAGATCAGGAGATTCCAGCTGAACAGGGAGAAGAGCGGCGCATTACCGTAGCATCATCAAGGATAGACGCAGTTGCTTCCAGTAGTTTTAATGTCTCCCGCTCTATCTTCCAAGAGCTCATTAAACAGGGGAAGGTAAAGCGTAACGATCTAGTAGTTTCCAAAACAGATCTAGAGGTTAAGCAGGGAGATATTCTATCCTGTCGGGGCTACGGTCGAGTTCGTTTAGTAGAATCGATGGAGACTCGCAAGGGGAGAATTGCTTGGAACATCATTCGATATATACCTCGGAAGACATAAGAGGGGGATGAATTATGGCATTAACTCCTATCGATATTCAAAATAAAGAGTTCCGCAAAGGGGTCCGAGGTTATCATACGGAAGAAGTGGAGAAGTTTCTGGAAAGCGTCAGCAAGGAATTTGAGGTTGTTTACGCCGAGAATTTTGAACTGAAGGATAAGGTCCAACGTTTGGATGCGGAGCTAAGGCAATACAAGCAATTAGAATCCACCTTGCAGCAAACGATGGTGCTAGCTCAGCAAACTGCTGATGAAGTCAAACAAGCTGCTCGTCATGAGGCTGAACTTATTCTCAAGGAAGTTGAACAAGAGAAAGTAAGACGAATAACCGAAGCTCAGAATAAGCTGCAATATGTTAATGATGAAATAGAAGAATTGCAAAAACGCCGGGAAATGATTCGTACTCAACTAAAATCCTTTTTGCTTGCCCAATTGGATTTGGCGGAAGCCTTTGAAAAGGATCGTGTTTCCTAAACTATCGTGGTTCCTTAACAATCCTGTCTCATGAATGCTTGCACTACCATAAGAGATTGTGATAAAATAAAATCTAGACATTTTTAAAGGGGAAGAAGATTTCTTATGAAGAGCATTTTGTTTTCGGAGCTTGACTCCGACTTTCTTGTGCAAGGTTTAGGAATGCATAAGGAGGAACAAGGTTTTTTCACAGGGAAGATTGGGCGCCACGAAACAGAGCTGACCTCTTCGCCTGACACTCTGAAGGATATTGAAGAAGCTCAAGTCATTTATATTGGCAAGGCAGAGCCTGGTCCTTATCGTGAGGGCGATATCTTGATGGCTGGCAGTGATGATCTTTTGGATCGTGCTTTCCGTGCTTTAGATGAAATGGAGCAACGGGGTGTGGTGGTGGGCTTATCGACTGAGCCGGATTCTTATCCTATGACCTTAAAACGCGAGGATCTTAATCAATTCACCATCGTGTGGAAAGATAAAAAGACCCCCTATCTCTGCTTGTTTATGGGGGAACCAGTTAATCTTGAAGGCCAAGCCAAGCTGGTTACGATTGTTCGCAAGGTGTTGAATGACTAAACCTCACTAGGTATGGGTATTATTATTGGTATCATAAAGTTCTAAATAATTAAGTGCGTTGAAAAGGACTGTCCTTGAATGGAGCCTCTATAGCGAGCAGGAGATGGTGAAAGCCTGTGAGGTGAACCAAGGAGTATCCCCTTTGAGTGAAGTGCTGAAACTTTGAGTAAGCCTTCCGCCTCGTCCCCGTTAAAGGACTCCGAGTGGCCGGGACAACCGGCAACAAGGGTGGTACCGCGAGTAATATCCCGTCCCTTTATAGGGGATCGGGATTTTTTTATTTTAACTCATCACAGGAGGAATCTATTATGGATTATCGGGATACGTTGAATTTACCGGAAACAGAGTTCCCTATGCGTGGAAATCTTCCCCAGCGGGAACCGGAAATTATGCAAAAATGGGAAGATCAAGACATCTATGACACGGTGCAAAAGGCAAGGGACGGCCGTCCGAAGTTTATTCTCCATGATGGACCGCCCTACGCCAATGGGGATATTCACCTTGGCCATGCTTTAAATAAAGTTATCAAAGATATTATCGTCAAATATAAAACCATGAATGGCTTTGATGCCCCATATGTCCCCGGTTGGGATACTCATGGTTTGCCTATTGAGCAACAGGTCATAAAGAAGTTAGGCGTCAACCGGCATGCGGTCTCCGTGGTTGAGTTCCGCAGAATGTGCAAGGAGTACGCCAAAAAGTATGTCGGCATTCAGCGTGAGCAATTTAAACGGCTGGGTGTACGGGGAGATTGGAAAAAACCCTATTTGACCTTGGAAAAAGAGTATGAGGCTGCTCAAATCGGTGTCTTTGGTAAAATGGCACGCAAAAATTATATCTATAAGGGCTTGAAGCCCGTTTATTGGTGCCCCTCTTGCGAAACGGCTCTGGCTGAAGCAGAGATCGAATACGCAGAGAAAACTTCGGATGCTATCTTTGTGAAATTTCCTGTCAGGGAAGGAAAGGGCGTCCTTACCGATGAAAACACTTTTGTCATCATCTGGACTACAACCCCTTGGACGCTTCCGGCAAATTTAGCGATTACCTTGCATGAAGAGTTTACCTATGTACAGGTTCAGGTAGAAAAAGAACATTGGATTGTGGCAGAGGGGCTATTGGATAGCTTGCGCTCGACTTGGAATTTAGAACTTCCTATTGAAAAGCGCTTTGTGGGTAAAGAATTGGAAGGTGTGATCGCTAAGCATCCTTTCATCGATCGGGATTCCGTACTCATCCTTGGAGATCATGTAACCCTGGAAGCCGGTACCGGGTGTGTTCACACGGCTCCCGGACATGGGGAAGAAGACTTTAACGTGGGCAAAGAATATGGGCTGCCGGTCCTTTGTCCTGTTGATCATCAAGGGAAATTTACTGCCGAAGGCGGAGCGTATGCCGGCATGAAGGTAGATAAGGCAAATCCGGTGATTATTGAAGACCTCAAGAATCTTCATGCTTTGGTTCATGAGGCTAAGATTAAGCATAGCTATGCTCACTGTTGGCGATGCAAAAACCCCATCATCTATCGGGCAACTGAACAATGGTTCGCCTCTATTGATGGTTTTCGCAAAGAAGCTCTGAACGAAATTGATCATGTCCAGTGGATTCCCACTTGGGGTAAAGACCGCATCTATAACATGGTGGCAGATCGAGGAGACTGGTGTATTTCCCGTCAACGGACTTGGGGTGTGCCCATTCCCATTTTCTTCTGTGAGGATTGTGGAAAAGAGATTATCACCGATGAAACCATCGCCAAGGTTCAAGAAATCTTCCGTGCTGAAGGCTCGGATGCCTGGTTTGTCCGTCCGGCCGAAGAACTCTTGCCGGAAGGCTTCACCTGCTCCTGCGGTGGCAAGTCCTTCCGCAAGGAAACGGATATCATGGATGTTTGGTTTGATTCCGGTACTAGTCATACAGGAGTGTTGATGGAGCGAGAAGAGCTTGCTTGGCCGGCTGATCTATACCTAGAAGGTTCGGATCAACATCGGGGTTGGTTTAATTCCTCCCTCTCGACATCCGTTGCTGCCTATGGCAAGGCCCCCTATAAAGCGGTCTTAACCCATGGCTTCATTGTGGATGAAAAAGGCCGTAAAATGTCCAAGTCCTTAGGTAACGGTGTGGATCCCTTACAAGTTACCAAGGATATGGGCGCAGATATCCTGAGACTCTGGGTTTGTTCAACAGACTACAAAAACGACGTTGCCGCCTCACCGCGGATTATGAAGCAGATGACCGAAGCCTATCGTAAGATCCGCAACACTTTAAGATTCTTGCTCAGCAATCTCAATGACTTTGATCCTGTTAAGGATCGGGTAGCTTATGAGGAGTTGCCGGAGATTGACCGTTGGGCTTTGCTCCAACTGGGCAAAGTCATTGACCGTGTTTTACAGGGGTATGAAAAATATGAGTTCCACTGGGTCTATCATACCGTTCATAACTTCTGTGCTGTAGAATTGAGCGCCATTTACCTTGATATCGTCAAAGATCGCCTTTATGTGGAAGGCAAAAATTCCGCTCTGCGTCGCGCCTCTCAGACCGTACTCTATGATATCCTTGATGCTCTTGTACGCCTGATTGCTCCGGTATTAACCTTTACGGCAGATGAGATCTGGCCATATATCCCAGCAATAGCTGAAGGCTCGAATATCCAAACTGAGGAAATGCCAAAGGTTAATTCCCAATGGATGGATGCAGTTTTGGAAAAGAAATGGGATACTCTATTGGCTGTGCGCTCAGAAGCAACGAAGGCCCTCGAAAAGGCTCGTCAAGATAAGCTGATTAACCACTCTTTGACAGCTCGAGTCGAGATTTACCCGAATGCTGAACTCGAAGTATTCTTGAAGGCTATTCCGAATTTGGCGGAGATTATTATTGTCTCTGAGGTTCATGTTCACCAGGCAGGAGAGGAAAAACCAGAAGGAATCACCATAGCGGATTCTATCGAGGGGCTTGGTATCGCAGTCAGCTCGGCGGCCGGTGAGAAATGTGAACGTTGTTGGATTTATGATACTAAAGTGGGTCAAGACCAAGACCATCCGAGCTTATGCCCAAGATGCGCCTCGGTGGTAAGCCATCTCTAAAACTTAGATATATCATTGCTTAGTTAGTTGAAAAGACTTGCTGGAACTTACCAGGCAAGTCTTTTCTTTTTAAATAAAACCCAAATTAAAGCAGCAGGTCACAATTTATTCCTTAAATCATTGGACAATTATTAGATAAGTTAGTATTATTAGAAATAGTAGAAAAATTACGTTTTTTGATTTTAATACTTATTAAGGAGTTAGGCGCAAAGACGCATAGCAGAGGTAGGAGAGAGGATTATGAGAAAAATCACGGAGAATCTGGCCAACCGAATTGTTGATTTAATTTACTCGGAAAGTGGGTACCATGGCATCGTCTGTGACACCCGTGGCATTATTATCGCTGACTCAGCAAGGATACGGGTAGGAGTTTTGCATACAGGCGCCCAGCGCATAATGAATACTTCAATCGATGAAATCAAAATTACAGCGGAAGATGAAGCCAATGGTTCAGGACAGATCCGCGAGGGCTTGAATCTGGCTATTTTTTTAGAAGAAGAAAAGGTGGGAACCTTTGGAGTTGCCGGCCCCCTCGCCATCGTGACTCCTGTGGCTAAGGTTGCTGCTGCCATGGTTGCTTATTTGCTACGTGATGAAGAGCTGAAGGAAATTCTTAAGAAGCATGTCGATCATATAGGAGAGTCTATCGAACAGGCTGCCGGAGCATTGGAAGAAATGGCTGCCTCTTCTGAGGAGGTTGCCAGTGTGAGCCAGACTGTCGCTACTGTCGCCCAAGAGGCTAAGCAGCAAGTAAAGGCTACAGAAGGGGTCACTGAATTTATTCGTCGTGTGTCGAAGCAAACGAATCTCTTGGGCCTTAATGCAGCAATTGAGGCGGCTCGAGCTGGTGAGTTGGGTAAAGGGTTCTCAGTGGTTGCCGGTGAGGTCCGGAAGCTAGCTGAGGAAAGCAATCGTTCAGCCAATGAGATCAATGACCTGCTGATGAAGTTTCAAGAAACCATGGAAGAAATCGTTAAGGGTGTATTTCAAAACAATGTGATTGCCCAAGAACAAGCAAAAGCTACTCAAGAAATAGCGATGATGGTTCAAGAATTGCAACACGTGGGCAATGATTTGAACGGTATCGCTCATAAGCTTTAAGGGGCAGTAGATAGTTAGTTTTGCATAATGAATTTTACATAATTAAATTTTTAGAATCTTAGGGCAATAGTCTAGACGAATCTCAATTTGCTGACTATAATTAAAGCAGATAATTGAATAGGTTTCGAATGATTCCAGTAGGAGAGACTCATGTGTTGAGCGCCGAAGGAGAAACGGCCAGAATGTCGCACTATTCTGGGGGAAACTCTCAGGCAAAAGTACTGCTGGAAGACGAAACTCTGGAGAGCTTCTCAGATGAGAACACCAAAGGGGTAGCCGCTAGGTAATCTCTCAGGTTAAAGGGACAGAGGTAACGCGACGCGTTATTCCCTCTGTTTTTTTATTTCATCTTTTTAGCTGAATTAGTAAATACTCATATTTTAGGAGGTGGTTGAAGTGGCAGAACTCAAAAGAACTCCGCTCTATGAAGAACATCAAAGGTTGGGAGCCAAGCTCATCGATTTTGGCGGTTGGGAAATGCCCGTTCAGTATGCAGGAGTTATTGAAGAACACAAGGCAGTACGCAATCAGGCAGGACTTTTTGATGTCTCTCATATGGGTGAAGTAGAGGTCAAGGGTCAGGATGCTCTAGCATTTATTCAGTACATACTCACCAATGATCTATCCCACCTGAAGGATGGACAAATTCAATATTCCCCCATGTGCTACCCAGATGGAGGGGTCGTCGATGATCTGCTCGTGTATCGATTACATGAGGGGGATTATTTAATCGTCGTCAATGCTTCCAATACGGATAAAGATTTTGCCTGGATGCAGGAGCAAACCAAGAATTTTGCGGTGAAGCTGGAGAATCGTTCCCAAGAGTATGCCCAATTGGCCTTACAAGGTCCCCAAGCGGAGAGAATTCTCCAAAAGCTGACAGATCTAGATTTGCAAGAAATCAAGTATTACTGGTTCAAGCAGGGGGAAGTGGATAGCGTTCCTTGTCTGATCTCACGGACGGGGTATACCGGGGAAGATGGGTTTGAAATTTACCTATCTCCTGAACAGGCACCGCAAATGTGGCAAAAAATCTTAGAAGCGGGAAGTGAGGAGGGTGTGCAGCCTATCGGACTCGGGGCTCGCGATACGCTGCGTTTTGAGGCTCGCTTACCCCTATATGGCAACGAATTGGGTCCAGATATTACTCCTTTGGAGGCAGGACTTGGCTTCTTTGTGAAGTTGGGGAAAGAAGATTTCATCGGCAGGGAAGTCCTATTGGCTCAGAAGGAAAAAGGAGTACCCCGTAAGCTCGTCGGTCTGGAAATGATCGAGAGGGGAATTGCTCGTTCCCACTATCCCCTTCATAAGGAGGGCAAAGAAATCGGGTTTATTACTTCAGGCTCTTTTTCTCCTACCTTGAATAAAAACATTGCTTTTGGTCTTATTCCCGCGGAATATGCCCAACTAGGAGAAACACTCGATGTCATGATTCGGGGAAAAGCAG
This sequence comes from Desulfitobacterium sp., assembly GCA_050251735.1. Taxonomy (GTDB): domain Bacteria; phylum Bacillota; class Desulfitobacteriia; order Desulfitobacteriales; family Desulfitobacteriaceae; genus Desulfitobacterium. The sequence goes on from JBFWMF010000001.1 coordinate 154,049, forward strand.
TCAAGGCTCAGATTGTGCCTTCTCAGTTCTATAAGCGGCCCCACTGATGAATAAAAAATAACATAATTAAGGAGGATGATTGTATGAATCCAGTAGAATTAAAGTACAGCAAATCTCATGAGTGGACTAAGGTAGAAGGAAATACAGTAGTTTTAGGAATTACCCAACATGCCCAAGAAAGCTTGGGTGATGTAGTATTTGTTGAGTTACCGGAGGTCGATACAACCGTGGTAGCTGGGCAAGCTTATGGAACAGTGGAGTCGGTGAAGGCGGTATCGGATATTATCTCCTCAGTCGGGGGCAAGGTCATCGAATTCAATCAAGAGGTTCTGGATTCTCCCGAGCTACTGAACAACGATCCCTATGGCGAGGGTTGGCTGGTTAAAATAGAAGTTGATGACCTAAAGGATTTAGATGGATTAATGTCTGCCGCCGAATATGAAGCGTTTCTCGCGGAGGAGGGCCATTAATATGAATTATGTGCCGAACACAGTGGACCAGCAAGAACAGATCCTGGCCCGAATAGGAGTCAACTCCATTGAAGAGCTTTTTACGGATATCCCAGAAAGCGTTCGGCGCCAAGCTCAACTAAAGATTCGGCAAGGCTTGTCTGAATATGAATTGGTAAAATCGATTCAAGGACTTGCTGCCCAAAATACTACGGTCGAAGAGTATGATTCTTATCTGGGAGCAGGTGCCTATGAGCATTTCATCCCCAGTTATGTAGACCAGCTTCTGCTCCGCTCGGAGTTTTATACGGCCTATACGCCGTATCAACCGGAGATTAGCCAAGGGACCCTGCAAGCGATTTATGAGTTTCAGACCCTTGTCTGCGAATTGACGGGCATGGATGGGGCCAATGCCTCCATGTATGATGGGGCATCTGCTTTAGCTGAGGCAGCCTTGATGGCTGGCGATGCTACCCGTCGCAAGAAAGTGCTCGTACCGCAAACTCTTCATCCGGAGTATAGAGAAGTACTTAAAACCTATCTGCTTCCGCGCGGTGTGGAAATTGAGTCTATCTCCTCCACCAACGGCGTCATTAACCTTGATGAATTAGCAGGTGCGCTTAATCAAGAGGTGGGAGCAGTCTTGTTGCAAAGCCCTAATTTCTTTGGGGTTATTGAACAAGCTGAGGAGATTGGCAAGTTAGCACATGCCAAGGGGGCATTGCTGGTCATGGCGGTTAACCCAGTATCCTTAGGGTTGCTCAAATCTCCTGGAGAACTCGGTGCGGATATCGTGGTGGGCGAAGGACAGCCCTTTGGCAATCCTTTAAACTTCGGTGGTCCCTATCTTGGTTTCTTAGCTTGTCGTGAAAAATACATACGTCGGATGCCGGGGCGGATTGTCGGAGCCACCAAGGATAAAAACGGCAAGAAGGGTTATGTACTCACCTTGCAGGCGCGGGAACAGCATATTCGCAGGGAGAAGGCAGCGTCCAATATCTGTTCAAATGAGGCCCTTTGTGCCCTAGCGTTTACCATTCATCTCTCGGGATTAGGTAAAAAGGGTTTGAAAGAGATGGCCCACCTTAATCTGCAAAAAGCCCATTATGCGGCTCAAGAGATTGGGAAGCTCCCCGGAATGTCCTTAGCGTTTAGCAGTCCGTTTTTCCACGAGTTTGTGATCAAAACCCAAATCAGTCCTCAGAAAATCAATGAGCAGCTTTTACAGCATAAGATCATCGGCGGTCTCGATTTGTCCCGTTTCGACCCGGAACTGAATCAACATCTTCTTTTCTGCGTCACGGAAACCAAGAGCAAGGAAGATATCGATCGGCTAGTGGCCAGAATGGGGGAGATACAATGAAAGCACTAGAACCGCTTATTTTTGACCTGAGTCAAGAGGGCAGGACAGGAGTTAGCTTGCCCCCCTGTGATGTTCCGGAGGTCTCTTTAGAGACCCTAGTTCCAAGGGAATTCTTAAGAGAGAAGGAAGCGGAGCTACCCGAAGTCTCGGAAGTGGACGTGGTCCGTCACTTTACCAGACTGTCCACCTTTAACCATGGGGTGGATACAGGCTTCTATCCCTTAGGCTCTTGCACTATGAAGTATAATCCCAAGGTTAATGAAAGACTGGCACGTCTGCCGGGCTTTAGTCAGATTCATCCCTATCAACCGGAAGCCTTAGTTCAAGGTGCTCTGGGCTTGATGGTTGAACTTCAAGAGGATCTGGCGGAGATTACGGGTATGGATGCCTTTACCCTCCAGCCGGCAGCCGGGGCTCATGGGGAAATGACGGGAATTCTCATCATTAAAGCCTACCATGAACAGCAGGGGGATTTTACACGAACGAAGGTTATTGTGCCGGATTCCGCCCATGGGACGAATCCCGCGACGGCGGCCATGGCGGGTTATGAGATTGTGCAAGTACCCAGTAATGAGCGTGGCGGGGTAGATATTGAGGCCTTGCGCCAAGTGGCCAATGAGGAAGTAGCGGCCTTAATGCTGACCAATCCGAACACATTAGGTCTTTTTGATGAAAATATCTTAGAGATCGCTAAGATAATCCACGATGTGGGTGGTCTAATTTACTACGATGGGGCCAATGCCAATGCAATCATGGGGATTGCCCGTCCCGGGGATATGGGCTTTGATGTGGTCCATATTAATCTTCACAAGACCTTTTCTACTCCACACGGTGGAGGCGGTCCGGGGTCAGGCCCTGTAGGAGTCAAAGAGTTTCTCGCACCCTATTTGCCGAAGCCTGTGGCAGTGCGCACGAGCGATGGGAAATTCACCCTCGATGCAGATCGTCCTCTATCCATTGGAAGGGTCAGAGCCTTCCAAGCTAATTTTGGAGTATTGGTCAGAGCCTATGCTTATATCCGAGCTTTAGGGGGAGAAGGGTTGACTGCAGCCTCCAAAAATGCTGTCCTCAATGCCAATTTCCTAATGAGCATCTTAAAAGAACACTATCATCTACCCTATGACCGAATCTGCATGCATGAGTTTATCATCACCCCGCAGAACCTCAAAGAATATGGTGTTCATACTTTGGATATCGCCAAACGACTATTGGATTATGGCTATCATCCGCCCACGATTTACTTCCCGCTCATCGTGGAAGAAGCGATGATGATTGAACCCACGGAAACGGAAAGCATGGAAACCCTTGAACAATTTGCTCAAGTCATGATAAAAATTGCTGCCGAAGTGCAAGATGATGTGGAAATGGTAAAAAACGCTCCTTATCATACCTTGGTCACCCGTTTGGATGAGACAGGCGCAGCCCGAAAACCCGATCTCCGTTGGCGAAAAGTTGAAGATTGAGCAGTATAGAATAGTAATTTTAAAGTAGCAATTTTCTGATGCAGATTTTTAGCGAAATATGGAGTATAATTATAAGTTGTAGATTAGCATAAAGATAACGTCTAGAAACTTTAACCAGGAGGTCATGTTCATGAAAACCTTTCAAGTACCCGTCGGAATTTCCAATCGTCACATTCATCTCTCTGAGGAACATATCGGTATCCTTTTTGGTGCCGGACACCAGCTCACTCGGACAAAGGATCTATCTCAACCGGGTCAATTTGCCTGTGAAGAGACTGTAACCATAGTAGGACCTAAGGGTTCGATGCCCAATGTGCGTGTGTTAGGACCTGCTCGTAAAGCCACCCAAGTGGAGCTTGCAGCTACGGATACCTTTAAGATTGGGGTAAAACCCCCGGTTCGGGATTCGGGAGATATTAATGACAGCCCTGGATTGGAAATAGTCGGCCCCGCCGGAAAAGTCCAAGTTGAGGCTGGAACGATTATTGCAGCTCGTCATATTCATATGACACCGGAAGATGCTGAAAAATATGGTGTGAAAGATGGGGACCATGTTAAGGTTCAAGTGAATGGACCACGGGCAGGAGTTTTTGAACGCGTTCTGATCCGGGTAAGCCCTAATTATGCCTTAGATATGCATGTGGATACAGACGAAGGCAATGCCTTTGGCTTAAGAAATGGAGATTTGTTGGACGTCATCGTCGGTTAATCCTTTGCATTTCAATGTCTCAAAATTGAAATATAAGAAAACCTGAAATATTTACGGATAAGAGCTACGGTGTTTGATCAAGAGCACCGTAGCTCTTTTATGCTTTTGACTTCGCCTTAAAATTGCTCTATTCCATAAAAATGGTGTATGATATAAAGTGATTTAGACCGTGAGGGGGATACCAATGCCTAAGGGGAAACAACTCAAAGTCGTCGTGATCGGAGGCGGGGCCGCCGGTTTGTTTTCTGCGATCATAGCCGGTCAGGCTGGAGCGGCGGTGACTATCTTAGAGAGAAATCAGCGGGTCGGCAAGAAAATCTTAGCCACGGGTAATGGGCGTTGTAATCTAACAAATACGGATCTGCAGCTGGCACATTATCATGGTCAGAATCCGCAATTTGCTAGGCAGGCTTTGCAAGCCTTTGATAATAATCAAGCCATTGAGTTTTTTGAGGGCCTTGGCATTGCTCATAAGGTGGAAGAGGAAGGTAAAGTATTTCCTTTTTCTAATCAAGCCTCCAGTGTCTTAGATGTCCTACGCTATGAAGTAGAACGTTTAGGAATTGAAGTGGTATTGGAAGCGGAAGTAAAAGGACTCCACAGGCTGGATAAAGGCTTTGAGGTTCTGACGAAGGATGGAAAAGAGTACTTTGCCCATCGAGTCATTCTCGCGACAGGAGGGAAGGCTGCTCCGAACTTGGGTTCTACCGGGAGTGGATATGCTTTGGCTGAGAGCCTGGGGCATCGTCTTGTAGAGCCGTTTCCAGCCTTAGTACAGCTTAAGCTTGCCGAACCCTTTCTCAAGCAGATCAAAGGCATCAAATTCGAGGGGTTGGCTGAGATTATTGTCAAAGATAAATCCCTGGCCCAAGCCCAAGGGGAATTGCTATTCACGGAATACGGAATTTCCGGACCGCCGATTTTTCAATTAAGCCGTGCGGCTGCCGAGAAATTAAAAAGCAAACAAGAGGTTTGGGTTAAGGTCTCGATGCTTCATACCTGGCCAAAGGATAAGCTGGCTCACTACCTACAGAAGCGCTGGCAAGATCAGCCGGAAAAAAGTGTGCACTTTAGCTTCGTTGGCTTTATCAACAAGCAATTAACACCTGTTGTTTTAAAACAGGCGGGTATTGAAGATATGCACAAATTGGTCGCGGAGCTTACTTCCCGCGAGAAGGAGGCTATCCTGAATATACTGCAGGACTGGCGTTTTCAGATTACCGGAACTAACACTTGGACAGCTGCTCAAGTCACGGCCGGTGGCATTGACGTTCGCGATATCCATCCGGCGACTATGGAATCCAAGCTTGTGGAGGGACTTTTCTTTGCTGGAGAAGTTATGGACATAGACGGGGACTGCGGCGGCTATAATCTTCAATGGGCTTGGTCCTCAGCCCATTTGGCGGGTAAAAAAGCCGCTGCCGATTAAGGAGTTGGAGAATGTTGATATCAAAATCCATTGCACATCCTGATGTGTTTAAGCATATTAATCCAGATGGCCATCAAGTGGCATATGGTTCCTGTCAGAGTTGGTATCCGACGACTTTCCAGCGTCTGGCGGGTTGTGGCCCTTGTGCTGCTACAAATATTTTTTATTATTTAACCTATGAGCAGCGTTCACCTGCGGATCGGCTGCAAAGTCAAAAGGATTGGGTTGCTTTGATGAAGGAACTGTGGCACTATGTCACACCTTCCTTTCGCGGAGTTCATAAGCTAAGCATGCTTTATAATCCCATGCTGGCTTTCGCCCAAGTCAAGGGGATCGAGCTCCAATACCATCTTTGCGAAGTACCTGAGGTCGTTTATCGGCGACCGACTATCGGCAAGGTGATTGATTTCTTGGCGGGCGCGCTGGATGACGATGCGCCGGTCGCCTTTTTGAACTGGCATAATGGTGAGGTAAAAAACCTGAGCTGTTGGCACTGGGTCACCATTATTCAACTCGACTATGAGGAGGATAAGGGCAAGGCCAGCGTTACGATTTTGGATGAAGGTATCTTAAAGAAGGTTGACCTAGCTTTGTGGATTAAGACAACGACTCTAGGTGGAGGTTTTGTTTACTTCACAAAAAGTAACGGAGACTAAGAGGAGCCACTGGGCTCCTTGAATTTTTTCCTTTATTGACATTAGCGTATTGGTTATAATAAATAAGGTTAGGTTTGTCTCGAAGCTCAGGTCGGAATAGGAGATTAGTTTTATCAGAAATAAGCTTATTGTCGATTGTTGTTGATTTGTTAAGCTATAAATGGATGGATTACGCTTGTTGCGTGGTGAAGTCTTAAAAGAGGAGAAAGTTATGGATGTAGAGCACAAGGATGCACAGTTGAATAAGAAAAACTGGAAGATATGGTGGGAGTTGATCCGACCACATACTTTGACAGCGGCCTTTGTGCCGGTTCTCTTAGGCTCAGTTTTGGCTTTGCTGGAGGGCAAAACAAACGCTTTGCTCTTTGCAGCGATGATGGTGGCTAGTGTGCTTATTCAAGCTGCTACCAATCTATTTAATGAGTATTATGATTTTAAGCGAGGGTTGGATACAGAGAAATCAGTAGGTATTGGCGGAGGCATTGTGCGCCATGGGATGTCGCCACGCTTAATCATGACTCTAGCCCTGACGATGTATGGAATTTCCGTTCTTTTGGGTGTTTATATCTGTGCATCTTCCTCTTGGTGGTTGGCGGTGGTGGGCTCAATTTGCATGCTTATGGGTTATCTCTATACTGGAGGACCCTACCCTATTTCCTACACTCCTTTAGGAGAATTATTTTCCGGCTTGTTCATGGGTTTCTTGATTATCTTGATTGCCTTCTTTATCCAAACAGGTTATGTTTCTGGTATAGCGATCTTGGTTGCTGTACCCAGCGGTATTTTGGTAGGTCTCATCAATTTAGGCAATAATCTCCGCGATCATGATGGGGACAAGGCGAATGGGAGAAAGACTATCCCGGTTGTCTTAGGACCGCAAAACGCTGTGAAATTTATGGCTGTGATGTTTGGTCTCGCTTATTTATGGCTGGTGGGACTTGTGGTGACCGGGACGATTACTCCTTGGATTCTTTTGTCCCTGCTGAGTATTCCCAAAGCGATCCAAGCGACCCAAGGGTTTGTCGGCAAGACCGAGCCTATAACCATGATGCCGGCGATGAAAGCCACGGGACAAACGAATACCTATTTCGGATTATTGATGGTTATAGGACTTTTTATCAGCTATTTGCTAGCTATTTAACATCGGACTAACCCTCCTTGAGTTCCACCGCTAGGCTGAAGAATTGTTTTTACTTAGGGTCTGCTTCAACATGTATCCGACCTTAGAATTTCAAGAGATTAAAGTGATAGGTTTCTGAACTCAGAAATAGGATTTTGAGAAATAGAATGCGAAAAGTTAGAGTGCTCCTCTTGAGGTAGACAGTTAAAACGCAGTAACTGTTGATGACAAAGAGGAGCTTTTCTTTATACGTCGCCTTCAGTGATGCTTGTAATCTATGTCATAGCGAAGTCGGATTTCTTTAGCACTGAACGGTAAGGATATTTATTTTTCTGCTTGGGAAAACTGAGCTTAAGAATCGTGAGGTGAATGGGTTGACGACCGATCATGACAAGGACTTAAGTCGATCTGAAGGAAAGCTTCAGTCTGAAGAGGGACAAGAGCTAAGAAAACAGGTTCAGGATTTATTGCTGATCTTGGAGAAAATAAACCTGACGGAATACATCACTTACCTGAATAATCCTCGACGTCTGCTTTGGCTTAACTTTGGGGTGGGACTTGTCAGGGGCCTCGGCGGTGCTATAGGGGCGACGATTCTCTTGGGATTGCTGGCGATGTTTTTAAAAAATCTGGTGCTCTTAAACTTACCGGTGATCGGTGGAGTTATCGGAGAGCTTGTGGAACTTGTAAATGCGCATAATGGGTATTAGGAAATAAGAGGAGGCTCATCATGACAGATAGTAAATACTCAAAACTTATTGAACAGCTAAAAAAAGATAAGGAAGAAGCGATGGAAATGGCAGCCGAACTGATTACTGGGGATATGCGAGAATCCCTTGGTGAGCTTTCGGTAATCGACAATCATCCCGCGGATATTGCCACGGAGGTCTATGAACGTTCTCGAGACGTGGCAAGCCATGATCGCCTCCAGCACAGGGTTCATGCTATGAATTCGGCATTGCAGCGCTATGAAGAAGGTAAGTATGGAATCTGTGAGCATTGTCAAAAGGACATTCCCTTGGAGAGGTTGGAAGCCTTGCCCTATACCACCGTTTGTACCGCCTGCAGTCGTTTAGAGGAAAAAGAAGAGCAGCATTCCCTACATCGAGAGCCCGTGGAGGATGAGCTCCTTCATAATCCTTTTTCAAGATCCTTTAACGATGGAACCGATCGCGTTGGCTTTGATGGGGAGGATTCTTGGCAAGCGGTAGCCAGCTTTGGGACCTCTGATTCGCCTCAAGATTTAGGTGCGAATCGAGACCTGAGTGATCCCAATACCTTTTATGAGGATGGGGATGAAGTGATCGGAGCAGTTCAAGCGGTGGAGACATTGGAGGTTGAAGTGGAACCCGGCTTGGACAATACGGTGTATTATGGAAGAAGACACGGTCGATCTTAGTAGGTACAGCATTGCCCGCCCCCGCCTTCGTATGTTAAGATAGATGAGCAAATATCGAGTCGGGGAGGGTAACAGATTGTTGGTATGGCTAACCATTGCGGGGATTTGGATTTTCGACCGCGTTTTTAAGGTCTATATTCAAGGGAATATGGTCCCCGGTGAATCAGTCATTGTGATACCCAAAATTTTTCATTTAACCTATGTCTTAAATCCGGGAGCAGCTTTTGGTTTATTGCCGGGTCAGTCCTGGGTGTTTATTCTTACAGCAGTAGTGGTCCTGGCGGGAATAATCTATGCTCAATTGAAGATGTTCCCACGGGAAGAATGGGTGACTCGTTTAGCCTTAGGGCTCATCGGCGGAGGAGCTTTAGGTAATCTTTATGATCGGGTTTTTATCGGTAAGGTTGTGGATTATCTTGACTTCCAGATTTGGCCTTTCGTATTTAATTTCGCCGATAGTGCTATCGTTGTTGGTGTTGGTCTATTGATGCTGATGATGTTCCGGCATGAAACTAAGGAACAGAAGGCCGAGTGAGTTTGGAGAAAAGGGAATGGAATAGGGGACAAGTATGAATTGCGAAGGGTTAAATGGATTAGAAACGTATGAAGAAAATCTAGAGATGGATTTAGGGATAGAAGACTTGGAGCAGGTCGGCTTAGGTGAAGCATTGGCACTCGAGCTACCGGAAGGAACCCGCTTGGATGTTGGTGTCACTGAAGTGGTCGACAAGAGCCGCTCTTATGTTCAAGGTTTGATTGGGGACGGTCACGTTCTCGTTAATGGAACCGTAAAAAAATCGAATTATAAGGTTCGCTTAGGAGATAAGATTACAGTCGTGATTCCTCCTCCGCAAGAGTTGAAGGTGGAAGCAGAGAATATTCCACTGGATATAGTATATGAAGATGAGGATTTACTGGTTGTCAATAAACCACAGGGTATGGTGGTTCACCCGGCACCGGGGGCTTGGACGGGGACTTTGGTCAATGCTTTGCTTTATCACTGTCAGAATCTCTCTGGCATTAATGGTGTATTACGTCCGGGAATCGTGCATCGTATTGATAAGGATACCTCGGGGTTACTTGTGGTGGCAAAAAGTGATTTAGCCCACCATGGCTTGGCTGAACAAGTTAAAGCCCATAGCATGACACGCCAATACCAAGCTATTGTGCACGGGGTGTTGTTCGAACCTTCGGGAACGATTGATGCTCCTATTGGCAGGGATCAGGCTGATCGTAAAAAAATGGCGGTGGTTTTTCATAATTCTAAAGAAGCTATAACTCATTATGAGGTTCTGGAGCGTTTTTCTGATTTTACCTATGTTCAGGCTCGCTTAGAAACAGGCAGAACTCATCAGATTCGCGTTCATCTGGCCTACCTTAAACATCCGGTTTTGGGAGACCCGTTGTATGGACCAAGGAAAAATCCTTTTGCTATCCAAGGTCAAATGTTACATGCTTTACGCTTAGGGTTTATCCACCCGAGGACTGGAGAATATCTCGAGTTTAGTGCTTCGCCACCGGAACGTTTTCAGAAGACTTTACAAGCGATTCGTGAAGGGGAGAGGTAGTTACATCAGCTTCTGCCCTCTGGATGAATGAATAAATTATCGTTTAACATACTTTGAAAAATGCATGGGAATTCTGATTGACAATGGTTGGCATCTAAGTTAGACTAAAATTGTGATAGCCTTTAAAAAGGTCCTGTGAGACGCAGAAGGCAGAAAGAAGTAGGATAACTGTCTGCTGCGCAAGTAGGCAGTTTTTTTGTACGTATATGGGCAAGGGGGCAAAGCTTTGGAAGGGATCACAAAGAGCAAGATTCTGGATGCAGATGGAATCCGAAGGGCGATCACGCGGATTGCCCACGAAATTATCGAAAAAAATAAAGGAACGGACGGAGTCGTCCTGATTGGTATCCGACGTCGCGGCGTTCCGTTGGCGGAGCGAATTCGACAACGCATCGAAGAATTTGAAGGCGTTAAACTTCCCTTAGGGATACTAGATATCACCTTATATCGAGATGATCTAAGTCGGATTGATATACAGCCGGTAGTTCATCAAACCGAGGTGCCCTTTCCTATAGAAGGGAAGACAGTTGTTTTAGTAGATGATGTTTTATTCACGGGACGCACTGCCCGAGCCGCTCTCGATGCTACCATGGATTTAGGAAGGGCGGAAAAAATCCAATTGGCTGTCCTTGTGGATCGCGGTCATCGAGAACTCCCCATCCGTGCCGATTATGTGGGAAAGAACCTTCCCACCTCGAGCCGAGAGATTGTCTCCGTCTGCATTCAAGAGATTGATGAAGCGGATGAAGTACTTTTGCTGGAGCGTTCTGAACAAAAGTAATTAGCATAAGGTATGAAATCAACGCGACTAACTTAAGATACCCTTTAAGAGCTTTCCAGAGAGTGAGCCAAGGGTAGAGAATACAGGGTACTTGTATCCGTATATCCTCTTACCTTTGGTAAGGGGATTTTTTGTGCAACCAACGACTTCGCCTTCAGTAGTTGTGCTCTTAAAGGTTCGGCGAAGCCGGGTTTTCTTTATAGGTATCAGTAAGTTTAAGGTTTTACTTATATAATAATAGAACTGTAGGGGGAGAAAAGTATGGGATGGACTCGAAAAGACATTCTGCATATGGAAGATCTAAAACCAAGTGAGATTCAAATCATCATCAATACGGCAAAACCCATGAAGGAAATCTTGTCAAGGACTGTAAAGAAGCTGCCAACCTTTCGCGGGAGATCGGTGTATAACTTGTTTTTTGAATCCTCTACCCGCACCAGAACTTCCTTTGAAACAGCAGCGAAGATTCTCGGTGCCGATACTACCAGCTTGGCCGTGGCTCAGAGCAGTGTCAATAAGGGCGAAAGTTTGCTTGATACCGTGAGAACCTTGCAAGCCATGAAGCCGGATCTTGTGGTTATTCGGCACTCTAGTTCGGGTGCGGCCCATTTTCTTGCTAAGGAACTTAAAGCCGGTGTGATTAACGCTGGGGATGGACAACATGAGCACCCCACCCAAGCCTTGCTCGATTTATTTACCATGCAGGAGCATCTAGGCAGTGTTGAGGGGAGGAAGATTCTCCTCGTGGGAGACATTCTGCACTCCCGAGTCGCCCGCAGCAATGTCTGGGCCCTTAAAGCCTTGGGGGCTGAAGTGGTGCTTGTCGGCCCCCCGACCTTGCTCACCCCCGAAATAAAATCCTGGGGTGTGAAAACAACCTATCATCTCGATGAAGAACTAGCTGGAGCCGATGTTATCATGGCTTTGCGGCTGCAGCTCGAGCGGCAAAAGGCAGGGCTACTGCCAAGTCTGCGGGAATACTCACAGCTTTACGGAATTACTGCCGAGCGAGTCCAGCAGACCGGTAAAAAGACCCTGATCATGCATCCCGGACCGGTCAATCGAGGAGTAGAAATTGAAAGCAGTATCGTCAATTCCAGCCAGTCGGTTATTGAAGAACAAGTAACCAACGGCGTCGCCGTCCGCATGGCCATTATGTATCTATTATTGGGAGGAGGGACAAATCATGTGGTGGATTAAAAATGTGCAAGTAGTTGATCCGTCTCAAAGCTTCTCGGGTAACTATGATGTCTTGATAGGAGAAGGTAGAATTATTGAGCTTAAGAAGAGTATGACTGCCGAAGAGGTTCGGGAGAAACTAGGGGAGTCCTCGACTTGGGAGGAAATTGACGCCACAGGTAAGTATCTTTTTCCGGGCCTCATCGATGTGCATACTCATCTCAGAGAACCGGGCCGAGAGGATAAAGAGGATATTGCCAGCGGTTCCCAAGCAGCAGTCCGGGGTGGCTTTACCACCATCTTAGCCATGCCCAACACAACTCCTGTACTGGATCAAAAGGCCCTGATCGAATATGTAGTGAACCATGGGAAAAAGGTCGGCTTAGCCAAGATTCATCCCATTGCCGCCATGACCAAGGGACAAGAGGGGAAGGAACTTGTGGAAATGGTTGAACTGGCCGCGGCCGGAGCGGTAGGCTTCTCCGATGATGGCCGAGGGGTTCAGAGTGCAGAAATGATGCGTTTGGCTTTGGAATATGCCAAGCTAACCCGCTGCCCGGTTGTCAGTCATTGTGAGGATGAGAGCCTTGCCCATCATGGAGTGATGCACCGGGGTTTTGTGAGTACCCACCTAGGCTTGCGGGGAATTCCTAGCAGTTCGGAAAGTGTTATGGTGGCCCGGGATCTTCTCTTGGCAGAAGAAGGGGGCGGAAAGCTCCACTTAGCGCATATCTCAGCTAAGGAAAGCGTGGCACTTATACGAGATGCGAAGAAGCGAGGGGTGGATGTAACCGCTGAAGTGAATCCGCACCACCTGATCTTCACCGACGAAGCTATAGACGAAACTCCTTATGCTACTTCCTATAAAGTCAATCCTCCACTTCGTACCGAAGCGGACCGACAAGCCTTAATCGACGGATTGTTGGATGGAACAATCGATATGTTAGCTACCGATCATGCCCCCCACACTTGGGAAGAGAAGGCGAATCCATTTGATGAAGCCCCCTTTGGAATTTCAGGTCTAGAGACGGCATTGGCGGCAGTATGGCAGCACTTGGTTGTCCCAGGTGTGTTACCAGTAGAAACACTGGTCCAAGCTTGGAGCATTAACCCCGCTCGACGCTTTCAGCTGACCGGAGGGTCCATAAAGCCAGGGGCAGTCGCTGATTTGGTGCTTTTTGATCCCGAGTACACAGAGACCATTACCGCTGACTCTCTCGCGACAAAAGGTAAGAATACACCGTTCTTAGGCCAAAAACTTCAAGGGTTGCCCGTGAAAGTATGGGTTGAGGGACGCCTTTGGGAGAGATAAGTAAAGCTTTAGATTATTGAAACGCAAGCGAAATGCAGCTAATTTTTAGTTTAATCAGCATCAAGATGTAAACAGAGGTTAAAGGTAAAGAGTTGTGAACTGGGACCTGTCCCCAGTTCACATTCAGAAGGAGGGCTTAGGATGGCGTTTCTTGTATTGCAAGATGGTACTATGTTTGAAGGTGAAGGGTTTGGAGCATGGCCGGAGGATTTTGAAAAGACGCAAGCCGGGGAAGTGGTTTTTAATACTTCGATGTCAGGGTATCAAGAGATGATCACCGACCTATCCTATTCAGGTCAGATTCTTGTTCTGACCCATCCGCAGATCGGCAACTATGGCTGGCACGATGAGGAAAATGAAGCGGATAAAATCCTCCTTAGAGGGCTCGTGGTTCGGGAACTTTCCCAAGGGGAAGGCAGTGAGCACGGGGATCGATCCTTAGAAGAGTTCTGCAAGGTTCAGCGCATTTGGGGGTTGAAGGGAATCGATACTCGGGCCTTAACCCGGCATATTCGCAAGGAGGGCACCTTGCCGGGAGTTTTTGCCCATACTTACCAACAAGGAATGAAGTATTGGGAAGAAAACCCTCAGAATCCCATGGATATAGAGAAGACGAAGCACTGGGTCTACAAGGCAACAGTCCAGGAGAGCTACGAGATCCCCGGGAGTGGTCCTTATGTGGCGGTACTCGACTGTGGGGCTAAACGCAATATCCTGCGCAGCTTGCAACAGCGTGGACTGCGCATTCGCGTGTTTCCAGCTTGGAGTAGTGCGGAAGAGATCTTAGCCAGCTCGCCCAAGGGGATTTTCTTGAGCAATGGACCGGGAGATCCCAGTGACCTTCCCGATTTAGTTAAGACAGTTCAGATCTTGTTGCCCAAACTCCCCATGATGGGAATCTGCTTAGGGCATCAAATTTTAGCCTTAGCAGCTGGAGGTAAAACCTATAAATTACCCTTTGGGCATCGTGGAGGGAACCACCCGGTTCAGGATCTACGCACCGGCAAAACGACCATGACAGCCCAGAATCACGGGTATGCTGTCGAAGCCGACTCTTTAGCAAGCACAGGCTTTGAAGTGATTTATAAGAATTTAAATGATGGAACGGTGGAAGGGATGGAACATACTCAATACCCCATCTTTTCCGTGCAATATCATCCCGAAGGTGCCCCCGGTCCTGATGAGAATATGGAGCTTTTTGAACGTTTTTTTGCGGCGATTGGGGCGTAAGCTCACCTATTCGACGGCACTTTAGCTAGGAGGAAGAAGTTATGAAAAATATGAAGTGGAATAAGGTGCTCGTGATCGGATCAGGTCCGATCGTGATTGGTCAAGCTGCAGAATTTGATTATGCCGGAACACAAGCCTGCCGTGCCTTGCGGGAAGAAGGAGTTGAGGTAGTTCTCGTCAACTCTAATCCTGCCACAATTATGACGGATCAAGAGGTCGCTGACCGGGTCTATATCGAGCCCCTGACAGTGGAATTTTTAGAACGGATTATCGAAAGAGAACGGCCCGATGGTCTTATTCCCACTATGGGGGGACAAACGGGTCTGAACTTAGCTTTCCAATTAGCGGAGCGAGGAATACTGGAACGCTGCGGGGTGCAGCTCATGGGTACCTCTCTCGAAAGCATTACCAAGGCTGAAGATCGGGAGCATTTCCGGAGTCTGATGAATTTTCTGGGGGAACCGGTACCACCCAGCGTGATTGTTTCAGAGGTGGGAGAAGCTCTAGAATTCGCTGAGGGAATTGGTTATCCCGTGATTGTCCGACCGGCCTATACTCTTGGCGGTACCGGGGGCGGAATTGCCCAAGATCGTGAATCCCTGCAGGAAATCTGCAAAAGCGGTCTGCAAGCCAGCCTCATCGGCCAAATTCTGGTGGAAAAAAGTGTGGCGGGTTGGAAGGAAATCGAATACGAAGTGCTTAGGGATGGTGCGGGCAATTGCATCACCATTTGTAATATGGAGAATATGGACCCGGTAGGGGTTCATACCGGTGACAGCATCGTGGTAGCTCCTTGCCAGACACTCACCGATCGGGAGGTTCAAGCCCTGCGTACCTCATCCCGCAGGATTGTGGAAGCTTTGGGGATCGAGGGTGGGTGTAATGTCCAATATGCTCTGCATCCGGAACGCTTGGAGTATGTGGTCATCGAGGTGAACCCGCGTCTTAGTCGTTCCAGTGCTTTGGCTTCCAAAGCCACAGGCTACCCCATTGCTAAAATAGCTGCAAAAATTGCTTTGGGCTATACTCTTCCGGAGTTGACCAATGCTGTAACCGGAAAAACTTCAGCCTGTTTCGAACCGGCCCTAGATTATGTGGTGGTTAAAATTCCCCGCTGGCCCTTCGATAAATTCTCAGATGCAGATCGTCGCTTAGGAACTCAGATGAAGGCTACGGGGGAAGTGATGGGCTTAGGCAGGAATCTGGAGACTGCATTGCAGAAAGCTGTACGTTCCTTAGAAATAAAAGCTTATGGACTGCTCCTACCCGAGTTGGAAGACCTTTCTGATGAAGAAATTATTAAACGCTGCCAAAAGCCTGATGATCAGCTGCTTTTTATCCTGGCGGAAGGCTTCAGACGAGGCTTTAGCCTAGAGCGGATTCAAAAAGCCAGCCGCTGGAACCCTTATTTTCTGCTGGCTATCCGGCGCATCGTCAAGTTGAGCAATGAGCTCCAGACTTCGCCTTGGCAAGATGATCTTTTGTTAAAAGCGAAAAGAATGGGCTTTGCCGATCGAGAAATTGCTCGTTTATGGGAGACCACAGAAAAAGAGCTTTATGACTATCGTGAGAGCAAAGGGATTCGTCCGGTTTTCAAAATGGTCGATACCTGTGCCGGAGAATTTGAAGCCCTCACCCCTTATTTCTACTCCAGTTATGATCAAGAAAATGAGGGAATCCCCTCCCCTAAACGCAAAGTGGTGGTTTTAGGGTCCGGACCGATTCGTATCGGACAAGGGATCGAATTCGATTATTGCTCGGTTCACTCCGTATTGGCTCTCAAGAAGGCTGGGGTGGAGACGATTATCATCAATAACAACCCGGAGACCGTATCCACGGACTTTGATACGGCAGACAGGCTTTATTTTGAGCCCTTAACTCTCGAAGACGTCTCGGCGGTTTTGGACCTAGAACAGCCGGAAGGGGTCATCGTCCAATTCGGGGGACAAACAGCCATCGGTCTAGCCAAGCCCCTAGCGGAGCGGGGCTATAAAATCCTTGGCACCAGTATTGAGGATATCGACCGGGCAGAAGAGCGGGGTCTCTTCGATGAGGTTCTCAACGCCATCGGCGCCAAACGGCCCAAGGGAGGTCAAGCCTCATCTCTGGAAGAAGCTCGTGCTGTAGCGCTGCAAATTGGCTATCCGCTGATGATTCGCCCTTCTTTTGTCCTAGGGGGCCGTGCCATGGAGATTGTCTATGACCCTGCCGAACTGGAAAACGTAGTCAACCGGGCCATGGCCGATTTTCCGGGTCAAGAGCTCTGGCTGGATCAATATCTAGTGGGAACGGAAGTGGAAGTAGATGCGATCTCCGATGGAGAAAATGTGAGTATTCCGGGAATTATGGAGCATCTGGAAAGGGCGGGCGTGCACTCCGGGGACTCCATCGCGGTCTATCCCCCTTTGACCTTGCCCGAGCCGCTAAAAGAACGAATTACAATACTCACCACAGAGATCGCGCGGGCACTCAATGTGTTGGGCCTCTTAAATATTCAATATGTCATACACCAGGGTGAGGTCTATGTGATTGAAGTGAATCCACGCTCCAGTCGCACAGTGCCATTTATCAGCAAGGTCACCGGATTGTCCATTGTGGATTACGCCACAGAAGTTATTTTGGGGAAATCCTTGTTGGAATTGAACCTACCACTGGGCCTATGGACGGTACCGGAGCGCGTAGCAGTCAAGGTCCCTGTCTTTTCCTTCTCCAAGCTCCATCAGGTGGAGCCCTCCCTAGGGCCGGAGATGAAATCTACCGGCGAGGTGATGGGGGTAGACCGAACTTATGAAAAGGCTCTCTACAAAGCCCTTTTAGCGGGAGGATTCAATATGTCTGCTCATGGTAGCTTGTTGGTTACCCTAGCGGACCGTGATAAGCAAGAAGGACTATCATTGGTTAAGAAGTTTGTGGACTTAGGATTTCGGATCTTGGCTACAGAAGGAACAGCCAAAGCCCTTCGTGAGGAGGGGATTGAAGTAATACCGGTGGAGAAGCTTCATCAGGGGTCGACGGAAATCACTGATGCCATCCGCCAAGGTGTAATTCAATGCGTACTCAATACTACGACTCATAATAAGAAACAAGCCAGCGATGGCTTTGCGATTCGCCGCACAGCGGTTGAGCAAGGTATCCCTTGCTTTACAAGCTTAGACACGGCCTCGGCCTGGGTTCATGTACTCATGTCCTTTTTACCCAGTCTGATGCCACTCAGCTGAAAAAAGGGGTCTGGTCCATTGATTCACTTCGATTCACGAATAAAGAATTGCAGGATTAAAGGTATGTAGAACTGAAATACCTACAGAAGGAAACAAGAAAGGTGGGGTTCTTTTGTTAGGAAAGGCCCATATTATTGCCCATGATTTTGTGGGTGACCCTCTCTACAAGATCAGGAGACTGATTCTCCGGGCGGAAGTTGCTCGAGAGGCTCAGCCTGGACAATTTGTCCATGTACAAGTCACCAAGGGAATGGATCCTTTGCTGCGTCGCCCGATCAGTATCGCGGATATTCAGCGGGAGGCTCAAGAAATCACGCTGCTCTACCGCATCAAGGGAAAAGGCACAGAGATATTATCCGAAGCTAAAGTCGGGGAGGAACTGAGCCTGATGGGTCCTCTGGGTCATGGATTTACCCTGCCTGCACATGGAGAACTCATTTTGGTGGCCGGTGGGATTGGGGTATTTCCTTTGCTCCCCTTGGCTAAGGCAGCTCTAGAGAAGAATCTTTCTGTGAGTTTATATTGGGGTGGGGAAAATGAAGGTTTCTTTACCAGCTCTGGACTGGGTCTGTGGCAAGATGCTGGAATCCCCGTTTTTCTTAGTTCAATGGATGGTAGCATCGGCGAGAAAGGAAATGTTCTAGATCTCCTTCAGACGCAGGTGGGAAGCCGACTCAATCATGGTAAGGGCGCTGCACAAAGTGAAGTTTTATCCGTCGCAGTGTGTGGACCTCAGGTTATGACTCAAGTCGTCAGCGATTACTTTTTACAAAAGGGGGCTGCAGTGGAGGTTTCCTTAGAGGAACGGATGGGTTGCGCGGTAGGAGCATGCTTGGGCTGTGTGTGCACTCTTAAGGATGAAGTGAGCGGTAGAATTTACAGGGGTAAAGTGTGTAAGGATGGACCTGTGTTTAAAGGGAAGGAGGTGCTCTGGGATTATGAAGGGTGATGAAAGTATTACAGTTACCTATGCGAACGATGCAAAAGAGTCTGAGGGAAATATCGACTTGACAGTGGAGCTTGGTCCTTTAACCCTTAGGAATCCCGTCATCACCTGTTCCGGCACCTATGGCTTCGGGGATGAGTATGCCCCCTACTGTCCGGTAGAAAAGCTGGGAGGAATCACTCTCAAAGGGCTTACTCCCGAGCAGCGCCTAGGTAACCCCTTACCCCGATTGGCAGAAACCCCTGCGGGAATGCTCAACTCTGTAGGACTTGAGAATCCCGGATTAGAAGATTTCCTCCAATTCTATCTCCCTAAGGTGCGGGAATTACCGACGACGGTCATCGCAAATATCTCTGGGTTTTCCTTAAGGGACTATGAAATTATGGCCAATGCCTTTCAGGCAGGTTCAGGAATCGATGCCATCGAAGTTAATATTTCCTGCCCTAATGTGAAGCATGGAGGAATGCATTTTGGCACTCATCCGGAGAGTGCTCAAGAAGTCATCGCTTTGGTAAAGGCTAAGACCAATCTTCCTGTAATTGCCAAGCTATCGCCCAATGTTACAGATATTGTGCAGATGGCCAAAGCGGTGGAACAGGGTGGCGCTGATATTATCTCCATGATCAACACCTTGCTGGGTATGAGTATTGATATTGAACGACGTCAACCCATCTTAGCCAATAAAGTAGGGGGGCTTTCCGGACCGGCGATACGACCAGTGGCTGTGCGAATGGTTTGGCAAGTGGCGCAAGCTGTAAATATCCCGATTATCGGTATGGGGGGAATTCTCACCTGGCAGGATGCGGTGGAATTTATGCTGGCCGGTGCCAAAGCTGTGAGCATCGGCACGGGGAATTTTGTGAACCCGCTGGTTCCTCTCGAAGTGCTTGATGGAATCAAGGAGTATTGCCGGAGACATGGCTTTACCTCTGTGAGTGATATCGTGGGATTAGCGCACTAGAGTTAGGATTTTTCATAAAAGTTAGGAGTCTTACAGCTTGCAGTCATGGAAGAAAGGAAGATAAAGATGGAGCAAGAAAGAACTCTTCAGGAGAACACCTCTAAGGTGATGGTAGCCTTGGATGTGGACAGCAGGGATAAGGCCCTAGCCTTGGCGGACCAATTGCAGGGGAGCGGGTGCTGGCTAAAAGTAGGGATGGAGCTATATAACGCAACAGGGGCGAGTATTATCAAGGAGTTAAAGGAAAAAGGTTTCTCCATCTTCTTAGATCTTAAGCTCCATGATATTCCCAATACGGTGGAAAGAGCGGTTCGGGTTTTAGCGGGCTATGGCGCCGATATGCTCACCATTCACTGTAGTGGTGGATATGATATGATGGCTCGGGCAGTCCAGGCTACTCATGAGGTCAAGGAACAAGGAAACGCTGAAAAGCGGATGAAGATTATTGGGATCACAGTCTTAACCAGTCTTGATGAAGGGAGACTGCACGAGGAGCTAGGAGTAAACCGTACCCTGCAAAATCAGGTGGTGGCGTTGGCCGAACTTGGGCAAAGGGCAGGTATTGATGGGGTCGTTGCTTCGGCACAGGAAAGTCAGGTCCTCCGTGAGCATTTAGGTCCAGATTTTCTAGTCATTACGCCTGGGATACGCTCCAGAGGAAGCGAGACCCATGATCAGGCCCGTACTCTCACTCCTATAGAAGCCCTTGAGGCGGGCAGCTCCTATCTGGTGGTAGGCAGGCCGATCACCCAAGCCTCAAGTCCTCGGCAGGCTTTAGAACGTCTCTGGGATTAGAGCCTAAAAATGATATTTAGCTGTAGGGTCGAGATGGATCACGAAGTGATGTTTTGAAAGGAGTTAATTACATGACAATATCCAATAAATCCATATCCCCTGAAGAGGTTTTAGGTATTTTCAGAGAGAGCGAGGCCTTACTGGAGGGGCATTTCCGACTGACTTCCGGAAGGCACAGCCGCCAATACATGCAATGCGCTAAGGTTCTGCAATACCCGCACCATGCAGCTCGCTTGGGTGAGGCACTGGCAGAATCCTTTAAGGGTCACAAGATTGACCTAGTCATCGGACCCGCCATGGGTGGAATATTGGTTGCTCATGAGGTAGGCAAGGCCTTAGGAACGAAGGCCCTGTTTACTGAACGAGAAAACGGAGAAATGAAATTACGGCGGGGTTTTGAACTTCATCCGGGTCAGCGAGTCTTAGTTGTGGAAGATGTGATTACAACCGGAGGCTCAGTTCGGGAGGTTATCGAGGTCGTTAAAGCCTATGGAGCAGAACCCGTCGGTGTGGGAGTAATTGTGGATCGCAGTTGTGGAAAAGCTGAGTTTGGAGTGCCCTTAGCCTCTTTGCTGGAGATCGAGATTGAAACCTTCGATCCAGAAGGTTGTCCTCTCTGTGCAGAAGGGATTCCAGCGATTAAACCGGGAAGCCGTGCACTGCCTACGGGAAAATAGGGGACTAATCATTACAAGCGATATATTCATAAGCAAAGCATAAAAAGAAGTAGAAACTGTCCTTAAAAATAGTTTCTACTTCTTTTTTATGTCCCCAGAAACTGTAACAGATAAAATCTTTCATGGTCTTCATAATCACCCCATGCATATCGCTGGATAATTCGAGACACAATAACCTTGCTGTGGTCAAAGACCTAGGCGGGGTCCTCCCTTGAATGTTTCGATTTCAGAATATGAGGTAGGGTATATGACGAAGAACAACCAATGGATACTTAAAAAACTTATTTTCTTTATTGTCTTTAGCTTCTTGCTGCTCTTTAACGGAGCAACAGTGCTGGCACAAGTAGATTGTACTCAGTGTCACGCTAATCAAGTAAAGGAACTAAAAAACTCTACTCATGCATCGGTAAGCTGCACGAGTTGCCACAGTGATGTGACTGCCTATCCTCATCCTGAGGGGGTGAAGGTCACAAAGAAGGAAAGTGTTGCCATCTGCAACACCTGCCATACAGGTCGTGTGGCGGAAACCTATCAGCAGAGTTTTCATGGCAAAGGGGTCTTTCTGGGGAGCCAAAGATCAGCCAGTTGCATAGATTGTCACAGTGCCCACGCGGTTTTAGGACAAGATCATCCTAATTCACTTGTAGCAAAGGAAAATATCCCCCAGACTTGTGCCAGGTGCCATGATAATCCCTCCCCAGGCTTTGCCCAAGGGACGGAGCATTTCGAACTGACTGCCATGGGGCCGGGGAAGCCCATGTATTATACCGCGAAATTCTTTATTTGGTTAACAATAATTGCTATGACCTTGTTGGTGATTCACATTGAATTGCAGTTGTATCGCGAGCTGCGAACTATATTGCAGACCCGCAACAGGAGGTGACCCCATGGGACAGGATAAAGTGTATGAGCGGTTTGATATACATCAGAGAATTCAGCATATGGGTATGTTCACCAGCTTTTTTGTTCTTACCCTTACAGGTTTGCCAATAAAATTTGAACAAAGCAGTTTTGCCCAAGGAGTTGTGTCCTTGTTTGGCGGTTTTGATAATCTTTTTTATGTCCATCTCCTGGGGGCTGCCCTTATGATTTTCGTAAGTGTATATCACTTGATATATCTGGTGGTTGTACCTTTAGGTGGCAAAAGAAAATCTTGGGCGATTATGCCCAATTGGAAAGACTTTAACGATCTCTTTCAGAACCTGGGTTACTTTTTTGGATTCAGAAAGGAACCGGCCCGTTTTGACCGCTACTCCTACAAAGAGAAGTTCGACTACTGGGCGGTATTCTGGGGTATGTTTATCATGGGCGGCTCTGGTCTTTTGATGTGGTACCCTCAATTCTTTACGCAATTCCTACCCCGCTGGGTAATCGATTCATCCCGCTATGCCCACACGGATGAGGCTATCTTGGCTATTAGCGCCATTTTTATCTGGCATTTTTATAATGTCCACTTTAATACCAGATCCTTTCCCATGAGTAAAGTATGGTATGTGGGGACGATGAATCAAGAGGAGATGGAGGAGGAGCACCCCGTTGAATTAGAAAGAATGGAAAGAGATAAAAATATCTAAGGGGTGAAGGTGATGGGAGTACCTCGGTTCAAATATAGTGTGACCCTAATTCTTGTGGAAATGGTTGTTTATGCAGCAGCCCTTGCGGTGATTCTTAATTGGGCCTTTCATTCAGCACTGTAATGAGCTCGTAGCTATGAATCACTCAATGGCTAACCATGTTAAAGAGCAAGCTCTCCAAATGCGCCCGCCTCTACCGAATCAGGCTAGGGTGCTAATTGAGAGCTTGCTCTTTTTTGGGTTCAAGATCCTTTGCTTTTCTCAGGATCCGTCATCTGTAGATTTATTTTGCAGACTAAATTTGTAGACTCATTCATGATTCTGGGGAATTTCCTCTGCTTCGCTGGCCAGTAAGCGTTCCAGGATTTCTTCTTTAGGAGTTAAATAAAGGGTCCAATTGGTATCATAGATTACCATGCCGGGTTTAGCGGCATTGGGTTTTTTAATGTTCTTCACATGAGTATAATCCACCGGGACTAAAGTAGAGCCTTTAGCCTGGCTGAAATGAATAGCGAGGGCTGCTGCTTCTTCGAGAGTAGCATCGTCAGGAAACTCTTCGCCTTCGGCAAGTGGTATGAGGACATGGGAGCCGGGAATATTTTTGGTATGCAACCAAAGGTCCTGAGGGCGGCCCTTCTTGAGGGTGAGCCAGTCGTTTTGGCGATTATTTTTACCCACGAGAATCGGATGGTTTTGACTGGAAAGATAAACCTTTGGCTGAGGGGACTCAGGTTTGTTGCTGCTCTTATTTCCGTTTTTCTCTTTACCACTGTATCCGGCTTTGCCGTGTTTAGGGTTTTTGCCACGATTTTTATGGTTTGAAGTTTTCTGCCCTTCGTCTTGCGGGGATTTTCCGTGATGCTTTCCTGATAAATAATTTTGCTCAATGAGTTCTTTATGGACTTCGTCGAGCTCCGAGGGAGTGGATGCTTGTTCTAAGCTCAGCAGAACGGAGTTGAGATAAGTAAGTTCACTCTCAACGGCTTCTTGAAGCGGAGTGGTCTTTTGGATGGTGGCCTTAGCTTTATTGTAAAGGCGGTAATAGCGTTGGGAGTTTTCAATGCCCGTAAGCTGTGCTTCAAGGGGAATAGTTAGCTTGGGGAGAGTTTCTTCATTGTAATCCTCCACGAGAATTTCTTTCATGCCTAGTTCAAGCCGGAAGAGGTTAGCGGTAAGCAGCTCACCCCAACGTTGGTACTTGAGGCTTTTTCCGGCATTAGCGATAGTATCCTCATAGATGCCCTTTTTCTTGGACAAATGCTGCAAATGCTCCTGAATGATTTTGCGCAAGGAGCCCCGTTTGGCCTCCAAGGTATTGTTTGAGGCCTTGGTCTGATAGAAGTTTTCCACGGCCTCGGCCAGAGTGGGAAAATCCTGGCTGGGAAACCCTTGATAGATTTGAAAAGGCAAAAATGTGAAGGCAGTGGGTAGGGAGTTAGGACGTGTTGGTTGAACTCCCTTTTGATAGTAAAGGGTTGGCTCTAAATTAGGGGTAAAAGCAGGGTTAGCCAATTGGGTATAGGCCTGGAAAATTCGCGAAAGGTCAATATCCCCGCATTGGTCAAGAGAAGTGCCCAGTTCCAGTCCGGAGCGGGTCATGATTTCTCTGGCGAGCTCAGGGCTAATTCCTGCATAATGTTTGACCAGGAGATCAACAACCCTTTCGTGGATTGCTTCTTGAAATAGGACCTCACGCCATTCCTCTTCATTGGCGAGGGGATCTACCTTACCTTGGGAAGGGGGAGCGATGTATTGGCGCCCGGGCAGAACCTCGCGGTGGCGACTTAAGGCATGGGAATAACGCTTAAGGCCATCCAAGATGGTACCGCTTTGGGGGTCTACCAGAATCAGATTACTATGTTTGCCCATGATCTCCAGATAGAGATGAAGGGCAGCTAAATCACCATATTCGTTATAGTTTTGCACGGATAAAAGGATGATGCGTTCCAAACCCAGTTGTTCAATGTTAAGAATCTTACCGCCTTCGATATGCTTGCGCAAAATCATGCAAAACATGGGGGGAGAAGCGGGGTTCTTCTTGTTTTTTTGGCTAAGATGAAGACGAGCTGCAGTAGCAGAGATATTGAGGAGCAGACGATAGGATTGTCCTTGGCTACGAAGGTGCAGGTGGATTTCTTCCTTCTCCGGTTGAGTGATTTTATCGATGCGAGCCCCCGTAAGTTGGGGCGCTAATTCACGGATTAGATGGTGCAAAGTGATGCCGTCTAAGGCCATAAGGAATCTCCTCTCTTAGCTTGAAGATCTGTTGAATAGGCTTCATATTAGATTGTCCATAGTATAACACAAATCTTGGGTATTTTTCCTTCTCCTCCTGAATAAGCATGTACAAAAAGGTTGGACAGGTGTCCAGAGGAGGACGATAAAGAGATGCGTCAGCAAGCATGGCATGTTTTGCCTTGGCTCGATGTAGTGAAGGCCTTGGGAGTGAATCCCGGCAAAGGGTTAAGCCCTAGAGAGGTTAGCCATCGGTTGAGTGAGGTCGGGAAAAATATTCTAGAAAGCAAAAAAGGGGTGCATCCCGTTTTCCTGTTTCTCGGTCAATTCAAGGATTTTATGGTCCTCGTTCTTTTGGCGGCAACGATTGTTTCGGCGCTCCTAGGTGAGATTGCTGATGCCGTGACGATTATGGCTATTCTCGTACTCAATGCAGTCCTTGGATTCATTCAGGAGTATCGAGCTGAGCGCTCTATCGAATCGCTTAAATCGCTCACAGCACCTGAAGCACGCGTCCTACGGGATGGCCTGGAAAGCAGAATTCCAGCTGCAGAGCTTGTGCCTGGGGATATCATACTCCTAGAGGCTGGGGATCGCATTCCGGCTGATATTCGTTGGATTCAAGCTGTAAATGTGGAAGTGGAAGAATCTGCCCTGACCGGGGAATCCCATCCGGTGTCAAAAAGGGTAGCTGCCCTAACAGATGAACTAACTCCGATGGCTGATCGGGCAAATATGGGTTATATGGGGACTGCCTTAGTCGCTGGCCGTGGGGCCGGTGTGATCGTGGCCACAGGTATGGAAACGGAAATGGGAATCATTGCCGGCATGATTCAAGGCGTAGAAGAGGAAGAGACTCCTCTGCAAAAGCGCTTAGCCCAATTAGGAAAATACCTCGTCGTTATTAGTATTGCGGTCTGCGGTGTTGTGGTTTTGACTGGTATTTTAAGGGGTGAGGGCGTCTACAAAATGTTTTTAGCAGGGGTATCCTTGGCTGTAGCGGCTATCCCGGAAGGATTACCGGCTATTGTCACTGTAGCGCTGGCTATTGGTGTCCAACGAATGGTTAAACGCAAAGCTATCGTTCGTAAACTACCGGCGGTGGAGACTCTGGGCTGTGCTACCGTAATCTGCTCCGATAAAACCGGAACCCTAACCCAAAATGAGATGACTGTGCGTCAAATCTATGCTGATCGCAAAATGATTGCCGTGACAGGACAGGGGTATGATCCTAAGGGTGAATTTCACGGGGCTGACCCACTAAAGGAAAAGGGACCCTTGCAAAATGCTTTGAAGATCGCGTCTCTGTGCAATAATTCTTCTTTGACCCGAAAGGGTGTTCAAGTGGCAGGCATGTTTCGATCAGCTGGCAAAGAGGCACTCTGGGGAATCGAAGGGGACCCGACCGAAGGAGCTTTGCTCGTTGCGGCTGCCAAAGCAGGAATTTGGCGGGAAACTTTGGAACGCAAAGAAGAGCGGGTTGGCGAAATTCCCTTTGATTCGGATCGTAAGCGTATGAGTGTTATTTATAAAGGTAAGCGTGAGAAAAACGCTTATGTTAAAGGGGCACCTGATGAAATTCTTAGACGCTGCACCCATGAACTGACCAGTGATGGGGTGGTTGAGCTTAGTGAAATACGAAGAAGGACTATCTTTAGAGCTAATGATGAGATGGCTAAGAAAGCTCTAAGGGTACTGGCTCTGGCTGAGAAACCCCTGAAAGAATATGAACGAGTCGATGAACGGGTGGAGGAGAATCTGGTTTTTGTTAGCTTAATGGGGATGATTGATCCTCCCCGGGCCAGTGCCTGCAAAGCTATAGCAGTATGTCACAAAGCAGGAATTAAACCGGTGATGATTACCGGAGATCATCGTTTAACTGCCGAGGCTGTGGCCCGCGAGCTAGGAATCCTTAAAGGGAACAATGGGGGTATCCTGACCGGAGTCGATCTGGATAAAATGACCGATGAAGAACTGGAAAAGGAAGTTATGGATGTTTCTGTGTACGCCCGTGTGACACCAAAGGATAAGCTAAGGATTGTGCGTGCTTTGAAAAAGAACAATCAAATAGTGGCTATGACCGGGGATGGGGTAAACGACGCACCAGCTGTAAAAGAAGCAGACATTGGCATATCCATGGGCAAGACCGGAACGGATGTGACCAAAGAGGCTTCAGCCATGGTTCTGGCAGATGATAATTTTGCCACGATCGTCGCCGCGGTTGAAGAGGGTCGAGCCATCTATGACAACATCCGTAAGTTTATTCGCTACTTACTTTCCTGTAATATCGGTGAGGTGCTGGTCATGTTCTTAGCAGCTTTGGTAGGATTACCCCTACCTTTGCTAGCTATTCAAATTCTTTGGGTTAATCTGGTGACTGATGGGTTGCCGGCGATGGCCCTTGGTGTTGATGGTATGGATAAGGATATTATGAATCGTAAACCGAGAGAACCAGGAGAAAGCATTTTTGCCCGAGGGCTAGCTCGGAAAATCCTTACCCGTGGCTTAATAATAGGTTTAGGAACTCTTTTTGTCTTCGTTACTGCCCTCTTCCTAGGGGTCAATATGCTGGCCGCTCGGACCATGGCGTTTTCCACTCTGGTCTTCTCGCAACTCTTCCATGTCTTTGATTGCAGATCGGAGACTCGAGGAATTTTTGAGGTCAACTTATTTTCCAACCCCTATCTAGTTGCCGCCGTCACCGGTTCAACGATTATGCAGCTCAGCGTCATCTACTTTCCACCTCTGCAAGCTATTTTCAAAACCACGGCTCTCCTTGGCTGGCAATGGGGATTGATTCTATTGGTAGCAGGGGGCCCGTCGATTCTTATTGGAATTTATCGATTGGTCAGTAATACTCGGCGTGGCAAAAGAATAATGGTAGGCTCGAAATAAAAAACGCAATGTGCTACTGGGGTCTAGGTGAGTGATTTGCTTGCCTAGACTTTATATTTGACTAAAATCCGTTCAACATGGGCAGAAGAAAGAAAGGGCCCCTTTAAAAAAGGATTTTATCTGACAGTGAAGAATACCTAGAGGGTATTATTTACGGTAAGAGGAGGACCAAAATGATTGAACTATTCAATGGAGGTATAGTATTAGATAATCTTGATCTGATCACATATGCCTTGGTTGGAATTTTAGCGATTTTTACTTTTTCCTTAATCGTAAAAAAGGTGTTTAAGCTGGCTCTTATTTTTGTATTTATCACGATTATAGCCTATTACAATGTTCCAGATCTTATTGCCTCCATAGCCATTCCCTAAGAGGCTGAGTATGGAATTTAAGGGATAAGGAGTTGAGTGGTGTTCATGGAATTCGTTAAAATGCACGGCTTAGGCAATGATTTTGTTTTTCTAGATCAATTTGAGAGTACTACCGACCTAATAGACAGGTCGTATTCGGAACTCGCGCTTAAACTCTGTCATCGTCAATTTGGGGTGGGCGGCGACGGACTTATCGTCGTGCTTCCTTCAGAACAAGCCGATGCTAAGATGCGTATTATTAATTCAGATGGTTCTGAGCCAGAGATGTGTGGCAATGGCATACGTTGCTTTGCCCGCTATATCTATGATCGGGGATATGTGAAAAAGAACCCACTGCAGGTTGAGACCTTGGCAGGTATTCTCACTCTACAACTCGCTCTCAAGGGAGATCGAGTAACAGGGGTTAAAGTGGATATGGGAGAGCCCATCTTAAAGCCGGAGTTGATTCCCGTCAAGGTTCAAGGGGAGCCTGTCGTGGCTGAAACACTACAAGTCGAAGAACAAGAATTTAAGTTTACAGCAGTTTCTATGGGAAACCCCCACTGTGTTATTTTTGTGGAGGATTATGAAAGCCTCGACTTTAAACGTTGGGGTCCCGCAATTGAAAAGCATGAACTTTTTCCCCGCAAGACAAATGTAGAGTTCATTATCGTTAATAATAGGAACGAACTGACCATGAAGGTTTGGGAGCGTGGGTCAGGCCCGACCCTAGCCTGTGGAACCGGAGCGTGTGCTTCTGCCGTGGCGGCGGTCCTGAATGGAAAGACAGAAAGAAAGGTCACAGTACATTTGCCTGGTGGCGATCTTCTGATCGAGTGGGGAAGCGATAATCGTGTGTATATGACCGGACCGGCTACCTATGTCTTTAAAGGGGTAATGCTGGAGGATAGCATTAATTGATTTCTGCCATTTAGAGTAATCTAGTCAATGAATCCTTATAGTGTGGAGGGGAATTTGCGCAAAAGGGCAAGTCGTATCCTCACGGCAATGATGACTATGCCACAAGCCTCGCTCGCCAGCCTTTTTTAGAAGGGATGCTAAAGCAGCAACGTCTGTCGTCCTATCAAGTAATGGATACGGGTAAGGAAAAGAATAGGGAATATATAGATGTGCAACTGAGCTGGGAAAAGGAAGATAGATTGCTCAGGAACGAAATTCTCCGCTTCTATCCTAAGCGAGGATGAGTTCGGCCTTTTCGCCTA
This sequence comes from Desulfitobacterium sp., assembly GCA_050251735.1. Lineage (GTDB taxonomy): Bacteria > Bacillota > Desulfitobacteriia > Desulfitobacteriales > Desulfitobacteriaceae > Desulfitobacterium. The sequence goes on from JBFWMF010000001.1 coordinate 183,581, forward strand.
TTTTCAAGGGGACATCCTCAGCAAGGGAGACCTTTACTTTCATACTTTCTTTATTCTTATTGGCCGATGTTTGCAGGTCCTTAGGTGTATATTGAGCGACTACATCAATAAAGATGACTTTACCATTGTATTCTTCTTTCCCGTTTCTAATAATCATCTCCTGACCGTAGCTAGTCTTAGACAGATGTTCTTGGGGAATGTAGACGACTAAATGCTTTTCAGTCTCGGAAGCGATATCGGCAATATTGTATCCGGGAGAGACCATATTCCCCAACAAATAGTTCTTGCTGATAATGGTGCCGTCCTGAAGAGCAGTAAGTTTATATTTTGCCAGGTTCTCTTGAGTCTGGCGAATTTGAATCTCCGTCAAGGCTATATCAGCTTGGGCGGAGTCGATTTTTTCCTGAGGAGTTCCCTTTTGAACCAAGACCAGTTTTTGTCTGGCATTGTCTGCTTGCAAAGTCGCAGTAGTAACCGCAGTCTCTGCCAGATCCGCTTGGTATTTGACTTTATCCAAATCAGCTTGGGGCAGGGCACCGCCTTTCCACAAGGCTTGAGCGTTTGCATAGTCTTCTTGAACCCGATCTCTGGTCAACCGGGCATTAGTTAAGGCGATTTCCGCTAGGGCGACATTGTTCCGGCTTTGTTGGATTTCTTCCGAATCGACACCGGCGGTAAGCTCAGCCAAAGTCATTTTTTTCTTGGTCAAGGTTGCCTCCAGTTGCTCTAGAGCATCTTGCTCCTTGCTGTCATCGATTACAGCGATCAGATCCCCGGCCTTGACCTCTTGTCCCAGCTCCGGGGGCAGCTGAGTAATTTTCCCGGCGACCTCGCTGTAATGGGAATAGATTGTCGTCTCCACGATTCCCTCAAATACCAAGTCGGATGAAGCACAGCCGCTCATCGCCAGAATCATGCCACTTAGCCCCACTGCCCAAAAAATTCTCCTCATGTCCTTGTCTCCTCCCGTTGTCCTATAATCCTACTGTTCTATAATTGAAAAGCTATTAATTGTTAATTGCTAAGTAAACTATCTCCTATCCCATTCACCAAAACTAAAATCCAAATTAACTACTCCATATTACTACTTTTGCAATATTCTGCTTAGATCCGGCGGTATTTCTTTAAGAGGATAGTATTAAGAACCATAAAAAGCACCGAGCAGGCGAGGATAACCCCTAAATCCCAGGCGATTGCCATAAAACCACTTCCTCTGATCATCACTTCAGTCAAGGCATCGGCAATATAATACAAGGGCATAACCATACCCACAGCCTCGATCCCGGGGGGGAGGTCGAACAGACCGGAGAAAAAGATCTGGGGAACAATAATTAAAGGAATGAATTGAATCATTTGAAACTCGTTATTGGCTAAGGTGGAGGCTAAAATCCCCAGGGTAAGGGCGATGATAGCGGACAGTAAGGTGATGAGAAGTATCAGGGCAAAGGAACCAATCATCATGACTTTTAACACATATACGCAATACCAAGAAATCAGGAAAGACTGCAAAACTGTAAACACACCGAAGCCCAGCACATAGCCGACCACGATCTCCCAGCGTCGAACCGGGGTAGAGAGCAGTTTCTCTAGGGTTCCTGAGGTTCTCTCCTGGAGAAAGGAAATCCCCGAGACCAGAAAAACAAAGAAGAAAATAATGAAGCCGATGAGGGTCGCTCCGAAATTATCGAAGGTGGGCAAATCCTCTTTGCCATAGATATATTTGACATCAGACTTCAGGTCAGCCCTAGAATAAAGGGTATTGACCTTGGCTTGTTCCATAGCCGCTAGAGCTGCCTTGGCCTTGCTCGGGTTGCTACCATCGACTTCAATAGAGGACTTGCCGTTATTGATGCTAATGGTGGCGATAACTTCTCCCTGCTCTAAAGCCAAGCGAGCAGTATTTTCGTCATAGCGTAAAGCCTTTACATTAAAGTCCTCGAGCCGATTAATGAAGCCAACCGGGGCATTGACGACGGCGACTTTTATATTAGGAACTGAATCGGCAAGGATGAAGTAAACCAGAGTCAGCAGAAAAATCGGAGCAACCAGCATGAGAGCTAGGGTGCGTCGGTCATGTCGCAACTGGTTTAAGATCCGCAGGGTCATAGCTCTAACTCTCATTGGCTTGCCCTCCGTAATAGATGAAAGCTTCCTCGAGACTATTTACGCCGATCTGCGCCTGCAGTTCGTGGGAGGTCCCTTTGGCAATAAACCGGCCATCCCTCATCATGGCTAGGTTATGACACTTGTCGGCTTCATCCATGACATGAGTTGTCACCAGGATGGTGGTACCCTGTTCGGCTAATTTGTTTAATTCTTGCCAGATGTTTTTGCGTAAGAGGGGGTCAATGCCGACCGTTGGTTCATCCAAAACCAATACGGGAGGGCTATGCAAGATGGCCATGGCTAAGGAAAGCCGTCGCTTCATCCCACCGGAAAAGGCCTGGACAGGTTTATGGAGATCGGCGGAGAGATTGACTAAGTCCATAACTTCCGCCGACTTTTTCTTAATGTCAGCTTTACTCATGCCGTAAATTGCTCCGAAAAAATGCAGGTTTTCCGCAGCGGTCAGAGAAGTATATAAAGCATCGGACTGAGCCATATAGCCAATTTTCGCCATTAAGCTCAGCTTTGGCATCGCTTCATTGAGGACATAGGCTTCACCGGAGGTCGCTTCAAGAATGCCGGCGATTATCTTCACAGCTGTTGTTTTCCCACGACTTCCAAGATGTCAAAATGCCCTATGCTGTAGTAGTAAAAGTATTTGAATACTTTCTTGCGAATGCAGCATTGATGAAAACAGTCTTAGGTACCAAAGGGAATATAGCCTTGCAAAACAAAATGAAGAAAATAATGTGGAGCGCTCTGTTTGAGAAGAATTACTCCCCATTAATTAAGAAAGAGAATCTAGTGGTGCCCTTTGAATATTTTGCCTCCTATATCGCTGCCGCCCATTTTGGGGTTATTCAGCAATGGCTGGAAAACGGGTGCCGGGAAACGCCTGAGGAGATGGCCCGCATCCTGACAAATCTAACTTTCCGCGGTCCTCTCTTTGCCGCTGGAATATTCCATTAATCGAGGAGTCTCAGGTGGGTTCCTATTCTTTTTTAGGCCTTTTCAGTTGCGTGGATTGCATCATGAATAAGAAGTACCCTTAAATTGTTTTTTTGAAGTCCACTAGCTATAATGGAATAAAAGGTTAGAGAAAGTAGGCTTGATATGGCAAATAGCATGACAGGATTTGGTCGAGGGGAAGCCTCCGGCTACGGCTATCAGTTCACCATCGAATTAAAAGCGGTCAATCATCGATTCTTTGAAACGGCAGTGCGGATGCCTCGCCATCTGAATAGCTTAGAAGATAGGATACGGAAAATCCTGCAGGGAAAGATCAACCGAGGACGCCTTGATGTCTTTGTTAATGTTAAGGAAACCGAAGAAAAAAAGAGATTGGCGAAGGTTGACAAAGATTTAGCCCTATCGTATGATAAAACCTTGAAGGAACTAGCTACAGCTCTAAATACGACCTATGAGACAGATATTTATCGCTTAGCGGCTTTGCCGGAGGTCTTTTCAGTGGAGGATGCGGAGATTGATCTAGAATTGATCTGGGAGCCTTTAAGCCTTGCTGTCTCTGAAGCCTTAGCTGGATTTATCGCCATGCGGCAGGTGGAGGGCGGGCGCTTAGCTGAAGACCTTTTAGAGCGCTTACATACTATCAAGAGTGCCAAAGATGAGATAGCCGGATATACCGATAGTATCGTGGCAGATTACCAAACCCGCTTACAGGAAAGGATTGAGGTTCTTCTGGGAGATAAGGCTATTCTTGATGAAGCTCGCCTGGCTAACGAAGTGGCTTTTTTTGCAGATCGGGCCTCGATTACGGAAGAATTGGTTCGCTTACAAAGTCATATGGACCAATGCCAAGAAGCTCTTAATAGCTCTGAACCCGTCGGACGCAAGCTTGATTTTCTGGTTCAAGAGATGAATCGGGAGATTAACACCATTGGCTCGAAGGCTAATAATATCAGTATTACACAGCATGTTGTTCAGATGAAAAGCGAATTAGAGAAGATCAGAGAACAGGTTCAGAATCTAGAATAATTGGAGGGTAAAGTTTTGGACATTAAATTGATTAATATTGGGTTTGGCAATATTGTGTCAGCTAATCGTATCATCTCCATTGTCAGCCCGGAGTCCGCTCCGATTAAGCGGATTATCCAGGAAGCGCGAGACGCAGGGATGCTGATTGATGCCACCTATGGCCGCAGAACACGAGCTGTTATTATCTGCGATAGTCATCATGTCATTCTGTCCGCTGTTCAACCAGAAACTGTAGCCCATCGCTTATCGGCAAAAGAAGCTAACAACACTACAGAAGACCCAGCGGATTAAGGGGGAGACATGGTGGAACAGAATCATGGATTGTTGATTGTTCTATCCGGCCCTTCTGGGGCGGGGAAAGGAACCCTTTGCCAGGAACTGTTGAGACAAATGCCTCAGGTAAAGTATTCCGTGTCGGCGACGACGCGCCAGCCTCGTCCGGGTGAAGTAGATGGATTGCATTATTTTTTCCGCAGCCGGGAAGAATTTCAAGCCATGATCGAGCAGGATCAACTTTTGGAATGGGCGGAGTTTTGCGGGAACTTCTATGGAACACCGAAGTTCGCAGTGGAACAAGCCATTCAAGCAGGCAATGATGTCATTCTCGAGATCGAAATTCAAGGAGCTTTGCAGGTTAAGAAGCGCTTCTCCCAAGGGGTGTTCATCTTTGTTGTTCCGCCTTCCATGGATGAGCTTGCCCAGCGCATCCATAAGCGTGGAACGGAATCTGAGGAAATCATTCAAAAGAGACTGCAGACTGCCGCTCGTGAACTGGAATACGTCAGTGAGTATGATTATGTGGTCATCAATGATGAAATTCCTATCGCGGTGGATAAGCTAAAAAGTATACTCGTTGCTGAAAAATGTCGTGTCAAAAGAAAACCATATGTATTTCAGGGGGTGTAAATATGAAACAACCTTCCCTCGATATTCTACTCAGTAAAGTAGATAGTAAGTATACGCTGGTATTGGCAGCAGCCAAGAGAGCCCGTAACCTGATGGAAGAGCCGGAATTCGAAGCAAACCATCCGGGAGAAAAGCCGGTCAGCATTGCTTTTGAGGAAATTGCCAAGGGAAAATATCATTTTGAATTAACCACTGAGGGAATTAAATAATGTTGCGGAATAAGAAGATCTTAGTGGGGGTTACCGGCGGTATTGCTGCTTATAAGGCGGCAGATGTTGTCAGTAGGTTGCGCAAGCAAGGTGCAATAGTATATGTGGCAATGACTAAAGGGGCAACAGAATTCATTGCCCCTTTGACCTTAAGGACCCTTTCCGCTAACCCTGTCTATGTAGAGATGTTTGAAGAACCCAAGGTATGGAATGTTGAGCATATTGCTCTGGCGGAAGCTGTGGATGCAGTTCTGATTGCTCCTGCTACTGCTAATATATTGGCCAAAATGGCTGTTGGCATCGCCGACAATTTTCTAACCACTGTATTGCTTGCTACCAGAGCTCCCATCTTCGTGGCGCCGGCAATGAATCATAATATGTATCATCATCCGGTCACCCAAGATAACCTACAGAAGTTAAGGGAACGTTCTGTAGGCATCTTAGGACCGGCTACTGGCTTTTTAGCTTGTGATACAGCCGGAGATGGGCGGATGAGTGAGCCTCAGGAGTTAGTCGAAGCTTTACAGCACTATTTTGCTGCTTCAGGAAGGCTGGCGGGAAAAAGGGCTCTAGTTACGGCCGGAGGAACTCAGGAGCCGCTTGATCCAGTGCGCTACCTTGGTAATCGCTCCTCGGGAAAAATGGGCTATGCTGTGGCAGAGGCTTTACAGGAAGCAGGAGCAGAAACAACCCTTATCTCTGCTCCCACTGAACTAGCGACTCCACCGGGAGTAAAGCGAATTTCAATTATGACAGCCCAAGAAATGTATGATGCAGTCATGAGTGAATTTGCGGATGTAGATATTGTGGTCAAAGCAGCAGCAGTTGCTGATTATCGCCCTCAAGCAAGTGCTGCACAGAAAATAAAGAAGGATGGGACAAGCCGAACCCTTGAGCTTGTTCCTAACCCAGATATCTTAGCAGAGTTAGGTAAGAAAAAAGAAAAACAATTCTTAGTGGGTTTTGCCGCTGAGACGGAAAAGCTCTATGAACATGCTCAGGCCAAAATGCAGCGTAAGAATGTTGATATGCTGGTAGCCAACGACGTCACCCAGCCCGGCGCCGGATTTGGTAGTCCGACCAATATTGTTAGCTTTCTTTTTCCTGAGGGGAGAAGAATAGATCTACCCCAGATGAAGAAGCTAGAAGTGGCTAGACGCTTGGTTCAAGAGATTGTGGAACAACTCAGCGAGAAGGAGTGATTGATATGGCAAGGAAATTATTTACTTCCGAGTCGGTAACGGAAGGACATCCCGATAAAATCTGTGACCAAATATCCGATGCGATTTTAGATGCTATCTTCGCCAAAGACCCCAATGCTCGGGTAGCCTGTGAAACCTCAGTGACCACTGGGTTGGTTTTAGTAAGTGGTGAAATTACGACCAATTGCTATGTGGATATTCCCAGCACGGTAAGGCAGACCATTCGCGAGATTGGTTATACTCGTGCCAAATTTGGCTTTGATGCTGATACCTGTGCAGTTCTCACTTCCATCGGTGAGCAATCGGCGGATATCGCCTTAGGGGTTGACAAAGCACTGGAAGCCAAAAACGGTGAGATGTCGGAAGAGGCTATCGAAGCCATTGGCGCCGGAGACCAAGGTATGATGTTTGGCTACGCTACCAACGAAACGGATAGCTATATGCCCCTTCCTATCGAATTGGCTCATCGCTTGGCACGCCGCTTAAGTGAAGTTCGCAAGACCGATCTTTTAGACTATCTCCGTCCGGATGGCAAGACCCAAGTCACAGTAGAATATGACGGTAATCGCCCGGTGCGGATTGATACCATTGTAATTTCCACCCAGCATCATCCGGAATCATCTCAAGAAAGGATTCGCCGCGACCTTCTAGAGCATGTGGTGTTCCCGGTAGTCCCTTCGGAACTGCTGGATGAAAAGACCCGTTATTTCATTAACCCAACAGGCCGTTTTGTGATTGGTGGTCCCCAAGGGGATGCCGGCTTGACAGGACGCAAAATTATTGTAGATACCTATGGTGGTATGGCTCGCCATGGGGGCGGTGCCTTCTCGGGTAAGGATCCCACCAAGGTTGACCGTTCCGCTGCTTATGCTGCTCGTTATGTGGCTAAGAACGTGGTTGCAGCAGGTTTGGCCGATCGTTGCGAAATCCAAATCGCCTACGCTATTGGGGTGGCTCATCCTGTCTCTGTCAACGTGGAGACCTTTGGAACTGCCAAGATTGCCGAAGATAAGATTGTCGAGATGATTCGCACCAACTTTGATTTACGGCCCGCAGGAATCATTAAGACCTTGGATCTGCGTCGTCCCATCTACCGCCAAACAGCAGCTTACGGCCATTTTGGCCGCAATGACCTCGATCTTCCATGGGAAAAGACCGATAAGGCAGCTACTCTTCGGGAACAAGCTGGATTATAAAGTTAGAACATAAAAAGGGGTCGGGTACCATTTTTCCTTCCTTGAAAAATGGTGCCCGACCCCCCTTTCTTAATCATTATCTAGTGGCTTTGGTATGCGCAGGTCAAGCCGGTGCGGATTTATTTTTGGCGAAAAGAATTAAAAATACGATTAAGAGTGCTATAAAACCTGCTGTTCCGCAAAAATATTGGAATCTCAGGGTGGTGATGCCGAGAGCCCCCATAATCGCGGCGTAAACATAACCGGAAAGGAAGCCGCCCAAGTTCATACCGGATACGATGATTGACATAGACATCGGAGTTTGGCTCGGATGCACTGAGGCGCCGGCTAGCATGTTGATAGAAGTCATAACCAGGGTCAAGCCAACTCCCATGAATGCTTCACCAACAATAAACAGCACAACGCTTTGGCTAAATGCAAAGATAACCTGAGATGTGATGAAAAACACAAATCCAATATTGAGCGTCTGTTTGCCTATTCTTTGATATATTTTACCGAATACTGTCCCGGCTACCATACCCCCAACGGTCATGAACATCAAGACAATCCCTGCTACTGAAGAGTTGGCGCCGATGGTTTGGAGAACAAACGACATATTAGTTAGAGATGGAAAGTCCAGGATGGTTACGATCAGGAATACGAGTGCCCAGCCATAGATAGAGCCCGGCAGTTTAAGTTTTTCCTGTGATGCTTCGGCACCTGCAGGAATCTCATGCTTTTTGGGTTCGGGCAAGAATAAGATAACCAGTAAGAGTGTGATCAAACCTAGCGCATGGGCAAGGAAGCTGTAGTTCCATGCGACGGAAGCGAAAACGCCACCCAGTAATTGGAGTACGATTCCGCCGATATTCATGACAACCCCGTTGATTCCCATGATATTTGCTTGCTTATCAGGGGGGATTAGATTAAATATCAATGAAGTATTGAGGGGCATGATCAGGCCGAGTCCTAAACCGAAGAAGGCTCTGGAAACCAGAATTGTGATGAAATTATCTACGTCTAAGCTCGGTGAGTTGTAGTGGATATACTGAAACAGGAGTACTAATTAATGTAAAAAGGGGCATGGTCACTAGTTTAGCTATGTCGCTATTTTGCGATAGCTATCCTCCCTTCTTGTTGTTTATATGTCTATACAAGTTACATTGTACAATAATCTTAATGCTTTGAATACTAATTTATTCCAGTTATATATCTTAAATTTTGAAGAGCGCGCAAGTCTTAGTTCTTGCGCGCTCTTTGTCTGATTTCACCTTTACCAAGTGGCTACGACGCCATCAGTTCGTTGTTCGGTGGCGCCTATTAACACATCATTTTCATCGCGCCACACAATCTGCCCTCGTCCGAACAGACCGGTATTGCCGCTCCATTCAATATCATGGCCCATGCGACATAAAGCATCGGCGATATGATGGGGGAAGGCACGTTCCACCTGAACATGGCGGTCTTTGTTCCAAAGAAAACGGGGGGCATCTAAGGCTGCTTGGGGATTTAGATTGAAGTCAATGGCATTCATCAGTACCTGCACATGGCCTTGTGGCTGCATAAAGCCACCCATGACCCCAAAGGGTCCCACCGCTCTTCCGGCTTTAGTAAGGAAACCAGGGATGATGGTGTGATAAGGACGCTTTCTTGGCTCTAAGAAATTTGCATGATGAGGATCTAAAGAGAAGTTATTGCCCCGATTATGTAGGCTGATGCCGGTTCCAGGAACCACTAGGCCTGAACCAAAGTCCATATAATTGCTCTGAATCATGGAAACCATGTTACCTTCGTTATCTGCAGTAGCTAAGTAAACGGTTCCGCCTTTAGGAGGAGTTCCTGGCTCTGGGAGAAGCGCTGTTTTACCCATAAGCTTACGACGTTCTAAGGCATACCCTTCGGAAAGAAGATCACTTACCTTAACCGCCATATCCCGTGGATCGGCGATATATTTACGCCCATCCACATAAGCCAGTTTGATAGCTTCGATCTGTTTATGATAGGTATCGATACAGTCCTTATCAGTGAATTCAAAGCCTTTGAGAATGTTCAGTGCCATAAGGGCGACTAGGCCATGGCCGTTGGGAGGAATCTCCCAGACATCATAGCCCCGATAATTGACGCTGATGGGATCTACCCATAAGGGTTGGTATTCCTCTAAATCCGCTTTGCGAAGATAGCCGCCGTGCTTTTGCGAGAAGGCATCGATCTGATCGGCTAGTTCTCCTTTGTAAAAAGCTTGGGCGTTACTTTCGGCAATTTTGGTCAAGGTCTGAGCATGGTCTGGGGAACGCCACATTTCGCCAATGAAGGGTGCACGTCCTTGGGGAGCAAAGGTTTCAAACCAAGGGGCATACTCTTCTCCCTTGAGATCATGGGAGTATTTCTCATAGGCTATTTGCCAATTGTGCCCGAGAATCGGGGATACAGGGTAGCCTTGTTCTGCATATTCGATGGCCGGCTTTAGAGTTTCTGTTAAAGGTAGACGGCCAAAACGCTCTGCTAAAGCAGCCCAGGCCGAGGGTGCCCCCGGCACGGTCACAGGAATCCAGCCATATTGCGGCATTTCACTATAGCCCTTTTTGATTAAATCTTGGCCGGAGAGGGAAGCCGGTGCTGTACCACTGGCGTTAAGTCCATGAAGATGACCTTTGGTCCAGACTAAGGCAAAAGAATCGCCACCTATACCGTTAGAGGTAGGTTCCACAACGGTCAGACAAGCGGCGGTAGCAATAGCAGCATCGATAGCGTTCCCGCCTTTTTTGAGGATGTCCAAGCCCGCCTGAGCGGCCAGCGCTTGGGAGGTAGCCACCATCCCGCGTCTAGAATAATTAAGTAATCGTTTTGAAGCATAAGGGTAGTATAAGGGATCAAATATCATGACTATACCTCCTATTCTACGATGATCACTGCATGGAAAAGTCTTCGCTGTAAGAGCTTATATAGAGGAAGTGATTCCAACGGCAAATTATAGCCCTATTCTACCATTGATCCAAGGGCCTGTCCAAAAATGGACAACGTTGTCCATTTTTGGACAGGCCTATATTTAACTTTACTTGAATAAACGAGAAAGGGAATTCCGTGACATTTTCTTTCCGCCATCTTAATCATCAAAAAAAGCCTTAAAGGGGAGTTTATTATCCCTCTAAGGCTAAGAATTATAAATGTTTCTAGATGTGATATATTATTTGTTTTAGCTTCTAAGCTACGTCTTTTTTATTTTCGCGCACTTCTTCTTTTTCTTCCCGAAGGATGAGATTGAGGATGATTCCGGCTAAAGTCGCATAGGCAACACCGTGACTGGAGACCCCGATACCGACGGCAAAGATCACCGAAGCGATGATTAGGTTCTTGCTCTTAGAGAAATCCACTTGCGCTTCGATCAGGGTACGCAGACCAGTGACTCCAATCATACCGAAGAGGTAGAGGGAGACGCCGCCCATGACGGCTGTGGGGATGGACATAATTAAGGCTTGGAGGGGGCTGACGAAACTAAGGATGATGGCGATAATAGCGGCTACCCAGATGTTAAAGGTGCTATAGACTCGCGTAACGGCAAGGACGCCGATGTTTTCGCCGTAAGTGGTTACCGGGGGGCCACCTAAGAAGCTGGCGATGCCGGTAGCGAGGCCATTGCCCAGTAAGACTCTATTGAAGCCAGGTTTCTCGATAGGATCTGAGTGGGTGATATTGCCCAGCACAATCATATGGCCAAGGTCTTCGATGATAGTGACAAAAGCCAGAGGGGCAAACATCAGGATCGCGGCTTTATTCAAGCTTGGCATAGCCCATGTGTCAACATTGATAGGTGAAGCGATAATTTTATCTAGGGAAGCTACGGAAGCAGTTACCCCAGAGAAGTCGACTAAACCGGCGAAGGCAGCGACAATGTAACCGATGATAATTCCGGACAGAATCGGAATGATTTTTAAGAAGCCCTTGGCATAAGTGCTCAGAAAAACGGTCACGCCGAGGGTAAATATGGCGATATACCAGTTGTTAGCCGACATGCCTGCAGCGACTGGGGTTAAGCTTAAACCAATAATGGCTACAACCGGGCCGGCCACCACTGAAGGAACAATCTTATGAATCCATGCGCTACCAAAAACGCTCATGAGCGCGAAAAGGATGATATAAATAATACCGATGACAAGTGCTCCGCCCATAGCCGCAGCTAAATTATTCTGATCCTTAACAAAATAAGTCAAAGCAGCAATGTAAGCAAAGGAAGAGCCTAAGTAAGCTGGGATCATGCTTTTAGTTAAGAGGAGGAAAACGATCGTGCCGATTCCTGAGGAAAGGAGAGCAATGGCTGGGCTTAAGCCAGTTAAAAAGGGCACGAGGACTGTGGCTCCAAACATTGCAAAGACATGCTGCAAGCCGAGAGGAATTGTTTGGGCAAGGGAAAGTCTTTCATGAATCTGAACTTCTTTGATCATGGGTTAGCCTCCTTTTCATTCACAACAAAAAACCTCTTCCTTGCCCGCAAGCAAGAAAGAGGTGCCCATGTCAACATCATCATGGTACGCCATTTCCTTCTTAGCCTCACGGGACTAATTTAAAGGTCATAGAATATTTATCTTGTTTAGAGCATAGCATAGTTAAAATTAGTTTGGCAAGAGATTTTTACGATCGAAATCGGATCAGTGCCTTGGAATTCAAAAAAGAAGGAATCAAATAAGTTTCAGAGAATTAGTTCCTGTCGAATACCGGATAACAAGCCATACTGATTAGTGATTAACAAGGAGGTACATAGTATGATTATGACGACAACTCCCAATATCGATGGGCAAAAAATCCAGTCCTACCACGGAATTGTTACGGGAGAGGCCATTATGGGTGCCAACGTGGTTCGTGACGTGTTTGCCAGTATTACTGATATTATTGGCGGTCGTTCAGGTGCCTATGAAGAAAAGCTTCAAGATGCTCGAGAAATCGCTTTTCAAGAAATGCAACAAAATGCGGCTCATCTGGGGGCTAATGCTGTAGTTGGGGTAGATATCGATTATGAAGTGGTGGGCCAAAGTGGCAGTATGCTCATGGTCAGCGTCTCTGGGACAGCAGTCACGGTAGTATAAAGTAGGAAGATAATCAGAAAATCAGATAGGATTAATGTTCCGGGATGTTGGGTAGACCAGCATCCCTTTATTGATTTGTCAGGATATTCGTCATAAGGGGTCTATACCGACAATTCTTCATCTATGTTAAAATGTAAGTTAGAAATAAAAATAGAATGACCCAATGGAGGCGATGAAATTGCATTATGCAGAGGTTCTTGTCGATGTGGCTAATCGTCGCCTTGATCAAGTGTTTCATTATCGGATACCTACGAATATGGCTCTGAAGCGAGGTATGAGGGTCCTTGTACCCTTGAACTATCGTCAGGTTCAGGGAGTTGTAGTCCGTTTGACTAATGACTTGCCCCTAGGGGTTTCTGACGGGGCAATCAAACCGATTTTAAGTATTGTCGGACATATGGAAACTATCCCAGAGGATCTAATTGAACTAGCTCTGTGGTTAGCAGAGACGACGATTTGTTCTATTGCGCAAAGTCTTCACACGGTTTGGCCCCTCTTAAAAGGTAAAGTGGAGGAGTGGGTTATCCCCATTGCCACCAAAGAAGATGAAGATGTTAAAACTCTACAGATTCTCGATCCGGACACCTATAACGCCTTGGCGGTACTCTTTAGATCGCGAAATAAGGCCTTGTCTCTGAGTACATATCTCAAACGATCAGGACTGAATAAAAATCAAGTTGAGCAGTTAGCCAAGCAAGGATGGCTCAAGCTGGAGTCTCGCTTTACCTCTGGGGTTCCTCGGAGTGTACAAAAGGCTCTTACAAGTGGAGTCACAGCTGAGGCTGATGAGGTGAAGGCTAACGATAGCAAAAAGCTACCTGCGGATTATCGGTGGGTACTCACTCCTGAACAAGGGTTGGTATGCCAAAAGGTCATGGAGGCTTTAGCTAAGCAGCAGTATGAAACCATGCTCTTGCACGGCATCACTGGGAGTGGGAAGACGGAAGTTTACCAGCGAATTATCGGCGAAGTATTAGTTCAGGGTGGCTCAGCAATTCTGCTTGTGCCTGAGATATCTCTCACCTCGCAGATCGCTAGATATTTTCGTGAGCACTTTGGTGACCAGCTGATTGTGTTGCACTCCGGTCTGCAAGTCAGTGAAAAGGCTAAGGCTTGGCAAGATATTTTGCAGGGTAAAGTCAGGATTGTCATCGGTGCTCGCTCTGCTGTCTTTGCGCCTCTTCCCAATCTGCGCCTGATTATTTTGGATGAAGAGCATGAAGGTGCTTACCATCAGGAAGAAAACCCCAAATACCATGCTCGAAATGTTGCCCGCAAGCGTATGGAACAGCTCGGGGGAGTTGTGCTTTTGGGCAGTGCTACCCCTTCCCTAGAAGCTTATGCCGCAGCGCAGACGGGAAAGATTTCCCTGCTGACTATGGATAATCGAGTCGCTAACCGACCGCTACCACCGGTGGAGGTGGTCGATATGCGAGAAGAACTGATTAAAGGCAATCGCAGCATGTTCTCCCTCTCTTTGCAGGATAAGCTCAAAGGGACCTTGGAGCGGGGTGAACAGGGGATGCTATTCCTAAACCGCCGCGGCTATTCAACCTTTGTTGTGTGCCGAGAGTGCGGCTATGTGGTTCGTTGCAGCGACTGTGATATTGCCCTGACCTACCACACCCAAGGCAATTCCATGCGCTGTCACTATTGCAATCACGAAGAGATTCCCCCGCGAACCTGCCCGGAATGTGGCAGCCGTTATATTCGTTTCTTTGGCCAAGGGACACAGCGCGTTGAAGAGGAGATCAAAGGTCTCTATCCAGCGGCGAGAATTCTTCGTTTAGATTTTGATACCACGCGTTCCAAGGAAGCCTATGGAGAAATCCTAGGAAGATTTCGCCGTCAAGAAGCAGATATTTTAGTGGGTACCCAGATGATGGCCAAAGGTTTGGATTTTCCCAATGTAACGTTGGTGGGGGTTATCGCAGCTGATCAAATGCTCAACATGCCGGATTTCCGGGCAAGGGAGAGAACCTTCCAGCTCCTAACCCAAGTGGCCGGTCGGGCCGGACGTAGTGACAAACCGGGACAGGTCGTTATTCAGACCTATGCACCCGAAGACCGGGCGATTATTCAAGCCTCTCACCATAACTTCAAGGGCTTCTTTTGGGAAGAGATCGGCTATCGCAAGGCAAGAAATTATCCGCCCTACACCCATGTGATTCGCGTAACCCTGACCCACGAAAAGGAAGAAAGGGTCATCAAGGGAGCACATAGTCTAGCCCATGCCTTAAGTCAAGGACTAGAGCCTCATGAAAATGGGAATACTTCTTTAGATATTCTCGGCCCAGCCCCCGCCGTGATGCCCCGTTTAAAAAATCACTATCGCTGGCAGGTATCAATCAAAGGAAAACGCCTCGATTTCATGCGTGAATTTATGCATCAAGGGGTGCAACGCTTTGCTCACGATTCAAGCAGTTCAGGGGTCCAATTGAATATTGAAGTGGATCCATTAAGTATGTAAGAGCTCTGTCACAGGAATGCGACATGTAATATAATGAATATCAAGTAATATGAGAGGGGAAAAGGTAAATGGCAATTTATCAGATAGTGGAGATAGGTTCAGACGTGTTAAGAGATAAGGCAGTTCCCGTTAAAGAGATTACACCCAATATTGTGAAGCTGTTAGATAATATGCTGGACACACTTTATGATGCCAACGGAGTAGGCTTAGCCGCTCCTCAGGTCGGAGTTTCCAAGCGGGTCGTGGTTGTTGATGTAGGAGATGGCCCCATAGAATTGATCAATCCCGTCATCCTTGAGGCAGAAGGAGAAGACACCGATGATGAAGGCTGCCTAAGCATTCCTGGTATCACAGGCCAAGTGAAGCGAGCAGCCAAAGTCAAAGTCGAAGCCCTCAACCGCAAAGGAGAGCGACAGGTCATCGAAGGAACAGGCCTATTAGCTCGCTGCTTTCAGCATGAACTTGATCACCTAGAAGGAGTCCTCTTTGTCGATAAAGCAGCAAAAACATATCGGCGATAATTCGTCAAAACAGACGCTCATATGAGTCTAAGATAGAATCTAAGAAAGCATTAAAAGCAGCTTGAGTGCTTCTAATGTAACTTGAGAGCTTCCGAAGAAGATACTTGAGCAGGATAATTCTCCAGGATTTTGCTTTACACCGTTCGCTAAGTAAGCTGCGCGGACAAAACTAACGCTCAAGCACTCCGCTCCGACATGTCCCCAGCTAAATCGGCTCCTGCCTCGTAGCTGGTTGGAAACGTCCTGTTTCCAACATGTCTGCGCTGCGTGCTTTTCGCTAAGTTTTGTTTCCGCTCGCTTAAAATCGCTCTCTTTTGTAAAGCAAAATCCTTGGGTTGTTTTTCTAGTAGACGTTCGCTCTAGTCTGCTCTAGTCTGCTCTAACACTACCCCAGAATCTGCCTTAGTGCTAATCAAGTACCCTACAGATGCGTCAATATCCCCCCATATCCCTTCAAAGAACCATAATCGACGATAGGAGAATCACAGTATGCGACTCGTTTTCATGGGAACGCCAGACTTTGCCGTTCCAACCTTACAAGCCTTAGTAGCTCACGGACATGAAGTGGTGGGCGTTTTCACTCAGCCCGATCGTCCCTCGGGGCGGGGCAAGGCCCTGAAGCCTAGTCCGGTAAAGGTAGTAGCTCAAGAACTGGGGCTTACAGTTTACCAGCCGCAAAATGTGAAAAACCCCGAAAGTCTACAACTGTTGCGAGAGCTTGCCCCCGAAGTCATTATCGTCGTGGCCTATGGCCAGATTTTATCCAAAGAAATTCTGGACTTGCCACCCTTCGGCTGTATCAATGTTCATGCCTCTCTCTTGCCGGATTGGCGTGGTGCAGCCCCCATTCACTGGGCCATCTTGGCAGGGGATCAACGGACCGGGGTGACAACAATGCAGATGGATGTCGGATTAGATACGGGCGATATGCTCCTTAAAGTCGAGAGCCCGATTGAGGAAGATACTACCACTGGAGAATTGCATGATAATCTGGCCCACAAGGGAGCTGAGCTCCTCATCACAACCTTGGAGCAACTTCAGACGGGTGAGCTACAGAGTATTCCCCAGAGCGGACCGACACGCTATGCCTCTTTACTTACTCGTGAACATGAGAAGATTGACTGGACCCGCAGTGCTCATGAGATTCATAATCAGATCCGCGGACTGCATCCTTGGCCGGGTGCCTATACGACCTTTCGCGAAGAAACGGTCAAGGTTCGTACTTCTAGAATGACCTCCCAAGAATTAGCGAAGGAATCTTTTCTAAAAGCCCCTAAACCGGGCGAAGTTGTCAATAATACTCAAGAAGGGTTGCTGGTTCAAACAGGGGAAGGTCTGCTCTTGGTGACGGAAGTTCAGCCGGCGGGAAAAAAGACCATGCCTGCTCGGGACTTTTTCTTGGGGCGTCATGCCCAAGTAGGAGAGGGCTTTAGCGAAGGATGGATCGAGCATGAATAAGCTAACCGCAAGAGCTTTGACTGTTCGGATTCTCATGCGCATCGAGGAAGAAAATGCCTACGCAAACTTGCTTATGCAAAAAGCCCTTCATGATCTGGCCGATCCTCGAGATCGCCAACTGACCACCTTGCTGGTCAATGGTAGCTTAAAAAATCGGCTGACCTTGGATTATGCCTTAAGGCGTCATTTGAGCAAGCCTTTATCTTCATTGCCTCATGAGGTGCGCTGGATTCTGAGGGTTAGCACCTTTCAAATTCTTTACCTATCGAGAATCCCTGCCGCAGCGGCCATCAACGAAGGGGTGGAGTTGACCAAGCGACGTCAAGGGAAGTATACCTCTTTAGTCAATAGTGTCTTGAGGAGGGTCTTAGAAAGCGGTTGGGATCTGGCATGGCCGAGCAAGGAAAAAGAACCGAGTCGCTATCTTTCGCTGCGCTACTCTCATCCCGAGTGGATGGTGAAGCGCTGGCTGAAGCGCTATGGTATGGATGAAACGGAAGCCCTCTGTCAAGTTAATAATGAACCGGCTCCTGTCTGGATTCGTACGAACACGTTGAAAATTACTCGCGCTCAATTAGCAGAGAGGCTGACTGCCGAAGGGGTACAGGTAACTTGGGGAGAACGGGTGCCGGAAAGTCTGCTTATCGAGGACTTTGGCTCTATTGAGAGGCTCTCCGGCTTTCGAGAGGGACTCTTCACCGTTCAGGATGAAAGTTCTCAATTGGTTGCTCATGCCTTAAATCCTCAAGAAGGTCAAAGGGTCTTAGATGCTTGTGCGGCCCCGGGAGGTAAGACCACTCACTTAGCCCAAAGGATGGAGAATAATGGCGAGATTCAAGCCTTTGACCTCCACCCTCACAAAGTAAAGCTTATTGAAGAGTTGGCCCAGCGCTTGGGAATCACGATCATTCATGCCCAGGCAGGCGATGCACGAGAACTGCAAGGTGTAGAGAATTTATCGTACCATAAGGTTTTAGTGGACGCCCCTTGCTCCGGACTCGGAGTAATACGTCGGCGGGCGGATATGCGTTGGCACAAGACGGAAGAAGAAATTAATTCCTTGCCGGAGCTTCAGTTATCCTTACTGGAACGAGCTTCTCAATGCGTGGCTTTGGGTGGAGAATTGGTTTATTCGACCTGCACCATTGAACCAGAAGAGAATTTTGAAGTCATCAAAGCTTTTCGAGCCCAGCATCCGGAGTTTGCACCGGTGGATATTGTGGGGGAACTACCCTATTCATTAGACTCTGAGCAGGATCGGAAGCAAGCCGCAAAGGGTTTTTTGCAGATTTTACCTCATAAACACGGTATGGATGGGTTTTTCCTGGCTAAATTTCGCCGGGTTGAAGTTTAGGTGGAAAGATTTGGGTGAATACTATGATGAGAACGGATTGCCGTGATTTAAATCAGGAAGAGTTAATCCGGCTCTGTGTTGAGTTAGGACTACCAAAGTTTCGTGGACGCCAGGTGTTTCAGTGGGTTCAGAATAAAGCTATCCAAGATTGGGACGAAATAAAAAACATCAGCGTACTCGATCGGCAAAAGTTGCAAAAAGGACTAACCTTACAACCCTTTACGAAAGTCAAAGAGCAGGTTTCCCGAGACGGTACCAGGAAGTTTTTATTCCGTTGTTATGATGGAGAAACGATTGAGTGTGTTCTTATGGACTATGATCGACGCAAAAACCGCGATCGCCATACAGTCTGTGTGTCCACTCAGATTGGCTGCGCAGTAGGCTGTTCTTTTTGTGCCACAGGGTTGGGAGGCTTACGGAGAAACTTAAGCCCGGGAGAAATAGTTGGCCAGGTTTTGGACATCACCTATATCATGCGTCAAGAAGATCCGGATTTTCAGGTCACCAATATTGTCTTCATGGGAATGGGAGAACCCTTATTGAACTATGACGCCGTCCTTAAAGGGGTTGATTTACTGAATCACCCAGAGGGGCAAGGTATTGGTATGCGACGGATGACGATTTCTACCAGTGGGGTGGCTGCGAAGATTCGCCAACTCGCCAGGGATAATCCTCAAGTAGGGTTGGCAGTCTCCTTGCATAGCGCCAATAATGCGTCTCGCAATCAGCTTATTCCCATGAATCGACGTTATCCCTTAGAAGAATTGATGGCAGCTTGTCAGGAGTATACCGAAATGACAAACCGCCGGATTACTTTCGAGATCGCTTTAATCTCCGGACAAGCGAGTAGGGAGGCCGCCGAAGAAGTAGGACAGCTCTTAAAGGGGCAGTTGTCCCATGTGAATTTGATACCGGTGAATCCTGTGGTAGAGACCGGCATGGCACGTCCTACAGCACGGGAAATTCAAGAGTTTGCCCAGGTTTTAGAGGCTATGGGAATACCTGTTTCTGTTCGCGAAGAAAAGGGAACAGATATCGATGCAGCCTGCGGTCAGTTGAGACGGCAATTGGAGTGTGAGTAGATATGAATCTAATCGCCCGCTTTGAAGAAGTTGCTGAAAACTTATTTACGGGCATGTTTAAAAAGAATAATACCTCAAAGCTACAACCGGTGGAACTGGCCAAAGAATTGGTCCGGACAATGCACAAAAATAAGCAGGTGAGCATTTCCCAAGTCTATGTTCCCAATGTGTACCGGGTTTTTCTTCATTCCGGTGATTGGAGTCCCTTCGCCAGCTTCGGAGATGCCTTTCTCATCGAACTCTCCAAGTATCTCTATGCAGAAGGAAAGAAGAGCAATTTTACCTTTCTGAGTAAACCCTCTATAGAGCTCCATTGCGATGACACGGTAAAGCCCCATGAAATGTTTATTGAAGTGGATTTTGATGATTCCATCGAGGTGCTTTGGGATGAGGATGATGAATATGAGGAAGATGTTGAGAAAGTCAATGCTGATGTAGGGTGGCGGGATCATACCAATATCTTTCAGGATGAGGTGCCTTATCACCTCCTAAATTCTCAACTTCAGAGCAGGAAAATCGCTTACGGTCTCGAAATTATTAAAGGTCCGGATGCTGGAAAAAATTTCCCCCTGGAGGCAGATGAATATCATATCGGTCGCCACGCTCAGTGTGAAATTGTCCTACATGATCCTGAAGTGTCACGAAGGCATCTTAAGCTCAGCCGTGTAGGTGAGGAGTGGCTGCTTGATGATTTGGGTAGTACCAATGGAACATGGCTTAATGGTCAGAGGATCGCAAAGCAGAAGCTTGCCTTAGGAGATCGCATTGAGCTGGGACAAACGGTCTTTATGTTACGTCATCAGGGATTGGCTAGCGGTTATTAGGAAGAATTAGAGTGGTCAAAATAACGCGGAGGTTTCTCTATGCAAGGGATTTTGGTACTGGGAAGGATACTGTTTATTGGTTTGATTTATCTCTTCCTTTTTCGGATTCTCACAGCCTTATTAGCTGATTTGCAGCTTAAGGGATTGATTCGCAGGGAAGATAAGGATTTTGGGCGTCTGGAAGTACTCACGGGAGGAGAGCTTTTACCCAAAGGTCGGATTTTCAGGGTAGACCCCAAAGGCTTAAAAATGGGTCGGGGGAAAAACAATGATGTGGTTTTAGCAGATCACTTCGCTTCCCTAGACCATGCCCTAGTACGTCATCAGAAAGGCGTAACTACCCTAGAGGATTTAGGCAGCACCAATGGAACCTGGGTCAATGGTGAGCGAGTTCATTCCTCGGTTCAGCTGGTTGCTGGAGATTATGTGAAAATTGGAAGTATTACCTTCCAATATTCGAGGTGGCAAAATGAGAGCTCTAAGCTTTAGTCAAATGGGCTGTGTACGCAAAAACAATGAGGACGCCTACCTTGTTCTCCCAGAATATCAGGTCTATGCAGTAGCAGATGGGATGGGTGGACATCTGGCAGGGGAAGTGGCGGCACAGACAGCGATTGATGAATTAATCAAAAGTGCTCCTGACTTGATCACTACGGTCAATGAGGAGTTGGAGAGTCAAGTTAAGGAGATCTTGGTCCGGGCGAACAGAGAAGTATTTATGAGCTCGAATCGCAATCCTGCTACCGAAGGAATGGGTACCACCATGACAGTCATCGTGTTTCGGGAGAATAAGGTGGTACTTGCTCATGTCGGGGATAGCAGAGCTTATGTATGGCGAAATGATCAGTTGAAGCAGCTGACCAACGACCATTCTTTGGTAAATGAGCTTGTGCGCTTAGGTCAGATTTCTCTTGAAGAGGCGGAAAATCATCCGAAGCGCCATATGTTAGTTCGAGCGGTGGGCGCAGGGTGGGATATTGAGGTTGATGTCCAGCGCTTGGATTTCCAGGCGGGAGATATATTCTTTCTTTGTACTGATGGTGTTTCAAATGTGCTAAGTGATGAAGAGATAGCGGAGGAGTTCTTGCAGGATTGTTCATGGGAAGAGCATCTTGAACATATGCAAAAGCTAATTATTGAGCGAGGTGCACCCGATAATTTTACAGCCTTATGCTGTATTGCGGAGTGACAGAATGAAAAGGGTTTGGATTTTACGATTAATAATTCTGAGTGTGCTTTGGGTCGGACTTGGAGTCCTGACCTTAGACGGCAAAGCCAATGAGCAAGTCCTCTGGCAGGCGGGGGTCTTTTCCCTGTTGCTCTTAATCGGGGCTGCGGCAGAAAAGCTTGTGTCCTATCGAGGGGATTTGTATTTACTGCCGACCGTTCAGCTTATCCTCGTGATTGGACTAGTCGTTTTAACACGAATACGCCCTGCTGTTGCCCTCAAGCAATTCTGGTGGGCTTGTCTGGGTTTGTTTGTGTTTTATTTTATTCTTTATGCCCTTCGAGATTATCGAGCTCTGGGGCACTATCGTTATCTTGCAGGTCTGGGGGCGGTGGTGCTGTTGTTCATCACCTTGCTTTTCGGTGTAGCCCAAGGCGGCGCAACCAGCTGGCTGCAGATCGGCAATTTGAACTTCGAATCGGAAGAGTTAGTTAAAGTGGCCATGCTTATTTTCTTGGCCTCCTACTTAAGTGAATATGAGGAAATACTTAGAATTGGGACAGTACAGATCGGCCGATTTTCTCTACCTGATTGGCGTACCTTGGGGCCTTTTTTAGCCATGGGTGGATTTTCTTTGCTTTTGCTGGCTGCCCAGAAGAGTCTAGGGACTGCCCTAGTTTTCTTCTCCTTATATGTTTTGGTTCTTTATGTGGTCACAGAACGCTGGATCTATCTGGGGGTTGCTGTACCTGTATTCCTCTGTACCGGGACATTAGGATATTTTCTGTTCGGCCATGTCCAAGTGCGCATCGCTACTTGGATTAATCCATGGGTGGATGCCAGCGGAGGAGGATATCAGATTGCCCAATCCCTCTTCGCTATTGGTGGGGGTAAGATCATCGGCACAGGCCTTGGCAACGGTATCGGAGCTTCTCAGGTACCTGCCGCCAGTACGGACTTCATCTTTGCCATCATTGCTGAAGAACTCGGATTTGCCGGGGCCATGGCGGTATTGATGCTATTCCTGATCGTGGTTCTGCGGGCTTTTCATATTAGTGTGAAGGCGGCGGATCGCTTCGGGCAGATTTTAGCAGCAGGTATCGGGATACTGGTGGGGACAGAAGCCATTATTATTTTAGCGGGAGTGACTAAACTCCTTCCTTTGACAGGGATACCCCTCCCTTGGGTTAGCTATGGCGGTAGCTCCCTGCTCATTCACTTCTTGCTTTTAGGCATTTTGGCTAATATTTCTCATGCCGAAGCCGCCGGTCCCATGCATAGCAAGCATAAGGGAAGGGAGTATGCAGCATGAAGAAAGGACTAAGAAATGTTGCGATTGGCTTTTCCCTGAGTATTATCTGCTTGAGCTTTGGTCTTGTTTACTGGCAGGTGGTCCGTTCTACGGACTTGATGGAGAATCCAGCGAATCGTCGCCTTATTCTTCTCGAGCAACGGGTCGTTAGGGGAGGAATTTTCGACAGAAATGGCGAAGTATTGGCACAAACTGACCTGAATGATGAGAAGAAGACACGAGTTTATCCTAAAGGTGAGGCAATAGAGCCTTTGATGGGTTATGCGACACTTCTCCATGGTTCTTCAGGGTTGGAAGCCTACCTTGGGGATTGGCTTTTGGGTATTAAAGACGCCACGGCTACTCAAGCCTTGGAACAGGTTTTCCAGCTACCACGTCGTGGTAATGATGTCGTCCTTACCTTAGATTATCGTCTCCAAAAAGTCGCCTATGAAGGCCTTAAAGGAAAGATTGGATCGGCAGTAGCCTTGGACCCGCGCAGTGGGGAGGTTTTGGCTTTAGTCAGTCAACCCAGTTTTGAGGGAAACGGCCTCGATGAGAACTGGGATAAAATCAGCCAGAAGCCAGGGAGCCCCTTTTTGAATCATGCCTTTGCTCGTTATACCCCAGGCTCTACATTGAAGATAATGACTTCGGGGGCACTTCTGCGTGCAGGGCTGAACACCGGAGATCTCTACAATTGTACAGGGACAGCGGTGATCAATGGCCAAGTCATCCGTGAACAAAATGATAAGGCACATGGTTGGGTCAATTTTAATCTTGCCTTAGCGGAGTCCTGCAATACTTACTTTGCGACCTACGGAGTAAAAGCCGGAGATAAGCAATTTTTGCAAACAGCTAAAGCCTTCGGTTTTGGCGAAGAAATTCCTTTTGAATTGCCGGTGAAGCTCAGTACCTTGATCAACGAAGCGGCTGTACCCCATCGCTTAGATGAGAATCTTCTAGCCGCCAGTGCTTTTGGTCAAGGAGAAGTTTTAGTTTCACCTTTTCATATGGCCTTGATTACGGCGGGGGTAGCCAATCAAGGTGTGATTATGCAGCCATATATTGTGGATCAGGTCAGAGATGAGAACCAAAATGTACTTTATCAGAAGAATCCGGAGCCTTGGTTAACCGCTCTGTCCGCCGATCAAGCAGCAAGAATCAAAAGTGCCATGGTCACGGCAGTTAATGATGGGACAGCTTCCCCTGGTGGCATTGCTGCGTTTCAGGTAGCGGCCAAGACGGGTTCTGCGGAACCGGGAGGGGACGTCCCAACCCATGCTTGGTATATTGCTTTTGCACCAGCCGATAATCCCCAAATTGCAGTAGCAGTTCTTGTGGAAAATGGGGGTACGGGGGGAGGGGCTTCGGCACCCATCGCCCGGGCCATCATCGAAAGCGCATTAAGTCAGAAAGTAGGTGATAACACGTGAGCAAGATATTTAGCAATCGTTATGAAATAATTGAAAAGATTGGATCCGGAGGTATGGCCATTGTTTACAAGGCCAAGGATCTTTTATTAAATCGCATCGTCACCATTAAAGTTCTGCGTGAGCAGTTCACAGCGGATGAGGACTTTGTGCGTCGTTTCCGTAGGGAAGCCCAGTCAGCGGCCAGTTTATCGCATATGAATATAGTATCCATCTATGATGTTGGCAAGGATGGCGATTCTGAGTATATTGTCATGGAGTATGTGGAAGGACAGAATCTCAAGGAGATTATCCGCAGCTATGCCCCCTTATCAACAGAACAAACCTTAGAACTCGGCATTCAGATCGCGGAAGCCATTCACCATGCTCATGAGCATAGTATTATTCATCGCGATATTAAGCCTCATAATATACTTGTCACCGATGATGGCCGGATTAAGGTAACAGATTTCGGGATTGCTCGTGCAGTTTCCGCAGCAACCATGACTCATTCGGGAGATATCGTGGGCTCCGTGCATTACCTTTCACCTGAGCAGGCCAAAGGAGTTCAGACGAATGAGCAATCCGATGTCTATTCCTTGGGAATTATCCTCTATGAGCTTTTGACCGGCAAGGTGCCCTATGATGGTGAATCACCCATCGCGATTGCTCTCAAACATTTGCAGGAACAGGCTGTTCCACCCAGTAAGCTGAATCCAAGGGTTAGCCCAGCCTTAGAAAACCTAGTGATGCGAGCGATTGCTAAATCTCCGGACCAGCGCTATGCAACAGCTAAGGATTTGATGCAGGATCTCCATAAGGTTCAGGCCGGGCTGCCGGTGGATAAGGTCGAGGATAGGGATCAGGATTTAGATAGTACCCGCATTCACCGTTCCTTAAGCGATGGTGTGAATTCTGTTTTAGCTTCCGATACCACCGAGAATGGCCGAAAAAAGAACTCCCGCAAACCTCTTAAGCGTTGGCCTTGGGTTGCCTTTGGAATTTTTGTTCTTGTTTTCGGAGGATTATGGTTTGGATTCTCCAAGTGGTTTAATGTGGATACCACGATAGTCCCACCCTTAGTCGGTAAATCGATTAATGAAGCAGGCTATTTCGTTGAGCGGGCTAAGTTATATTTGGATCCGGAAACCGAAGAAGAAAACAGCGATACCGTGGAAAAAGGGAAGATTACCCGCAGTGAGCCTCAAGAAGGCACTAGCGTAAAAGAGGGAAAGGAAATCAAGATTTGGATAAGCTTAGGCCCTCAACAAGTGAAATTCCCCAATTTTAAAACGGGGGATATAACCCAAGAAACGGCTATCAATAATCTGAAAAGCCTAGGCTTTAGGGAAGATAATATTACTATTCAAGCGGATCAAAAGTCTTCCTTGCCAGCCGGAATTGTGGCTGAGCAAGATCCCGCTCCCGGACTTGATTGGCCAAAAAACGGGTATGTTACCTTGTTTATCAGTGCGGGGAAGGGTGGCCAACCGGAGCCCTTGCCCAGTGTTATTGGCAAACCACCGGCAGAAGCTCAAGCGATCTTAACACAATACGGCTTAGTGGTCACCCCGGCTACTGAAGACTCCACAGAATTCCCACCCGATGTGGTCATGGACACGATACCCAAGCCGGGGACCATGGTCAAAAAAGGGGATAGTGTAAAGATTATTATCTCCCGGGGACCGGGCCCCATAGCTTTCAATCCGGTTATTTTGGGTAGTGTGGCCTATGCCAGATAAGGTGATAAAAAGAAGAATATCTAAATAAATCAGACTATTAGGGCAAAATATTTCTTGATGTTTAGTGTGACAGAGAGTTAATGATGGACGGATATTTTGCAGAGTTAGGTCTCCATAGAAAGGGTTTATTAAACGCATGATTTCAGGAATATTACTCAAGGGCTATAGTGGATTTTATTATGTGTTTGCGGAAGGCCGAGTATGGGAATGTTCCCTGCGCGGTCGCTTTCGTATTCGCAATCAGGAATTTCTGCCGGGAGATCGAGTGAAGATTCTACCGGGGGCAGGAATGAAAGCAACTATCGAAGAGGTGGAACCACGGCGGAATGCTTTGGTCAGACCGACGATTGCCAATGTGGATCAGGCCTTTCTCGTCTTTGCTTATGTATCGCCTGAGCCCGATTTGAACCTGCTGGACCGACTCATCATCCAGGTTACCGCTGCTCAAATTAAGCCCGTCATTATTATGAACAAATTAGACCTAGCAAGGTCTGAAGCAGACCCCTCGGGAAAGACCATCTCTGCAGATGGGTTAGATTTTTACCGAGAGCTGGGCTATGATCTAATCAAGGTTTCTACGAAGACGAGAGAAGGGCTTGAGGAATTGCAAGAACAGATCAATGGGAAAGTGACTGTTTTGGCCGGGCCCTCCGGGGTAGGCAAGTCTAGTTTGCTAAATGCTTTATCCCCCGACTTAGAGTTAAAGACAGGCGATGTGAGTCAGAAACTCAAGCGAGGCCGTCACACCACCCGCCATGTGGAGCTTATGGTGTGTGGTGAAGGACTACTGGCTGATACCCCGGGTTTCTCTTCTCTCTATCTTCCCGAAATGAAAAGAGAAGAGCTTACAGATTATTTTGTTGAGTTCCGAGGTGCAGTAGGGCAATGTCGCTTTGCTAATTGTATGCATCATAAGGAGCCGGATTGTGCGGTGAAGGCCGCCGTAGCTTCCGGGATGATTCAGCCCTCCCGCTACGCACATTATGGTCAGTTTTTAGAGGAAGTTATTGCAGCAGAGAGGAGATATTAACGATGATCAAGATAGCCCCTTCTATTTTGTCCGCAGACTTTGCACGCTTAGGGGAGCAAGTAGCCCTAGTGGAAAAAGCAGGTGCAGACATCTTACATATTGATGTGATGGACGGACATTTTGTTCCTAATATTACCATTGGCCCCCTTGTCGTCAAGGCTTTACGCCCTCATTCGAAGCTGCGTTTTGATGTCCACTTAATGATTGAAAATCCCGAACGCTATATCGATGAATTTGCCAAGGCTGGAGCAGACCATATTACTGTTCATTTGGAAGCGACACCCCATCTCCATCGGACGATTCAGCAGATCAAGGGTTTAGGACTTACGGCAGGGGTATCGCTCAATCCGGCAACCCCCTTGGATGGAATAAAGTATATCATGGATGAACTGGATATGGTTTTGATCATGAGTGTCAATCCGGGCTTTGGCGGTCAGAAATTTATTCCGGCAGTACTTCCTAAGATAGAAGTATTGCATCGCCACTTGGATCAGATGCAATCCTCCTGTGAAATAGAGGTTGACGGCGGAATCAATCCTGATATTGCCCCGGCAGTTGTCAAAGCGGGCGCCACAATTCTTGTAGCCGGAGCGGCTGTTTTTGCTTGCCCGGATCCTGCTCAAGCTATCCAGGAGCTGCAGGCGGTCTGCCAAAAGCATCTCGGTGATCACAAGTGAATATAGCCGTGGTTGCCAACGGAGAATGGGATCAGATATGGGGTAAACGGGAGTTGTCGACCTATGACCGATTAATCGCTGCTGATGGTGGTGCTAATCGGATTATGGAGTCGGGATATCTGCCCGATGCCGTGGTGGGTGACCTTGACTCTATAAAAGCTGAGTATCTAGAAAGCTGTCGTCAGCAGGGTGTCCGCATTCTAAGCTATCCCTGTGAGAAGGATGAAACAGATCTGGAGCTGGCCTTAGACTATGCAGCTAAAATCAGCGAGGAAGAGGGAATAGGAGAGAGTAGCCCCCGCGAAATCAAGGAGATTTTTCTGCTGGGAGCTACCGGAGGGAGAATCGATCATCTATTGGGCAACCTATCCATCATGCATGGCTTTTTAAAAAGAGGGTTGCGGATTCGCATGAAGGATCCTCATCAAGAACTCTGGCTCTTGGCGAGCCAGAAGAAACTGACAGGGCTAAAAGGTCAAAAGCTATCCATCATTCCGGTGACGGAAAAGGCTGTGGTGAGAACTGAGGGTCTCTATTATCCACTTCATCAAGAAGTTTTACATCAAGATTCTCCACGAGGGATCAGCAATGTCTTCTTAGGGGATGAGGCACTGATCGACGTCTCGTCAGGCACGGTGGCTGTCGTGATCTTACGCTCTGATTTTGCGTCCTGACAAAGGTAGCAGATATTGAACTCGACTTCCTTCCGAGGAGGATTAAACCCTCGTTGAAGGCTAGCTGAGTCAAAAGATAAAAATAGATTGAGGTTGGATAAAACTATGAGCAATAAATATGCCGATGAATTATGGCTAGGTACATTAGGTAATGGTGAGATTCGCTGGGTAGGGATCGGAATGACGAATACAGTGGAAGAGGCTGCCAGCCGCCATCAAACGACGCCGGTGGCCACAGCAGCCTTAGGACGACTCATGGGAGCCTCCCTGCTGTTGGCGAGCTCCATGAAGGCGGAAGAGGCGATCACTTTACGCTTGCTTGGGGACGGCCCCTTAGGCGGTGTCGTCGCCGTTGGCAACGCCCGTGGCGAGGTGCGCGGGTATGTTCATGAGCCCCAGGTCGACCTTCCTTTAAATGAGAAAGGGAAGCTGGATGTAGCCGGTGCGGTTGGAGCTGGAGAATTTTGTGTGAGTCGTAGCCTAAGCAATGGCGAGAACTATACAGGCATGGTCCCCATTGTCAGCGGGGAAATTGCCGATGATTTGGTTCATTATCTTCTTACCTCTGAACAGGTCCCCTCGGCTGCTCTACTAGGTGTTCTTGTGGAGAAGGATCACCATGTGGCCGGAGCGGCAGGGATGTTGTTCCAATTGTTGCCAGGTGCGTCCGAAGAAAGCATTCAGATGCTGGAAAACCGTTTGTCCCAGATCACGGGGATCAGTCAGATCGCTGCGGACAGTGATAGCATGGAGGATCTGGTGGGTAATTTAATGGGAGACTTGGAATACCGGGTCTTGGAAAAACGGCCGGTGCACTTCTGCTGTAGCTGTTCCAAAGAGCGAGTGAGCGAGACTTTGATCAGCGTGGGCAAAGAAGGCCTTGAAGATCTACTCGAGGATCAGCATGCTGAATTAATCTGTCATTTTTGTAATGAGCATTACAACTTCGACGAAGCAGATTTGCGTGAGCTTTATCAACAGGCCAAATAATTCGAGAAATCAGCGTAATAACGCAGTGTCCGTGTTATGATAATACAAAAGAAAGAGCCCGAGTTGCCTCGGGCTCATAAAATAAAAAACTAAAGCTGGTATCAACTTAAGTCAATACCAGCCAAGCTTACACTCTATATTATGAGTTGTTTGTAATTACACTGCACGTTGGACTTTGCCGGACCGTAAGCATCTGGTGCAAACACTGATCCGAGTTGGAGTTCCATTGATGAGGGCGTGAACCTTTTGCAGGTTAGGTTTCCAAGTCCGCTTTGTCCGGATATGGGAGTGGCTGACCTGAATACCTGTAGCAACCCCTTTTGCGCAAATAGCACATACATTAGCCATGCTCTTACCTCCTTTACACCGGAAATGATACTTATGTATTCTATCAGATGTCTGAGAGATAAGCAAGGTTTTTCCTGAGCTTTTCCGGCAAAGGTTGATTTTTATTGAACATTTCATTAATACTTGGTAAAATAGTGACGATATGGACACAGCCGAAAAGGAGGTCCTTGAATATGGGTCAAGAGATTAATAATAATTTAGGGAAAATCGATATTTCAGAAGAGGTAATAGCAACCATCGCCGGTGCGGCCGCGGTCGAATGCTACGGGCTAGTGGGAATGGCCTCCCGGAAATCTACTGATAAGTTTTCCGAGCTTCTGGGCAGAGAAAATCTTGCCAGAGGAGTTGTTGTATCTATCGACGATCAGCAGGTCGTCATTGACTTGTATATTATAGTTGGTTATGGTGTCAAGATTTCTGAGGTAGCTACGAATGTTATGGAACGCGTTCGCTATACCACCGAGAATCTAACCGGCCTGAAGGTTGCGCAAGTCAATGTCAACGTCCAGGGGGTTCGTGTCCTGGAATAACCTGGTTCTGATAGAGTAGGGGGATTATTTTGAAATCAGATGGAGATACAGTCAATATGATTACTGGACTGCAGTGGAAACAGATGATGCGCATCGGTGCCAGGGCATTGGAACGCAAAAAGCATGATGTGGATGCCTTGAATGTCTTCCCTGTACCCGATGGTGATACCGGAACGAATATGAACTTCACGATTCAATCAGCTGTCAAGGATGCGGAGAAGACTTCGGGAGCTTCTGTTGCAGAAGTTGCGACAGCAGTTTCCATGGGATCCTTAATGGGTGCCCGTGGAAACTCAGGCGTGATTTTATCTCAGCTTTTGCGGGGTATAGCTAAAGGCTTAGAAGGCCACAAGGAAGCAAGTGGTCAGCAGGTTGCCCAAGCCCTGCAGGTAGGGGTAGACACTGCCTATAAAGCCGTGATGAAGCCTGTGGAGGGGACCATTCTCACTGTAGCCCGTGAAGTGGCTAAGGGTGCTCAAAATAGTGCTAAGCATGGTGCCACTCCTTTACAGATACTAAAGGACGCTTATGTTCGGGGCCAGCTGACCCTTGATAAAACTCCTGATATGCTTCCTGTCTTAAAGCAAGCTGGGGTTGTCGATGCCGGGGGACAAGGATTTCTGATTATCTTAAGCGGTTGGATTGCAGCTCTGGAAGGTCAGGAATTTGAGGAAGAGATCGTTCCCGCGACACCGCAAGCTGAACCACAGATGATACGGGGAATCACTGCTGTTGAAGATTTGGAGTTCCCTTATTGTACGGAATTCTTGGTCAAAGGACAGAATCTGCGCGTGGAAAAGATCCGTGGGGATTTAGCGGCAAGTGGCGATTCACTTTTGGTAGTCGGAACTGAAGAAGTCGTCAAAATCCACGTCCACGTCAAGAACCCAGGCAAGATTTTGGATTATGCTGTCCAATGGGGATCGCTTCACCAAGTGGCAATCCATAATATGCTGGAGCAAAATGAAGCCATGGCTCATGCTCAGAAGCATGAGGAGCTCGAAGAGGGGTCTTTGGAGGAGACACCTTTGGAAGAGAAAGAACATGGTATTGTTGCTGTAGCTATGGGGGAAGGCATTGCCGATGTCTTTAGAAGCCTAGGCGTGGATGAAGTTATTTTTGGGGGACAAACCATGAACCCCAGCACAGAGAACATCGTCGAGGCGGTACGCAAGGTAGCGGCCAAGAATGTTTATATTCTTCCTAATAACGGAAATATTGTCATGGCCGCTCGTCAAGTAAAAGAGCTTGTGACCGACCGCAATGTGTATATTATCCCGACTAAATCGATTCCTCAAGGCATTTCGGCCTTAGTGAATTATAATCCTCAAGCCGATGGTGCTGAAAACGCCAAGAATATGGAGGATGGACTACCTCTCATTAAATCAGGAGAAGTTACCTACGCTGTTCGCGATTCTCAATTTGGAGAACTGGAAATCTGTGAAGGTGATATCTTGGGATTGATTGAGGATGTTATTCAAGTCACAGGAAAAGACCTTTTGCAGGTTGCTAAGGAAACCCTGGACACCATGAAGTGGAAGGACCATGATTTAGTGACGGTTTTCTACGGAGAGGATGTTACAGAAGAGCAAGCAGAAGAGCTGAGGGCTTGGATTGAAGCAGAGGCTTCCCATATCGAGCTAGAACTCTACCCCGGTCACCAACCCCTATATTATTATATTTTTGGGGTAGAATAATTAGAGATAATGAATTTGCAAAAAATACCCTCCGGAGCGATCCGGAGGGGTTTTTACAATGATAGCGAAAGATAATATTTGATTGAACAGAGAGTTAGGGGAGTATTCGGAAGAATAAGGAGAGAGCGTTATGGGACGGAGTACCGTTTTTGATTTGATTGGACCGGTTATGGTGGGGCCCTCTAGTTCACATACTGCAGGGGCAGTGCGGTTAGGTGCTATGGCTAGGAAAATATGTGGAGTTCAGCCGCTAGAAGCGGTGTTGACGCTACATGGTTCCTTTGCGGAGACAGGCAAAGGCCACGGTACAAATCTTGCCTTAATTGCCGGGCTATTGGGGATGCGTACAGACGACGAGAGGATTCCGCAGGCCCAATTCATTGCTGATGCGCAAGGCCTATCCATTCACTTTAAGGCAGAAGATTTGGGGGATGTTCATCCCAACACGGTAAAAATCAGTCTGAAGGACGGGGAAGGGCGCGAGGTTGTCGTTATTGGCTCTTCCATCGGTGGTGGACGAATTAAGATTCAAGGCATCAATGAGTTTAGGGTTGAAATCATGGGAGATTATCATACCTTAGTCGTTCTACAAAATGATCTGCCGGGAGTGGTCGCCCAAGTCACCTCCTTGATTGCCTCGACTCAAATCAATATTGCCCAAATGAGAGTTTCCAGGGAGAAAAAAGGGGCACATGCCCTGATGGTAATCGAGACAGATCAGGCCATCGACCCAGCTGCTTTAGCTTTGATTAAAAAGCTTCCGGCAGTAAATGAAGCCATGGCTATTGAACCTTTAGAATAAGGAGGGAAGCGCATGCGTTCCACCATGGATTATGTATCCCTTGCCGAGCAAAAAGGGAAGAAAATCGGCGAAATCGTCCTTTTCGAGCAAGCCGAGGAGGCAGAAAAAACCCAGGATGAGTTGAGAAGTCGTATGGTTCAAAGCCTTCAAGTTATGAGGGAAGCTGTCCAAAGCGGATTGACCGGAGAAAGAAAATCTTTATCTGGATTGGTGGGCGGCGAAGCTCTTAAAGTAAACCAATGGCGAAGCTCAGGGAAGAGCTTAATCGGGGACCGAGTGAATGGAGCTATCGCCAGAGCCTTAGCTGTAGTAGAGGTCAATGCCAGTATGGGAAAGATTGTTGCCGCTCCCACCGCAGGGTCCTGTGGTGTGCTACCGGCAGTATTGCTGACAGCCGAGGAGGCTCTCCAGTCTTCTGAAGAAGAAGTGGTGATGGCCTTATTTTGTGCCGCGGGGATCGGCATGATCATTGCTGACCGAGCCAATGTCTCGGGAGCTGAAGGTGGATGTCAAGCTGAGATCGGGTCTGCCGCTGGGATGGCAGCCGCAGCAGCCGTTGAGCTGGCGGGAGGAAGTCCTGCTGCATGCGCTCATGCTGTCGCCATAGCTATGAAATCCTTCCTAGGGTTGGTGTGTGATCCAGTGGCTGGCCTTGTGGAGGTGCCGTGTGTCAAGCGTAATGCTACAGCTGCGACGGTTGCTCTTGCAGCAGCCGAGATGGCTTTGGCTGGTATAGAAAGTGCTATTCCTCTTGATGAAGTGATCGATGCCATGAAAGAAATCGGCAAAAGTATGCCCTGCTCACTTCGGGAAACGGCTCAAGGGGGATTGGCAATTACTCCCACCGGTCAAAGGATTCAGGCGGATTTCTTATGATCGGCAACCAGAGCAAAATAGTTTTGAATCATCTCCAACGCGCCATGGTGGCAGAAGAAAAGCAGGGCTGCTGCAATACGGGGGTTGTGGGTGGCTTCCATTTGTTTTTAAAGGGTATTCTCAGCCGTTTAGAGCAATTGGAGCATGATGAGGATTTTAGCGTGCTTAAGGATATAACCCATCGCTATAAGGATTGGAGTCCTTTACAACGCCGCCAGGCGCTTGCCCATCTGCGCCGTTTTGTCGAAGAACAACAGGGTTCGGAATCATCCTCGCAAGTAGACCGAAAGCAAGATGTAATAGGGATAACTGTGCCAGTAAAGTCAGCAAAATCTACTGAACGTAGTGAACCTAGTGAACCTAGTGAATTTACAGAATTCTTTGAGTTGAACCTGGGTCCCCAGAAGAGTCTTGGTCAACCGAAACGGATTAGTCGATCGCTAAATTCCGAGGCTGCAGATTCGCATGACATAGACTCCCGTGGTGCTGACTCACATGTGGCAAACTCACATGGACTGGGCTCTCATAGCGTAGACTCTCATGGCCCAGACATACATGGTAAGGAGAGAACCGCAAAGTCTAATCCCCCGCGCTCCTTACAGTATCTGAAGGGGGTAGGACCGGAGCGCGCGAAGCTCCTTGCCCAGCTTGGTTTACATAATGTAAGGGATCTTTTCTTTTATTTTCCTCGCCGCTATGAGGATAGGAGTTTGCGCCGGATTGGCGAGCTAAAGGATGGAGAAGTTGCGACTATCGCCGGCAAAGTCGTTGCTAGCCAGCTCTCCCGAGGTAAGATTAAGGTTGTGAAGCTGAGCATCGAACAAGACGGGCGCTTAATCTACGGGGTTTGGTTTAATCAAACCTTTATTTTTAAGCAGTTTCCCGTGGGTACCTCGGTGATTGTGACAGGAAAGGTACGATGGCAGCAACGGGTTCCGGAGATTCAAGCCACTGATATTCAAAAGTCCGGGACAGTAAAACTTGCTGAGATCATCCCGGTTTATTCAGAAACCGCTCGACTTTCTTCAAAAGTCCTACGGGGTATCATAGAGGGGGTTATGAATCAGGCCTTAGAGTTATTCCCTGAATTTCTACCAGCTGAGGAGGAGGGCAGATGGTTTTCTCGTGCCCAAGCTTATCAAGAGATTCATTTCCCCCAAACCTTTCATAGTCTGGGTCAAGCTCGAGAGCGCTTGGTTTTTGAAGAAGTGCTTTTTTTGCAATTAGCTGTTGCTCGCTTAAGAGCAGGGGTGCATAAGGATGATAGTCCTCAACTGAAGGGCGGGGAACAGCTAGTCAAACGCTTCTATGCCCAGCTTCCTTTTGAACTAACCCATGCGCAAAAGCGGGTAATTCAAGAGATCTTTCGTGATATGTCTGAGACCAAAGGCATGGCTCGCTTGGTTCAAGGGGATGTGGGTTCAGGAAAGACAGCGGTGGCTATGGCGGCCTTACTGATGGCTGTAGGCTCAGGGTATCAGGGCGCCATGATGGCTCCCACTGAGATCTTGGCTTTACAGCATTATCAGTCCTTAGCGGCGGCCTTTAAGCCCCTCGGGGTAAATGTTGTTTGTCTTTTAGGTAGTCAGACGAAGAGCGAACGGGATAAGATTCTCTCGGAAATTGCCTACGGAAAGGCGCAGGTCATCGTGGGAACCCATGCCTTAATCCAAGAAAGTGTGCAATTTCATTCCTTGGGATTAGCCATAACTGACGAACAGCATCGCTTTGGTGTCAAGCAAAGAACTTCCCTCCAGACTAAAGGGGAGAACCCTCATGTCCTAGTCCTTACAGCGACTCCGATTCCCCGTACTCTGGCCTTAACCCTTTATGGGGATCTCCAGCTTTCGGTTCTTGATGAAATGCCTGCCGGTCGTAAACCAATCATCACCCGTAAACTCACGGAGCGTGGCAGACCGAGCTTGGAAAAATTCATGGATGAGCAGATGGACAAGGGGAGGCAGGTCTATGTAGTATGCCCTCTCGTGGAGGAGTCGGAAAGCTTGGACTTGATTTCGGCTACGGAACGCTTTGAGTCCTTGCAGGAACGGTTTCCCCACCGTCAGGTAAGTTTGCTTCATGGTCGCATGAAAGGGGCGCAAAAGGAAGAGATTATGGAGGCCTTTCAGAGAGGGGAGGTCCATATTCTCGTTTCCACTACTGTCATTGAGGTAGGGGTCGACGTGCCAAATGCTACCGTTATGGTGATCGAAGGGGCAGAACGATTTGGTTTAGCTCAACTGCATCAGCTCAGAGGTCGAGTGGGAAGGGGAAGTGAACAGTCCTTTTGTTTCCTCTTATCCGATACGAAAAATAGTCGTCGCCTGGATGTTCTCTGTGAGACCCAGGATGGTTTTAAAATAGCTGAGGAGGACTTAAAGCTTCGGGGAGCCGGCGAGCTATTAGGGACAAGACAACATGGCCTTATGGAATTGCGTCTGGCGGATTTGTCCAGGGATGGTCGACTGGTGGAACAAGCCTATCAGTTTACGCAAAAGGTTCTCGCCCATCCTGAGCGATATGCCAGAGTGTGGGAAGCATGTGATCAATTTTTTTCAATAGAAAATGTGGGCCTTCATTAAATTCCAACTTACCCATCAATTGTCGGGAATGATTAGGACAGTCTTAGAAGATAATAAAAACGAAGTGAAGTAAAACAATTAATCGTTATAGCAGCGATGTAGGTCTGCCGAAAGATTTGCAAAACAAAGAGGAGGGCTTACGCATGGCAGATACCAAACAAACGAATCAACCCGTTTTGAATGCTGCGATGGAGCAATTTAAGTATGAAGTCGCACAGGAAATCGGCATCGCAAATCGTAAGCATAAGAAGACCCCTACTACCTAGATTTGATTTTAAACCATGGGGCTGTGTGAAAACACAGCCCCATGGTTTTGTGTGTGGTGAAGAGTATGAGACAAGCTTCCTGGACGAGTTGGGCATTTCAAATTTGGCACTGGTGCCAAATTTGACATAAACCCAGGTTGTCTCTTTTTAGCTTTAGCGGAAGAGGGGCAGGAAATTAAGCAGAGGTTGTAACGATGGCAATTCATCAAGCAACCTCTGTTTCCTTATTTCATGATGATAGAAAGATATTTAACAACACCTCTTAAACCTTTTCGTCATATAATAATAAACCTAATATTAACCCTATGGGTTATTTATCCACGATACAAGACAACTGCAATTTAAGGATGTTTTGCAGATATTATTTAAGTAAGGGGATCATGAAAGTGGCAACAGGTATAGCGGTAAGCGATAGTCGGGTTTACTTTGGGCCAAGCACTAGCTTGTATCCCTCCGAAGGAAGTTCTGTAGGTCCGAACGAGACTGTCATCATTGTATGGCAGGAAGGCGCTTGGTACTACATTGAGTACTTCATTGGTACCACAGCGACTAAGAAAAGAATGTATATCCAAACCAGTAAGTTATCCAGCATTAGTGGTAGCGTTATCTTAAGGACTCTATCGGGCACTGCCAAAACAGCAAGTGCTGCAATTACTTATACTGGTCCGGGAACGGGGTATCAAGCGGCTGGTTCGGTAGGAACGGAGTCGGTAATTGCCTTTAATGAAGTAAGTGGTAATTTTACCTTCATCGAGTATAATATCTCCGGCACTCAAAAAAAGCGGGCATATATCGAAACAAAAAGGCTCGCTACCTCAAAAATCATGAAGGATCCTATTAACCCTTCCCTGAATTTTACAGGAAGGAATCATGCGGACTTTAGAGTATCCAGAGGAACCCCGGTGTATGCGATGTGTGATGGGACTTTCAAATTCGCATATATTTGGGGGAAAAGGTCCCAAACCAGCCCCGATTCGTACCTTAGCCTTGGCCGAGGAATAAGATTAACACCTGACTCTGGATGGCAAACAGCGGATGGCAGAACAGCTTCGTATATTCAATATGGTCATCTGTCCAGTCTGAACGGTTATTCCACACCAAGTTATATTGAGAATTGTTATCCTTCCTCATCGGGTACGAATTATACTGAAAATAATGTTGTTATCGCGTATAAGGCTGTCAAATGCGGCGATCTGATTGGTTATAGTGGTAATTCCGGAAATAGCTCGGGACCTCATCTTCATATTCAACTTGTGTAATTTTTTAGAGAGGGCATGTGTGATCTTCATCATACACGCCCTCTCTTTTGGGTCCGCTTAGAAATTGTTATTGCATATACATCTGATATTCTTCGGTACTAATGCCGGGATGAAGACTCATGCCTAAAGCTCCGGCGATAATACGCGCGGTGTTCTGAATAAGGGAGTCGACCTCCTTAGGAGTGACCATAAGATTGTTATGATAAGGGTACAAGGCCTTTTCTAAAATCTCTTCAAAGACTATGGGGCTGAATTCCTTGTAGAGGCGAAAGAGGGCTGGGCTGGTTTTTAACTCATCCAATAAGGATTCAAGACAGTTGTTAGCAATAATAGCGGCATTCATAACTGTGGGAAGACCGATGGCGATCACTCGGCAACCCAGTGTTTCTTCGGTGATTCCGGTGCGTCGATTCCCCACTCCAGATCCCGGTGAGATTCCTGTGTCGGAGATTTGAATACTTGTGCCGATGCGTTCTAGAGAGCCGGCAGCTAAGGCATCGATAGCTATGACGAGATCCGGCTTAACATGCTCAACAATGCCGCGGATGATTTCTGCAGTTTCGATACCGGTTATTCCTAAAACACCGGGGGCGATGGCACTGACTTTACGCAGCTTGCCCTGCAGCTCAACGGGAGTATAGTTGAACAGGTGGCGTGTCACTAAGCTTTTATCAATGACCTGAGGACCAAGAGCATCAGGAGTCGCATTCCAGTTGCCCAATCCGACAAGGAGAATACTGGCGTCTTCGGATAAGTTCATCAATTCGGTCAGCTCATCGGAGAGAGTCTTGGTGATATCTTGATGGGTCAAATAATTATTATCATGTACTTCTGGGACATCAATGGTGATATAGGTTCCTTGAGGGCGTCCCATTTCCTGGACACCTTGCTCATTTAAGATCTTAATCGTGGTCACCGTGGCATGATCGAGGTTATCTACCTCCATACTCACCCCGGGGATTTCGGTATCGGCATCTCCTCTTAATAATTCATGGGCTTCAACTGCCAGATCAATATTCACATTAAAGGCGCGCAAAAGATCTGCTTTTTTCAAGAGATTAGACCTCCTTAATATACCAGTTTTAGATGCGTCAAAAAAAATCACTGGCCCTCGCGACCAGTGACCAAGTGAAAAACGAAAGGAAGAACTGGATGGGGGAAGGTCTCGATGAGAAATTTTCGATGACCAATTTTAGTATTCTCTGCAAAAAAACTTTTATTCAAGAATTTTAGGGAAGAATTTTGAAGATTGTGTTATACTTATGCTGATATAAAATAGAGATTTGCTGAAGTAAAATAGATGGTATCAGCATTAGCCCACTCAAAGGTCGTGAAATTTGATGCGAATTATTGCTGGGGATTATCGCGGACAGCGTCTAAAGGCTGTACCTGGGGTAAACACTCGTCCTACCGCAGATAAGATTAAAGGAGCCATTTTTAATGTGCTACGAGAAAAAGTCCCTGAGGCCAGAGTATTGGATATGTTCTCAGGTACAGGGAATTTAGCTCTTGAAGCCTTGTCGCGAGGGGCGAAAGAAGCAGTACTTACTGAAAAAAATCGAATCGCTCAACAGGTGATTCAAGAAAATATTGAACATTTGGGTGTGCAGAATGCCAAGCTTATGGAGATGGATGCCTTTGACTATCTAGCGCGGCATCAAGAAGAGATTTTTGACCTTATATTTATTGACCCGCCCTATCATTTGGGCCTTGCCGAAAAGTCCCTAAAGCACTTGCTCAATCCATGCCGACTTACATATTCCGGAGTCATTGTTGTCGAAACTGCGAAGGATGAAAGCCTTGGGAATGAAGCTCCCTTTGAGATCAGGAAAACGGGAGAATACGGAGATACAAAGATTTGGTATCTGCAAAGAATGGATTAAAAGATAGGAGAGGATCCTCTTGGAAAATGAAGTATTAGCACTACTCAATGAATTAGAAGAGATTGTGGATCGTGGAACCAAGATCCCCATGACAGGGAAAGTTTTAGTGGATGATAATGTGATTTTTGACTTACTCGATCGGGTGAGAACAGCGCTTCCCGAGGAGCTCCAAAATGCTAAATGGGTGCTGGCAGAACGACAAAAGATTATGGATGAAGCGCAAGCAGAAGCCGGACGTTTGGTCGAGCGGGGCAAAAGCTACATCGAAAAAATGGCTGAAGAGAGCGAGGTCGTGAAGCAAGCGCAGGGTTATGCAGAAGATATTGCCCGCCAAGCCCAGGCTTATGCTAAAGAGGTAAAATTGGGAGCGATCCAGTACACAGATGAGATGTTGCTCCAAGTAGAGCAAAGTGTTGCAGAAACCTTGCAGTCTGTACGCCGCAATCGAGAAGATCTACGGAATTTAGCCAAACGGGATCAGCGAGAAAAGCCAAACGATAAAGGAAACATGCAGCAAGTGGAGTCTTAGAGGCTTCAGCAATGGACAAACAAGTGAGCCGAAAGAATAGGGGATACCTCCGGGTACCCCTTAGTGGCACATTGTATTGTGATTTAAATTACAAGTCCTACACTTCACTTTTGTGCTTTGCTATACTTCGCTTTTCGTGATACGCTCGGTAGTTATTTGCGGGAGAAGAAAGCTCGCATCCAAAAGCTGAGTCCTAAGAAAATAAGCATGGTAGCACAGAAGAACCATGAACTCAGGCGCCAGGTTTCCATGAGACTAAATGGGCCAGGCTTGAGCTGGAGAGCGAAGACGGGGAATTTCATAAGGCTTAGAAAAATCTGGCTGAGAACTAGGGCGAATATCATGTGAAGTCCCCTCCCCACCACAAAGGGAAGTAAGCGCAAATCTGTGGTACTGGTGAAGCTGGCAACTTGGGCAAAGGAGGAAATCCCCCCCCAGCCTAAGGCCGCAGCTAGGAACCCAATCTGGAGATGAAGGCTGGAAAAGGTGTTAATGACCGACCGACAGCCTAAGGTTGTTTCAAGAAAAGCGGTCATTAGGGTAGAGACGACTTGAATCGTAATCAGCCCACCCGTGAGTCGAGATAAAAGACTGCCGAGGATCTGGGTGACATGGATAGATTCCAACAAATTGACTAATACAGAGAAAAAGACGATGAAGCCACCTACCAAGAGAAGGGTATTGATACCCTGTCGAACGGCATCGCCAAGCTGTTGGGCAAATGGCCGTGGGTCTTGTCTCTGGGCATCCTGTAGCTCTTGGAAGGCTTTACGTAGAGAAGGCGAGGAAGGAGGATAATTTATAGATTCACTAGACCGATAAAAACGGAAAAGGATTCCGACAAGGAGATTCCCTAGATAAACGGACCCGACAAGAACGATGCCAAGCTCAGGCCTTAACAACATGCTGGAAGCGACCGCCCCGAACATGAATCCTGGGCTGGGATTGCAGGTGAAGGCTAAGAGTCGTTCTCCTTCTACGCGGGTAAGAAGCTTTTTTTCGCGTAGCCTAGTGGTCAGTACAGCGCCAATCGGGATGCCTGAGGTATAGCTCATGGCCACCACAAAGGAAGCTTGCCCCGGGAGACGGAAGATGGGGCGCATTAAGGGCTCTACTAATACTCCCATAAAGTGAACAAAGCCTGAGGCAAGTAAGAGCTCCGAAAGGATGAAAAATGGCAAAAGCGCCGGCAGTACATAGCGCCACCATAGGGAAAGGCCGTCCGCAGCCGCTCGAACTACCTCTTGGGGAAAATAAAACATGACTAAACCTAAGAGAAAAAATGGGAATATGCGAAAGATAGCAGCCATATATCACCCGTCCTTCCACATAAATATATATGGAGAAAGAGAGCTGGTTAGAAGAGTTTTGGTCATCAGGAGGGCGAATCATGAAAAGAGGATTGGTTCTGGGGTCAGGCGGAGCGCGGGGGCTGGCTCATCTGGGTTTTTTGCAGGTGCTAGAAGAAGAACAGGTCGAGGTCGATTGTATCGTGGGCTGCAGCATCGGAGCTGTTTTTGGTGCACTCTGGGCGGCGGGGGTTGACCTTTATCGCTTGGAACGCTTGATTACCTACCAAGGATTTAGCAAAAGGCTCATTGATTTTTCCGTTTCCAGAGACGGCTTTGTCAAAGGAGAGAAGTTCTTAGAAGCTATGCGACTTCTCACTAAGGATTTAACCTTTGCTGAACTACGGATCCCCTTAGCTATTGTGGCAACGGATATTGAAACGGGGGAAAGGGTTGTTTTTAGAGAAGGTAGCGTAGCCCACGCAGTTCGAGCTAGCGTTTCCATACCCGGTGTATTTAAGCCCTATTGTTATCAAGGTCGTACCCTCGTGGATGGGGCGGTTAAAAATCGTCTGCCTATCATGGTAGCTAAGGGATTGGGCGCGGAAAAAATTTTAGCAGTGGATGTGAAGAAAGGATTATCAGCCAAGCTCAACACGGCTATGGATGTGATGATGCAATCGTTAGAGATACTGGAAGAAGAAGTCTTTCGAACTCAAAAGGACCACGCTGATTTGCTTGTTCAACCTGAGGTAGGACATATTGGTGTCTTACAATTTGATCAGGCTGAAGAAGCTATTGCTTTGGGGAGGACTGCGGCGAAGTCTAAACTTTCCGACATTATTCGCATTTTTGGTTAAGACTTGAAATGTCGATGATTTGTGTTAAACTTAAAAAGTGTTTTCCATGCATAGACATAGAAAACTAGCCTGCTTTGCAAGTCTACTAAGCTTCAGAGGAAGTGAAGCTCCACTGAAGTAAGTATCCTTTATCGTGTGAAGAGAGAAAAATTCACACGTATTTGTGTTATTTCCTTATAGATAGCTTCAAAAGAGGTAAGAGAATGTCTCATTCTGGGCAAAATGATAAGAGAGCATCTTTTGCATTCTTATAGAAGAAGCAAGAAAAGAGAGAAAAAAAGAAAAGAAGAAAAATGGGTGGAAAAGAAAATTAGGGGGTAATTTATTGTGAAGGTTCTTGTAATTAACTGTGGGAGTTCCTCGCTGAAGTATCAATTGCTTGATATGGATACCAAGACTCCTATCGCCAAAGGTTTAGTTGAACGGATTGGACTTCCCGGGGCAGTCTTAACTCATCGCCCGGCTTCTGGCGAAAAGGAGATTATCACTGCGGAAATTCCCAATCATACGGTAGCCATACAATTAGTATTAGACGCTTTAGTAAACCCTGAATATGGGGTGCTAAAAAGCCTAGATGAAATCGGTGCTGTGGGTCATCGTGTGGTCCATGGCGGTGAGAAATTCGCCAGCTCCGTGCTGATTGATGATGAAGTTATGCAGGCCATTGAGGAGTGCATTGAATTAGCGCCTCTTCATAATCCACCTAATATCGCAGGCATTGAAGCGTGTCAAAAACTCATGCCCGGTGTGCCTCAAGTCGCAGTTTTTGATACGGCCTTTCATCAAACCATGCCTCCCCATGCCTATCTCTACGGCTTGCCCTATGAACTTTATGAAAAATATAAAATCAGAAAATATGGTTTCCATGGGACGTCTCATAAATATGTAAGCCAACGCGCTGCGGAACTCTTGGGTCGCCCTATCGAAGGCTTGAAGCTGATTAGCTGCCATTTGGGCAATGGCTCTTCCCTCACTGCTATTAAAGATGGAAAATCCATCGAAACCTCCATGGGCTTTACTCCCTTGGAAGGACTTATGATGGGGACTCGCTCCGGTGACTTAGACCCTGCAATCGTATCGTTCATTCAACAGAAGGAAAATCTATCCTCTGATGAAGTGAATGACTTCCTTAATAAAAAGAGCGGAGTCTTAGGACTTTCTGGGGTGAGCAGTGATTTTCGGGATATTGAGCAAGCTCGTGATCAGGGAAATTACCGTGCCGGCTTAGCCTTGCAAGTTTTTGCTCATGATGTAAAAAAATATATTGGATCCTATGCAGCAGTATTAGACGGTGCAGATGCTATCATCTTTACAGCTGGCCTAGGCGAAAACTCAGCCGAAATGCGGGCAACGGTTGTGGATGGGTTGGATTACCTTGGTGCAACCCTTGATCCGGAAAAGAATAAAACCCGCGGTCAAGAGCTCGACATCTCCATCCCTGAGGCAACCTGTCGAGTGCTCGTTATTCCTACCAATGAAGAATTGATGATCGCTTTAGATACTTTAGATATTGTAAGTAAGGGTTAAGGAGTTTTCCTTGACAAAGAAAATCTAGCCAACTATAATAATGGTTGTGTATTGGAGTGGTCATTGTGATAATTAATGTCGCTCAAATTCGCCGCGATGAAAATGGAACTGCTCACTTTGATTTAAACGAGGATTTTTCTGCTTTTGAATCAGAGCTTGAGGGCATTACGTTTGTCGCTCCTGTGCACGTTCAACTTCAGGTGAACAATACGGGGGATTCTTTGCTTGTCCAAGGTACGATTGATGCTGAGGTTAATGCTCAATGTGGTCGTTGCCTGGAACCTTTTCATTATACGATTCATCAGGACTATGAAGATGAGTGGGTATATGCTCCCCAAGCAATGGAAGAACAAATGGAGACTGTGCTGGTTTTCGAGAA
Organism: Desulfitobacterium sp.; assembly: GCA_050251735.1. Taxonomy (GTDB): domain Bacteria; phylum Bacillota; class Desulfitobacteriia; order Desulfitobacteriales; family Desulfitobacteriaceae; genus Desulfitobacterium. The sequence continues at coordinate 227,772 of JBFWMF010000001.1, forward strand.
GGATGAAATCGAACTCAGTGAGCGCATTCTTGAGCAAATCGTGTTGGCCTTACCGATGAGGTTTATCTGTTCTTCTGAGTGTAAAGGGCTGTGCCCTGTTTGCGGTGTGAACCACAACCTTCAATCTTGTGACTGTGTCCAGGATCAAGTGGATCCCCGTCTTGCAGCATTAGCCAGCTGGCCTCGTGAAGATTAATTATTCGAAAGTTAAAAGGGGGTGTAATCCATGGGTGTTGGTCAACATCGCCAATCCAAATCCAGAGTTCGTAAACGTCGGGCAATGTGGAAGTTAACAGCTCCAAACCACATTGAATGCCCCCAATGTCATAAACCTACATTACCACATCATATTTGCCCAAGCTGCGGCTTTTATAAAGCTAAGGAAGTAGTTTCGATGGGTGAGTAATCACAACGAGAGAGAAGCCGTAAGGCTTCTTTTTTTGCTTTCTTTATATCTTGATCTAGGTCAATTATATTTCCGGAGATATTTGGTTACATAAAATCATCTGATATGAAGAGATGATTTTTTTTATTTGGAGGAAAATATATAAATACAATCTTAGATAAATTGATTTGGGTCAATTTAATTTTTTAAGATCCTTTGTACAATAAACTCATAAAATCAAATAACAAGAAAGAGGGAATTGATATGTCAAAGCAATTAACTTTTAATCAAGTGAAGGAAAAACATTTTAAAACCTTAGAGCAATATGTACCCATCGTGGACAGAGTTCATGGCGGTAATCACCCGGAGTTTCATGAAGTTCGTCAACTTTTTGAGGCAATCGCAAAAAAGACTAAAGGTGCGGGAGCAGAAAAGCCTGAATTGAATGAAGAACTGGCAAAATTACGTGAAGTTACCCATAACTACACGGTTCCGCGTGATGTTTGTGAAAGCTATGAAGCGGTGTATAACATGTTAGCCGAAGTAGATAAAGCTTATCAAGCTTAAACAGAATTGGCTATTATCCAGAAAGCAATTGTTGCAAATTGCTTTCTGGAAATCATGCGAAGGTATCTTGGAAACAGAAAATGCGGAGGAAGGAGAATTGGGATGCAAAAGTTTATATTAGGTAAGAAAAATCACATAACATGGGTCAGCGCAATTTTAATTGCCATGGCTTTTATAAGCAGATTTGCTTTTGAAAATAGTGAACTATTTATTTGGTTCTTAGCTACCGCCTCAATACTGGGAGTTGCACCTATTGCTATCCAAGCCTATCAAGCATTAAGGGTGAAGGTCGTCAGCATTGATGTTTTGGTCACAATCGCAGTTGTCGGGGCATTTTTAATTAGGAACTTTGAAGAATCAGCTATCGTCACCTTCTTGTTCTTATTTGGAGCTTTTTTAGAACAGCGTACCTTGAATAAAACACGTTCGGCAATCAAAGAATTAACTGAGATGGCTCCGGAAAGTGCTTTAAAACAAATGGAAAATGGCGAATTTGAAGAAGTAGAAGTAGATGAGGTAGACGTAGGGGATATATTACTGGTTAAAACGGGTGCCAAAGTTCCTGTCGATGGCACAGTGTTAAGTGGGGAAGGTCATATCAATGAAGCGAGTATTACCGGTGAATCTGTACCGGTAAGTAAAAAGAAGGATACTCAAGTCTATGCCGGAACGATTTTGGAGAATGGAACCCTGCAAATTGTCGCTGATCGTGTCGGTGAAGATACCACCTTTGGTAGGATTATTGAGTTAGTTGAAGAAGCACAGGATTCAAAATCAGAAGCGGAACGGTTCATTGATCGATTCTCCAAATATTACACTCCGGCCGTTTTAGTTCTCTCGATTATCGTAGGGTTAATTTCGCGAAATATTGAACTAGCGATTACCATATTAGTTCTGGGATGCCCAGGAGCCTTAGTTATCGGGGTGCCTGTCTCTAATGTTGCCGGCATCGGTAATGGAGCGCGGCACGGTGTTTTACTCAAAGGTAGTGAGGTAATCAATGACTTTAGTAGGGTTGATACAGTAGTATTTGACAAAACGGGTACCCTAACCATAGGGAATCCTAAGGTAGCTGACAAACAGATCTATGCCGAGAACGTCAATGAAGTATTAGGTTACCTTGCCAGTGTGGAAAATGAATCAGACCACCCCTTAGCTAAAGCAGTTGTAGAATATATTGGCAATACAAAATTATATCCAGTTGAAAAGACTGATGTTGTAAAAGGTGGCGGGATTGTCGCTCAGGTTGATGGACATCGAGTTGCCGTCGGTAATGTTGCCCTCATGGAACAAGAAAGTGTCGAGCTAACTGATAAGGCTCGCATAGATATTGCCAGCTTCGAAAAGAATGGTAACTCACTTGTCCTAACAGCAGTTGATGGTGAATTAAAAGCACTCATGGGTATTCGTGACCGAATTCGTCCCGGTGTAAAAGAAGATCTGCAGAAGCTGAAAAAGCTAGGGGTTAAAAACCTAGTCGTTCTTTCCGGAGATAACCAAGGAACAGTTGATCTAGTAGCGCGTGAGCTTGGACTTACAGAAGCTCATGGGCACATGTTGCCGGAAGATAAATCAGCATATATTGGGGAATTACAAGCAAAAGGCCGAATCGTCGCCTTCGTCGGCGATGGAGTAAACGATAGTCCTTCCCTTGCGCTGGCCCAAATCGGTATTGCTATGGGAAGCGGTACTGATGTTGCGATTGAAACTTCTGATGTTGTCCTCATGAATTCAGACTTTAGTCGCTTGCCTCATGCCTTAGGCTTAACTAAGGCAACAGCAAACAACATGCGCCAAAATATTATTATCGCCGTGGGAGTTGTCTTAATTCTCCTTGCCAGCCTCGTCTTCAGTGAATGGATGAACATGTCTATAGGCATGCTAGTCCACGAAGCAAGTATTTTAGTCGTAATTTTCAACGGTATGAGACTCCTTCGCTACAAACTAAGATATTAAAAAGAGACAAAGCTTGATCTAAATCAATTTATATTAACCATAACCAGTGTAAAATAGAGTTATAGTACAAAGCATAAGGGAGCGATGAAAATGCAAAAAGCAACCATTCAATTAGGAACATTAACTTGTCCGTCATGTCTACAGAAGATAGACAATGCCGTAAGAGCTATAGAAGGTGTAGATAAAGAAAGTGTCAATGTTTCATTTAACTCGAGCAAAGTAAAAGTGAACTTTGATGATGGAAAAATATCGGTAAAGGATATCGAAAATGCTATCGAGAAGTTAGGGTATGAAGTGAAAAAGTCACAAGTAAAAGTATTATAAGCGATAAAGCAAAACAACCGGTCCTGGTGAGTTAGAACTTACAATCTAGCCATGGGGACCGGCTTTTAGATTGAGGCTCTATGCTTGTTGTATACTCCGTGCTCCTTATAGGGAAAATAAAGATGAAGATGTATGAGCGTTAGAACCATGGCAGAATCCTTGGTCTGGAGGTGTATCCCTAATGATCTCGCGTAAATCAGTTATCACTTTCGGTATGGTCTCGATTCCCATCGCCATGTACACAGCTACCCAAGACAATGATATCCATTTCAATCAGCTGCATAAGGAAGACAAAAGCCGTATCCGGTACAAAAAGACCTGCGCTCATTGTGAAAAGGAAATTACAGCGAAGGACATTGTCAAAGGGTATGAGTACGATGATGGCAAGTATGTTGTGGTTACCGAAGAAGAAATCGAAAAGATCAAGACTGAAAAAGAGAAGTCTATTCATATCCTGCATTTTGCCCAATTGAACCAGATTTCCCCCGTCTATTACAATAAAACCTATCAGGCCGCCCCTGAGCCAGGGGGTGAGAAGGCTTTCGAGCTTTTGCGAGCCGCGCTGATGAACGAACAGAAGATTGCTATTGGGAAAACCGTCATGGGCACAAAGGATACACTTATGGCGATTATTCCCCGGGAAGAGGGGATCCTCATTGCCACGATGTTCTATGCCGAGGATATCAAAGAGCTCCAAAAACAGTATTCAAAACCGGAAGTGTCCGAGCAGGAACGAAATATGGCCAAAACCTTGATCAATGCCATGGACACTCCCTTTGACCCCACCCAATATAAGGATGAATACCAGGAAAAGCTCCGCATGCTCATCGAGTCAAAAATCTCCGGCAAGGAGGTTGTCACTGCGGAGGCTGACAACACCGGAAAAGTCATCGACCTGATGGAAGCTCTCAGGGCCAGCGTGGATAAAGCCCAAAGAAACAAGGAATTAGCCTAGTTTTATGACGACGCGGCTGAGGGAATACAACGAAAAAAGAAATTTTGCCAAAACGCTGGAGCCTGAAGGGAAAATAGATTGTGATGAGCAGTTAAGATTTGTTGTCCAACACCATCTGGCTCGCAAAGATCATTATGATTTGCGCTTGGAATGGCAAGGAACTCTTTTGAGCTGGGCGGTGCCTAAGGGTCCTTCCTATAATACACATGACAAGAGGCTTGCTGTACAAGTGGAGGATCACCCTCTTGAGTACAGGAACTTTGAGGGGACGATTCCCAAGGGTGAATATGGTGGTGGAGTGGTTATGCTCTGGGATGAGGGCTTGTGGGAGCCGCGTGGCAATGTGGAAGAAGGGCTGCGCGGGGGCAGCTTAAAGTTCGTTCTAAACGGAAGACGGTTAAAGGGGAAATGGGCCTTGGTCCGACTAAAATCGAAGGACGGAGAGACGAAGGATAACTGGCTTCTGCTGAAAGAGAAAGATGAATACACCAAAACCGAAGCGGGGATTGCCACATTTACCACCAGCATCCGGACCGATCGTTCCATGCTAGAAATCGAAGCCGGAGCCGAGGTGAGGATCATAAGGAATCCTTTTGAGAGAGCGGAGGTACAGCTGGCAAAGCTGGTAGCCAAGGTTCCTGATGGTGAGGATTGGCTTTATGAGTTGAAGTATGACGGCTATCGGATCTTGGCGTTTGTGGAAGGCAATAGGGTTCGGCTGATGACCAGAAACGGCAATGATTATACCGGGCGGTTTTCAGGTGTGGCCACTGCCCTTATCAATATGGCTGCCGGCAGGGCAATGATTCTCGATGGAGAAATGACCGTTACGGACCCTGAGGGCAAGACGGATTTTCAAGCTCTGCAAAACTACCTTAAGAACCCCAAGGAGCAAAGCTTAACATATATTGTCTTTGATCTGCTGGCGTTGGATGGTGAGGATCTGCGAGGGCGTCCCCTAATCGAGCGAAAAGCTACCCTTGAAGCTTTGCTGAAGGATGCCCCCAGAAGCATCTACTATAGTCGGCATGTGATGGGTAAGGGAAAGGAGAGCTTTGCTGCTGCCTGTGAGGCAGGTATGGAGGGAATCATCGGTAAAAAGATGGATTCCTTATACAGCGCAACGAGAAACGGGGACTGGATCAAACTGAAATGTGAGCAAAGGCAGAACTTTATCATCGGGGGATATACCCTTTCGGATAAAAAGACCAGCGGAATAAAATCGCTCCTGCTGGGGATCTATGAAGGTGAGGATTTCATCTATTGCGGACGCGCCGGAACAGGCTTCAGTGAACGTGAAAGAAAGAAACTGGCGGAACAATTCAAAAGCTTGCAAAAGGGGGAGCCATCCTTCGCAGAAGCACCCCAGCCAAGATCGAATGAAAGAATGACTTGGCTTGAACCTGAACTGGTCGCGGAAATTAAATTTGCCGAGTGGACGGAAGATCAGCTTCTAAGGCAGGCAAGCTTTAAAGGCTTGCAGGCGGATAAGCATCCCCGGGATATCCAAAGAGAAGTCATCGTCAAGGAATTGGATACACCAATAGGGTTGGATACACCAAAAGAATGGGAGAAGCCAATGGTAACAAAAGGCAACAGCATCGACATCGCAGGGATAAAGATTACCAATCCGGATAAGGTGATCTTTGACGAACCAGAAATCACAAAAGCGGATGTGGTCCGCTATTACGAGAAGGTAGCGGAGCGTATGTTACCCTATGTGGACCACAGAATCCTTAGTATAGTGCGCTGTCCCAAGGGCATCTCTCAGACGTGCTTCTATAAAAAGCATCCTGGCCCGGATAGCAAAGGAATCATCACTCTTCCGGTGACCACCGGCAGTGGAGAAATAGAAGATTATTTCTATATTGAGAACAAACGAGGGCTTATTTCGGAAGCGCAGATGGGGACCCTGGAATTTCACACTTGGGGAAGTCGCATCGATGAGCTGGAAAAGCCTGATCTGATGGTTTTCGACCTCGATCCGGATGAGGGAATGGACCTAGGTAGAGTGCGTCAGGGGGTCCGGGATGTTAGAAGTATTCTCACCGAGCTTTCTCTGAATGCCTATCTAAAGACCAGCGGCGGTAAAGGCTATCATGTGGTTGTCCCCTTGAAGCCCACCGTTTCTTGGGAGGCATTTTATAATTTTGCTCGGGGCATCGCCGAGGTCATGGAGCAAAAATGGCCCGACCGGTATACAAGCAATGTTAGAAAAGCTAAGCGAGCAGGCAAAATATTTATCGACTGGATTCGCAACGGCAGAGGGGCTACCAGCATTGCTCCTTATTCCTTGAGAACAAGAAAGGGAGCCAAGGTGTCCATGCCTATCGCCTGGGATGAACTTGACACGATTGCCCCAGACGGTATCGATATGGCGGAGGCGCTGGCGAGGATGAGTCGTGCTGACCCTTGGCAAGATTTCTTTCAAGCTCAGCAAAAGCTGAAATGATTCGTGTCTATTTTATCTCTCCAATCACCTGAACATGTGGTTGGAGATTGTTGTATTTTAGGGTATCCTAACCTATCACTGCTTTGCTGCTTGTCAGCAGAAACATCCTAAGTTATAATATTAGTACCAGGTCGTAAAATGATAAGAGTGGTGGTATTATGACAAGACATCATAAACATGAACGCCATCAAGCGTTACGAGAGGAAATTGAAAATAATCCGTTTTCCACGGATGAAGAGCTCGCGAAACATTTTGGGGTAAGCGTCTCAACCATTCGCCTAGACCGGACTGAATTAAGTATTCCTGAGCTCCGGGAACGCACCCGAGCAGTTGCCCATGGAGCTTATGATACCCTTAAGTCCTTAGGTGAAGCAGAGCTTGTCGGTGAGTTACGTGAGCTGCGCGTTGGCGATTCGGGATCAACCCTGCTAAAAATTGAAGAGTCAATGGTCTTAAGCAGGGCGCGAGTGACGCGAGGACATCATTTATTTGCTCAAGCTAATTCCTTAGCCATCGCCCTTGTGAATGCGGAGATGGTCGTTACGGGAAGCGTCGATATGAAATTTTTACGCCCAGTCCGTTATGGTGAAGTGGTATTAGCAAAAGGGAAAGTATTGAGCCACAAAGACAATAAGTACCGGGTTCAAATTAAGTCTTATGTTGACCAAGAGGTGGTATTATCCGGGACTTGGGTTGTCTTTTCCATTGAAAAGCCCTTGGAAGAGTAAGAAGGGAGAGTAGCGAAATGAGAATCGCTGTGGATGCCATGGGAGGGGACCATGCCCCGGTTGAGATTGTCAAAGGCGCACTCCGTAGCGTCGAACAATTTGACATTGAAGTTATTCTTGTTGGACAGACTGATCGTATCAAGGAGTGCTTGCCACAGGGTGAATTGCCGAAAAGAATCCAGATTCAGGAGGCCACTGAGGTCGTCGAGATGGATGAGCATCCTGCTCAAGCTGTTCGCAAGAAGAAGGATTCATCTATTGTTGTAGCTACGCGCATGGTCAAGGAAGGAACGGCAGATGCCTTAGTAAGTGCGGGTAGTACCGGAGCGCAGATGGCAGCGTCCTTGCTTGGTTTAGGTCGTATCAAAGGGATTGACCGTCCAGCCATCGTTACTGTTTTGCCTACCTTAGAGGGGGGGAAGCTCATCCTTGATGTAGGGGCGAATCCCGATGCCAAGCCCGAGCATCTTGTTCAATATGCCATGATGGGGAGTATCTATGCCGAGAGTATCCTCGGAATTAAGAACCCCAAAGTAGGGCTGCTCAATATCGGGACTGAGGAAACGAAAGGGAACGAATTGACTCTGGCTACTTACCCACTTCTTCAGAAATCTCCCTTGAATTTCATCGGAAACGTGGAAGGCCGAGCTGTTCCTTATGGACGGGACGCGGATGTAGTGGTCTGTGATGGCTTTGTGGGCAATGTGGTCTTGAAGACCACGGAGGGATTGGCCGGGGCACTGTTTCAGTTGATTAAGGAGAAAATTACCTCCACAACGGTTCGCAAGTTGGGCGCCCTTGCTATTAAGCCGGGGTTAAAGGAAATCGCTAAGATGCTGGACTATGCTGAATACGGAGGAGCTCCTCTGCTGGGAGTAAACGGGATCAGCATTATTTCCCATGGAAGCTCCAATGAAAAAGCAATCTTTAATGCCATCCGGGTAGCCAAGGAATGTGTGGAGAGCGGCTTTATTGAGGAGATTAAGCAGGAACTTCCCCGATTTGCTTTAGCACAAGATTGAATAGACAGATAGAACATAATTGCACTCGAGAAAGAAGGATATGTTATGGCAAGTGTAGGTATCGTAGGCACCGGCTCCTATGTACCGGAAAAGGTGTTAACGAATTTTGATATAGAGAAGATGGTCGATACGAATGATGAGTGGATCGTCTCCAGAACAGGAATCAGGGAACGGCATATCGCCGATGCTGAGACACCGGTCTCAGAACTGTGCTATCAGGCTGCTTTACGAGCTTTGGAAGATGCTAACCTTGCTCCGGAGGAGCTGGATCTGATTCTTGTCGCTACCATTACGCCCGATTTTGTTTTTCCGGCCACAGCTTGTATTGTAGCCGAACGTTTAGGGGCCAAGAAGGCCGCGGGCTTCGATCTCCAAGCTGCCTGTACCGGTTTTCTCTATGGGGTTGCAACAGCATCCCAGTTTATTGCGACCGGCATCTATAAAAATGCGTTAGTGATCGGTGGCGAAACCTTGAGCAAGCTCTTAAATTGGGAAGATCGAGGAACCTGCATTTTGTTTGGAGACGGAGCTGGGGCTGCAGTTTTACAGCAGGTCGAAGATGGCTATGGATTTTTAGGCTTCGACTTAGGTATGGATGGCTCTGGTGGTCATCTCTTGCATGTGCCGGCAGGGGGATCCATGCATCCGACTTCCGTTGAAACCGTAGAGAAGAAGATGCACACCATTCATATGGCGGGTAGTGAAGTTTTCAAATTTGCGGTGCGTATCATGGGAGAGACGGCATTAAAGGCTTTGGCCAAAGCAGGTTTAAATAAAGAGGATATCGATTGTCTTGTTCCTCATCAGGCCAATACACGCATTGTTGATTCAGCTGTTAAACGCTTGGGCATTGATCCGGAGAAAGTGATAGTTAATCTTGACCGCTATGGGAATATGTCAGCCGCCTCGATTCCGGTGGCTTTAGATGAAGCATCACGCAGCGGTCGCTTAAAGTATGGCGACATCATGGTTATGGTAGGATTTGGCGGAGGATTAACCTGGGGAGCCGCAGTTGTAAAGTGGTCCAAGAGAGGAGTTAATCAGTGATAAAAACAAAGATTTGTGATCTTATCGGTATTGAGTACCCGATTTTTCAGGGGGGTATGGCTTGGACCGCTACAGGAGAACTAGCTGCGGCGGTATCCGAAGCGGGAGGCTTAGGAATTATCGGTGCTGGGCAAGCCCCCGCCGATTGGCTGAGGCAAGAGATCCACAAGATCAAAAAAAACACAAGCAAACCCTTTGGGGTCAATGTGATGCTTATGTCCCCTTTTGTCGAGGACGTCATGCAAGTTATCGTCGAGGAACGCGTTCCGGTCATCACCACGGGAGCAGGGAACCCCGGTAAATATATCCCGATGCTTAAAGAAATCGGCACCAAGATAATCCCGGTGGTGGCTTCGGTGGCCTTAGCCAAGCGTCTAGAAAAAGCTGGGGTCGATGCGCTGATTGCCGAAGGCATGGAATCCGGTGGTCATATCGGTGAAATCTGTACCTTACCCCTTGTGCCACAGGTGGTTGATGCTGTGAGTATCCCTGTCATCGCTGCCGGTGGAATCTATGATGGACGTGGATTGATTGCTGCCTTAGCTCTAGGGGCTGAGGGAGTGCAGATGGGAACTCGCTTTATGTGTGCGACAGAGTGTACTATTTCCCCGAAGGTTAAAGAGATGGTTATTAAAGCAAAGGATCGGGATACTGTCGTAACCGGACGTTCCACAGGCCATCCCGTTCGCTGCCTAGGCAATAAATTAACCCGTGAATTTGAACAACTGGAAAAGGCGGGAACTCCGCCGGAAGAGCTGGAAAAGATGGGGGCCGGAAAACTAAGGCTGGCCATGGTTGAAGGAGATACCCAGAATGGGTCGGTGATGTCTGGGCAGATAGCCGGGGCAATCGTGAAACAGGAGTCCGCGGCTGAGATCGTTCGGGATGTGATGGAGGGGGCTGAGCGGGAGCTGGCGCGGCTTCGGGAGCAGTTCGGGAGGTAGCTTGGCTTTCGGTTCGAGTAGGCTTGTCTGGGGCTTTGCTGAGTAGGATTTTCGGGTCATAGCTCGGGTCGTGTAGCTTTTCGCACATCGTTCACTCGGTAGCTCCGGGGCTGGCGCTCTCGCTTTCGGGGGAGCTCTGCCAAACCTCAGGGTAATACCTGAAGTGAACCGGCGGCGCCGCTACCCCCCGAAAGCATCGTTCGCCTGAACGCCCCTCCGCTAAAATCGTTCACTCCTGTGCGAAAAGCTACGCTTAGGGGTCTTGGGAAAGAACGTGTAGAGCCTTTATGACCCAAGATTATTCTAATCCTAAGAAGCGACCCAAGGACTTTGATTTACAGCTGAGAACGGCTTCTAAGCGAGCAGCTACCCGTTCTTCGCGAAAAGCTTTCTGCGGAGTCGGGTTGGAAACAGGACGTTTCCAACCCGCTAGAGAGCCAAGGATGGCGATTTAGCGGGGAACCCGACGGAGCGGAGAGCTTGAGCGTTAGAACGGGTGCGCGCAGCTTACAGAGTGAACGCGTAAAGCAAAGTCCTGGAGAACCTTACTCAAACACCGATTGATGCCCCAAAACGCAACCCGAGCGACGGAAAACCGCCCTAGCGATCGACCTGAAATCAAGCCGAAAGGAGCAACCGATTTGACCAAAATAGCATGTATCTTCCCCGGTCAAGGCTCCCAATATGTAGGGATGGGCAAAGATCTCTTCGCTACCTCTTGGGGAAATGAAGTTTTAGAGACTGGTAAGCGAGTTCTTGGGGAAGAATTTATAAGGGTCCTCTTCGAAGGACCCGATGAGGAATTGAAAAAAACCGCAAATACCCAACCGGCGATCTTACTGACCAGTGCGGCAGCCTGGCAGGGGATTCAGGAGTCAGGGCTGCAACCTGATTATTTTGCCGGTCATAGCCTTGGGGAGTATTCTGCTTATGTGGCAGCTGGTAGTATTTCCTTGGCAGAGGCCTTAAGCGTCGTGCGTCGACGGGGTGAGCTGATGCAAGCAGCCGTCCCCGAGGGTCAGGGGACTATGGCGGCCATCCTTGGCTTAGAAACCCTTAAGGTGGTAGAAGCCTGCCAAAAAGCAAGGACTGAATCAGGCGGAGTCGTAGGACCGGCCAATTATAATTCGCCCGGTCAGATCGTGATCTCCGGAGAGGCAGATGCGGTTCAAAAGGCATGTCAATATGCCAAAGAGCTGGGGGCGAAGCGAGCCATGCCCTTGGCCGTCAATGGCCCCTTTCATTCACCTTTAATGAAGGACGTAGGCAGGGATTTGCGCCCTGTGCTCGAAAGTATAAATTGGCAACAACCCAGTGCCCCAGTTATCTCCAATATCGATGCCGCTGAGGTTACAGATCAGGGTGTTGTTGTGGAAAGCTTAGTTCGCCAAGTGAGTGGAGCAGTGCTCTGGGAGCAAACCATCCGCCACCTCGAGGAGCAGGGGGTGGATACCTTTATTGAGCTGGGGCCGGGGAAGGTTTTAACAGGTTTAGTGAAGAAAATTCTTCCCGGGGTAACGCTGCTGAATGTAGAGGATTTAACTTCTCTGGAAAAGCTACTTGCATATTTAAAGGAGAGTAGATAAAATGTTGCTTGATAATAGCGTAGCCATTGTAACTGGTGGAGGGCGTGGTATCGGGCGTGCCATTGCCTTGGAGTTAGCTCGTGGGGGAGCTAAGGTCGTGGTGAATTATGCAGGACATGCTGAAAAAGCCGAGGAAACGGTGCGTTTTATTCAGGAGATGGGTGGAGACGCTTGTGCAGTTCAGGCGGATGTCAGCCAAGGCGAGGATGTGGAACGACTGATTGAGACCACCCTTAAGACCTATGGTAAGATAGATATCTTGGTTAATAATGCAGGTATCACACGTGATACATTGTTGCTACGCATGAAGGAAGTTGATTGGGATGCAGTATTGGATACGAATCTCAAAGGGGTATTCTTATGCACCAAGGCTGTCAGCAAATCAATGATGAAGCAGCGTTCGGGAGTTATAATCAACATCACTTCCGTAGTGGGTATTAGCGGTAATGCTGGGCAAGCGAATTACTCCGCAGCCAAAGCAGGGATTATCGGTTTTACAAAGTCCGTGGCTAAGGAGCTGGCATCTCGAGGAATTCGAGTGAATGCAGTCGCTCCAGGGTATATTTCTACGGATATGACGGAATCCTTAGCAGAAGGAGTAAAGGATCAAGTGCTAGGGCAAATCCCCTTGAACAGAATGGGTAAACCCGAGGACGTGGCACAGGCTGTGGTCTTTTTGGCCTCACCCTTAGCGTCCTATGTTACCGGACAAATTCTTTCCGTCGATGGCGGAATGGCGATGTAGCACATCCCCATCCAGTATTGAGAGGAGGTGAACAGGAAGAATGAGCGCATTTGACAAAGTAAAATCGATCGTGGTGGATCAACTTGGGGTAGAAGAAGATGAAATTACCTTAGAAACAACTTTCGCAGATCTTAATGCGGATTCCTTAGATATCGTTGAACTTATTATGGCTCTTGAAGAGGAATTTGATCTCGATATTCCGGATGAGGATGCAGAGAAAATCCGCACTGTGGGGGATGCTGTAAACTACATCAAGGAAAATAAGTAGCCCAGAGCACATAGAGAGTCCCGTAGAATGCTGCGGGACTTTCTTATAAAGCTTTTTTTCTTTGAGTTCCGCGGGGGTTGCTAAGCTGAATTTAGGAGCAGGTAACAATTTTATCCTTATGAGGATGGAATGATGAATTGGTTGGAACTGAAAGATTTATATAAATTCAGACCAAGGAATAAAAAGTCAAGGATTTCATAAAGAAATCAAAGTGGAAGATATCGGTAGCAAACCTTTTGAATTGAATGGAGGAACTTAAGTGAAAATACCAGAACTCCACCTGGCCAATCATGTCGCCAAAATGCCCGTTATTCAAGGGGGCATGGCTGTGCGTATATCGATGGCCCCTTTAGCAGCAGCAGTTGCAGAGGAGGGTGGTATCGGCATCATTGCCGGAAGTGGTTTAACTGTTGAAGAATTAAAACAAGAAATTCGTGAAGCGAGAAGACGCACTTCGGGAATTATCGGGGTCAATGTCATGTTTGCCGTAAGTGAATTCGCTCAGCTGGTTAAAGCGGCCTTTGAGGAGAAGATCGATTTGCTCATCTCCGGTGCAGGCTTTTCGCGAGATATGTTCACCTGGGGCAAAGAAGCGGGCATTCCTGTGCTACCCATTGTATCTTCGGTAAAGCTTGCCCGTTTATCGGAAAAGCTCGGAGCGGCAGCTGTCATTGTGGAAGGCGCAGAAGCAGGGGGACATTTAGGCACGGATCGATCCATGCGGGAGATTCTTCCGGAGGTTAAAGAAGCTGTGAAAATCCCAGTCATCGGTGCCGGTGGGGTAGTAGATGGCAAGGATGTTGCAGATGTACTGCGGTTAGGAGCTGACGGAGTGCAAATGGGCACTCGATTTGCCCTAAGTACGGAGAGCAGCGCTGCACCAGAGTGGAAGCAGCATCTGATTCAGGCTCAGGGTGAGGATATGGTCATTGTGCATAGCCCGGTCGGGTTACCGGGACGGGGGATTCGGAATCCCTTTACCGACGCTTTAACTGAAGGCAAAGATATGCGGCGGATCGGTTGTGACCAATGTCTTAAGCATTGCGAACGCAATTTTTGCATTATGGATCGCTTGATCAAGGCACAGCAAGGAGATATGAACGAAGGCTTGGTGTTCTCAGGGGCCGAATACACTCGGATAAAAGAGGTTTTATCTGTGCATGAGATATTTGAAAATATTCGTGAAGAGATCCTCAGGGCTTAATTCTAGATAGAGTAAAAGGAGGACAAAAATGAATAAGAAACGAGCGGTAATTACAGGTATGGGAGTCGTTTCCCCTGTAGGCAATACATTAGAGAAGTTCTGGGATAGCTTGATTAAGGGACAATCTGGAATTGATTTTGTGACTCGATTTGATGTCAGTGAGATGCCTACCAAAGTAGCGGCCGAAGTCAAAGACTTCGAACCTACCGATTGGTTGGATCGTAAAGAAAGCCGCCATATGGACCGCTTCACCCAATTAGCCATGGCAGCTGCCAAAATGGCCATTAAGGACTCAGATGTTGACTTGGATCAACTGGATAAGTCAAGAGCCAGTGTCATTATCGGAACGGGTGTCGGCGGAGTGACTACCCTTGAGCAACAGAAGGAAGTTCTGATGGAAAGAGGCCCAGGAAGAATCAGTCCCTTCTTTATTCCCATGCTGATTTCCAACATGGCAGCCGGTCATATCTCCATTGAGTTTGGCTTCCAAGGCTCCAGCTTAAGTGTGGCTACGGCCTGTGCTTCGGCAACGAACGCCATTGGTGAAGGAATGCGACTCATCGAGAACGGCTATGCGGATGTGGTGGTTTGCGGAGGAACAGAAGCACCGATTATTCCGCTGGCTTTTGCCGGATTTTGTGCCATGAAGGCCATGTCTACAGAGAAGGATATTCCTCATGAGGGCTGTCGGCCCTTTGATGCCAGACGGTCAGGATTTGTCATGGGGGAAGGGGCCGGAATTCTCGTTCTGGAATCCGAAGAGCATGCTCAAAAGCGTCAAGCCAGAATTTATGCTGAGCTTTCCGGCTATGGTAGCACCTGTGATGCATACCATATCACTTCTCCGGCACCGGGTGGCGTCGGAGCCATTCAGTCTATGAAACTAGCCTTAGAAGGAGCGCAGGTTCTCCCGGAGGCTGTGGATTATATTAATGCCCATGGCACAGGTACTAACGCCAATGATGCGGCTGAAACAGCAGCCATTAAGTCCCTTTTTGGGGAGGCTGCTCACAAGGTTGCCATCAGCTCCACTAAATCCATGACGGGGCATCTCTTAGGCGCCGCAGGAGCTATCGAGGCTATTGCCTGTGTCTTAACGATTAAAAATGGGGTGATTCCACCGACCATGAGCTATGGTGAGCCGGACCCAGAATGCGATTTAGATTATGTCCCGAATAAAGCACGGCAGAAAGAAGTCAATGTAGCTTTATCAAATACCTTTGGTTTTGGGGGACATAATGCTACAATTGTAATGAAGAAGTTATAGGTTGATAAGGAGTTTTAAGCGGTGGATAATAAACATCACGGCACCGGAAAAGTGCCAAAGCACAATCTCCATGGGAATACACGCCACAAGTATCACGCAGACTCTGTGAAGCGTATTCCTACTGGCATTGATTTGGCAAAACGGTTGGAGCTAGATACACCTCCTAACCGTTTGTTAACTACCGCTTTGACCCATCCTTCGTACTTGTTCGAAAATCCACAATCCGGTCTTGACAATAATCAAAGGCTGGAGTTTCTGGGTGATGCAATCCTAGATTTTGTGGTGGCAGAGTATCTTTACCTGAGTTATCCGGAACGACCCGAAGGGGAATTAACCAAGATGCGGGCGGCGGTGGTCAATGAGAGCACTTTAGCCCGCACGGCTAAAAAGATCCAGCTCGGGAAAGAACTGCTTTTAGGTAAAGGGGAACAAGTCTCAGGCGGTAGGGAAAGACCTTCTATTTTAGCAGATGCCTGGGAGGCAGTGGTAGGAGCCATCTATCTGCAATATGGTTTTCAAGAAGCAAGACGGGTCATCTTAACGCTGTTGAAGGATGAAATTACTGAAGTGGCACAAGGCAATTATGGAGATTATAAGACCATGCTTCAGGAAAAGGCCCAACGTGAAGAAACAGAAGTCAGTTATCGCATCCTAGCCGAAGAAGGTCCCGACCATAATAAACGCTTTACGGCCGGAGTCTACCTGAAAGGGAGCCTGCGCGGAAAAGGCACAGGACGCACCAAAAAGGAAGCAGAGCAACGTGCTGCCCAACAAGTGCTAGATGAATTAGGAGGAGAGAATAATGGCTAAGGCCGCAGCTCTCCCTGTTTTCTTGAAATCCATTACGATCCAAGGGTTTAAGTCCTTTGCGGACAGAGTGAAGTTGGAATTAGGTCATGGTTTGAGTGTTGTCGTCGGACCCAATGGAAGCGGCAAGAGCAATGTAGCAGATGCGATTCGCTGGGTCCTCGGGGAACAGAGTGCCAAGAACCTGCGTGGCAGTAAGATGGAAGATGTCATTTTTGCAGGAAGCAGCGTGAGGCGACCCGTCGGGATGGCGGAGGTGTCCTTGGTTTTTGATAATACCACAGGAATATTTCCTCTGGATTACCAGGAAGTTGTCATTACGCGGAGAGTTTATCGCGATGGCGAAGGACAATACTTTATTAATCGCTCTTCTTGCCGATTAAAAGATATCCATGAACTATTTATGGACACAGGTGCCGGAAAAGAAGGCTTCTCCATCATTGGTCAAGGCCGCGTGGAAGAGTTGCTCAACCAAAAGTCCGAAGATCGCCGAACCATGCTTGAAGAAGCCTCAGGAATCACTAAATACCGAATGCGCAAACGGGAAGCACTTAAACGTTTGGATGAAACAGAACGTAATTTGGAACGGATCAGGGATATCTTAGTAGAAATCGAAGGACAACTGGGCCCCTTAGAAGAACAAGCGGCCATCGCCAAAGAAGCAGTTGAGTTAACTTCAGAGCAGAAGGCTCTCGAGATTGAGATTGTTACACATGATCTAAAAGAGGTGCGGACGAAGCTTACCTCTTCAGCTCAAGACACAGAGGAGCTCCAAGCAGCGATTGCTGCGACGGTGGCTGCTTTGGGCCAAAAGGAAAGCGAAATCCTCTATAGCAAGGTTAATCTCAATCAAGCTGATGAGAAAATTCAAAAGCAGCAGGAGACGACCTATGCCATCGATCAGTCGTTGAATGAAATCATCCAGGAGATACGACTTCGTCAGGAGCGGGAAGGCTATCTTGGTGAGCAAATTTCCCGTGTCACAACGGAAGTAAAGGATAATGAAGAGAAGGTGCGCGGCAGCGCAGAACAACTAAGATCTGTTGAGAGTAGAAAATCCCTTCTCCTCAAGACCATCCAAGAATCTAATCAGACTTTACAAGAGGATGAGCAGCGTTACGCCGAGGCGAAAGCCAAAAATGGTCTAGAAGAGCTGGAAGCTTTAAGGGGAAACCTAGCCTTAGTTCAGAAAGAACTCACGGAATCAGCGGCAGAAATAAGCCGGGTAACGCACCAAATAGATACACTCGGCGCAAGTCAAAATCAATGGGTTAGCGAAAAAAAGGATAAAGAAGCAAGTCTCGCTACTTATGAGCAAGAGGAAGAGGTTATCCTAGACCAGATCAAGGTCCAAGAGGATCGGCACCAGGACAGCCGTCAAGAGCTAGAGAAAATACAACTGGATTTGACACAACTCCGGGAGCAGAACAAGGTCAAGCAAAGTGAGCTTCGCCAGTGGAGTGGGGAATTAGAAAAGAAATCGGCCCGCTACCATGCTCTGAAGAATCTTGAAGATTCCTTGGAAGGCTATCAACGGGGCGTTCGCGAGCTCATGCAAGCTAAGAAGAAAGGCGTGGCAGCCTGTCAGCAGCTTTGTGGAACCTTGGCGGATTTGCTACAGGTGGAAGAACGACACGAGGTGGCTATTGAGGTAGCCTTAGGCGGGGGAATCCAGAACATCGTTGCCGAAACGGAAAAGGGTGCCAAAGAGGCCGTTCACTATCTAAAAACACATAATTTAGGGAGGGCGACGTTTTTACCCCTCGATGTCATCCAAGGCGGGCAAACCAACGTAGCGAAAGAGGTTGCCAACGATCCCGGATTTATCGGGCTGGCTGTGAATCTCATTACTTTTCAGGAAAAATATCGTAAGGCTTTCGAATCCCAACTGGGGAGAATCGTCGTGGTTGCCGATATGGAGGCAGCGACTCGCGTGGCTCGCGCTTCTGGGTACCGTGCACGTATCGTCACCTTGGACGGTGATCAGGTTCATCCGGGTGGCTCTTTGACCGGGGGTAGCTACCAGAGAAAAGGTGCCAATATCTTAGGACGGTCTCGAGAGCTCCAGGAACTGCAGCAGGAATGCGATGTTCGACGTGGGCAGCTGCGAAAACTTGAAGAGGAAATCAATCTGCTCAATACCCGGATGCAAAGGCAAGAAGAAGGTCTTAAAGCACTTGCCGGTGAAGAGCAAGAACTAAAATCCGCTCTGGCTGTACTAAGAACCAACCAGCTTAACCTTCATGAACAAATTCAGCGCCTGAAGGCCGAAATTACGGATCTCAATCTTCGTCTGGACGGAATGAATCAGGAGGGTGAGGAACTGCTCCGCCAAAAAACAAGGAGAGAAGAGGAGCAGCTTCAGCTTAAAGCACGCCTCCATGAAGCAGAAGGGGCTTTAAGCCTGCAAGAGGAACAAAATCAAAAGGCAAGTCGCGAGCTAGAGGTGTTTCAAGAGAGCTTGACCCAAGCGAAGATTCAGGCTGCTAAGTGGGAGCAAGAGCTTAAACAAGCCACTGAGCGCATAGAAGAAGGACAGGCCATCCTTTTGGAAAGCAACCTGCTCCTCGAGCAAAAACGCCAGGACCTGGTGGAGTTAGAAGAGGGGAAAGCTCGTATAGTCCAAGAGCAAAGGGATTGGGATACCCAACGCCAGGAAGCGGCAGAGCGTCAGCAGCAAGCTCAGGAAATGCTGGTTGCCTTGCGCCAAGAGCGTGAGGTTCTATCCAAGGAGCTCATGGAACAGGAACGCCTAGCTCAAAATCAAAGGCAAGAACAGCAAGGATTGGAGCAAAAGCTTCATAATCTAGAGGTGAGGCTGGCGCGCTGGGACGCAGAGTGGGAAACCGGTTATAAGCGCTTACAAGAGGAATTTGTTTTAACCTGGGAAGAGGCTCAAGCCTACCATACTGAACGAAGCCAGGGGGGGCTGACTGCTAGGGTTCAAGAAATCAAACAACGGCTCGAATCCTTGGGCCCTGTGAACCAAGCGGCCATCGAGGAGTTCCCCAAGCTTCACGAGCGTTTTGAGTTTTTATCCGTGCAAAAGCTAGATCTCGAAGAGGCGAATGACTCCCTCCACGACTTGATCGGTGAATTGGATGTAACCATGGCCGAACGCTTTAAAGAAGGCTTTACAGCAGTCAATGAGGCCTTTCAAGTGGTCTTCAAAGAGCTGTTCAATGGCGGCTTTGCCGAACTGCGGCTAGTCGATCCGGACAATCTTCTGGAGACAGGGGTAGAGATTATCGCACAGCCACCCGGCAAGAAAGCCCAGCTTCTTTCCCTGCTGTCCGGGGGAGAACGGGCTCTCACAGCCATTGGCTTGCTCTTTGCCCTGCTTAAAGTGAAGCCGAGCCCCTTCTGTATTCTTGATGAGATCGAAGCTTCCTTGGATGATGCTAACGTGAGTCGCTTCGCTCAATATGTCCATCGTCTAGCTAATTCGACTCAGTTCCTAGTCATCTCCCACCGTAAAGGAACCATGGAAGCAGCCGATGTGCTCTATGGTATATCCATGGAGGAGTCGGGTGTATCTAAGCTTCTTTCTGTCAAGTTAGCGGAGCAAGATAAGGATAGCCAGACAGCATGAGATGTTTGCGTAACTTTGGATGGGTCTAAATAGGCCTAATGAATAGATGAAATGGAAAAGGATACCTCTCTTTTAAAGGGAGGTATCCTTTTCATTAATAAAAGTTAAAATATGTGTAACCTTTACCCCTTCTCAGATCATCTTATCTATGAACACATATGAACAGAATAAAGAAAGAAGGGATAAACTATGAAAAAGTACTTAGTCATTCTGCTTGCGGTATCTCTATTTCTCATGGGTGCAAATCCGATCATGGCATCATCTCAACAACAGAACACGATAATCTCTCCTCAAGCCTACATAACGATAACAGGAGGTAATTGTGCCATTAACAGTAATGGAGATGGAACGATTAATATCTCTGGTTCAACGACAACGGTATATCCGGTAGATAAAATTGGCCTTACACTGCACTTGCAATATTTATCAGGTGGAAGCTGGTATAATCTTAATTCCTATACTTTCAGTGACTACGAATCAGCATATATTTCCGCTAGCAAACTGCTCAGAGTGTCCAGTGGCTTTTACTACCGCGTAGTTGCTGAGCATACATCCCTTGATGGCGCGATCAATGAACGTGGGCAATCATACACAAGTATGGTTTATGTTCCTTGACTAATAATGAAGAATTGCTGTTATACATTCTGAATCTCGCAAAGGACAGCTTTTGGCATCAGACAGAAGCTGTCTTCTATTGTTAAATTTACGATATTGATTCTGCAATCTTTATTAGTTCTTCCCTTGGAATTTTCCCCGTCAGCTGATTGAGTAGGCTCTTTGATTCCCAATTTAGTTTGGTTAATCCGGACTTATGATTAAACAATACAGCGGGTCGCCCGGCTATTGATATTTCTTCAGCTAAAGTGTCATCAGAATCATATAATGACCCTCTTGAAGCAGAAGAGCCTAATTTGCTCTGTTCAAAGATGATACTATTCCCTTCAAACACATAATGAATCGTTACCTTTTCATGATTTGAGCCTAAAAAAGTAACTGTTATTTTCTCGGCCTTAGATCCTTCTGGCAAATAATTGGGGAGAGATAAAGTGAAGGAAATCATGGATTGTGCCTCTTCGAGGGTAACTTCCTTTTCGATATTAATACTCAAATCTTGAACAGTCGGTTTATCTGAACTAGGACTATGTTGATAACTCTCAATTTGGCTATGAGTAGACTTCCCAGTGATCACGCTGAAAAGTTCCATAAACTTCTCGCCAAAAGCTTGCGCGTACGTTGGTTTAAATAACAGACTACTTATTACAATGAAAATTACTGCTGCCCAAGTAATATTACGATACCTTTTTGAGGGGAAAGTTTCTTTATCATCTACCTCTTCTGACTGAAGTCGTTTTTGGAACTTGAGCCATTGCTCATCAACATCCGGAACCTTAATGTCTTCTAACTCCCTAGCAACCTTATTTTGTATGTATTCATCCAGCTGAGATTCAGATAAAGTCATTATTGCCACCCCCTTGCAGATAATCAAAAGCGTCGTTATATTTCTGTCTAAACCTACTTTTTGCTCTATGAAGCCTTACCTTTACATTGGGTATACTTATATTCATGATAGAAGATATTTCTCCCAAAGATAAATCTGCATAGTATTTCAACGCGAGGACTTGTGCGTCCTGAGGCTTAAGCTTACTAAAGATATCATCCATATCAAGGTTGAGCTCCACATCTAAGAAGTCCTTGTCCGAGGAAGCATCAGTGATGGCTAATTCTTCAAATGGTATCACGTTTGCTTGTTTTCTATAGAAACCTTTCGCTTCGTTGATAGCAATGACCGTTACCCAAGAAGAGAATTTCTCTTTATCAGCAAGTGTGTCAATTTTCTTGAATGCAATCATAAAAGCTTGTTGAACTGCTTCCTCTGCAATATATTGATCTTTTATGTAGAAGTAAACAATTTTATAGATCTTCCTATAATGGTTTTTAAATAATATTTCAAACATGGCATGTGCGCTACTATCCAATATTTCTACACTCTCCTCCATGAAACCTTATAATCCCCAGATAAGATATATTTATGAAAATTATAACATAAGTGTAACCTTTTGGGGTAGTTATTCACCCTACTCTATGAAGGGGAATAAAGGGTGGAGTAAGATATATGATTGTGTAATTCTTTCAGGAATAATTTGAATATAGACGGATAAAAAGGCATGGTAGATCTTTAGGAAAACAAGTTGGTGGAGTTGTTGGACTTAAGAACAATAATGGAAAAACTCTCGTTAAGTCACCTCTTCCTCGCGAGGGTATACCCTTTCAAATTCGACAGCGTCAAATTTTGCGACCATAAATCTAAATTCCCTATATTTAAACCTCTAAAGGAGAATGTAGATGAGTATCTGATATTTTTATTTGTCATTGGCTTGAGATTGCACCATCACTTCATAAACATGATTTTCTAGTAAGCTTTTTGTATTAATGGGTTCATTTGCGTAAACGGAAGGAACTGAAGCGATAAACAAACTATATTAAAGCAGCTCGAGATTTTGTAGGTAATAAATATACAGTAATCGAATGTGAACCGAAAGGTAGGAGTATAACCTTTTAGGGTAGTGTAAGCGGTCAAGTAAAATGATCGTTTTTTTGTCACAAATTGATCGATTTTTTTGACCGCCTTGATTAATAACAGCACTTGAATATTTGGCATGACATTGTGGATAACTAGTGTTGTTGGGTTATCATATCGTCTTTCGGTTTTTGAGTCGGTAACCTTCTCCCGTCATGTTGAAAATCTCACACTTGTATACCAGTCGATCTAGTATGGCCGTTGTGATGGCCTCATCTCCCAAGAAACCACTCCATTCGCTAAAGTCTTTATTGGACGTAATTTTCGTGCATGGCTGCAATGAATGCAAAGAATAGATTGGATTCAGTTTTGCTAACAGGTAAGAACCCGATTTCATCAATATAGATGATGAGATCCGCCTTATACAGATACTTAAGCTTTCTCTTTGATGATGCCGTAATTTCAGCTGTTTTAAGTATTTTGATCAATTCATCCAAAGATAAAAAACGATACGGTATGCCCTTTCTGAAGGGCTAGATAACCTAGTGCGCTGGCCAAATGCGACTTCCCAACGCTTGGTGGACCCAAAAACATAATGTTATAAGCCTCTTTTCAAAAAAATGTATAGAAAGTCCTGGGCTTATATTACCTTTTTAAGGAAGAACCATAACGAAAATGCAAAAGCATCTTATTGAAACTCGGCATTGAATAGAGTGATTCAGCTATCTGTAATTTATTGGTATCATAGCTTGATGACATTGGATATGACCTCCATACCAGAAATGGATGTGGTCGAGCAAAAAGGGCATATCTCAATACGTTTTTGAAAAACGTTTTACGACACGCCCTAGCAATCTCACTTCGTCTTGATTATTTTGTATTTATTCAGGATTTAGACTCTCCCATTATTCAGTTAGAGACTATATGATGAACTAGCAGTTGAAACTATAAAAAGGTCGCCACTCCACATATCAACCGAATATTTAAAGTATACGCTACAAGATGACCCACTCTGAATATATTGATTGGCACCCTCATTGTATGTTTGTCCAAACGTTGTTGGAACAAAGAAACCAGCCACAATTGGGCTAAAAGCCCATTGCGTATAATTCGTACCAGAAGTACCAGTGGTTGTAATAGAAGTACTACGGTTAAAATTTATACCAATACTGCTACTAGGGGGAAATCCGAAAGAAGCCGAATATGAGCTTTGTGATGTAATAGGTGTAGGCTTGTAATAAGCTACCTTTCCTCCACTATTGTTACTTTGATAGATATAAACAGTTCCAATACCATATGCAAGCCTTGTAGTTGCTGTAACACCTGCATCACTCATAAAGACATATTGTGAATTAACCGGATTACTTGGATCACGATATTTTGCAAATACCCAGTTAATATCCACAGATTCCCAAGAATCATACCTGGAGAATATTGCCATTCTCGGCCAGGATGTATCGATTGATGCGTAAACAGGTTTGCTTGATATTAAATTAGCAGTAGAATTTATATTTTTGCTGAAGAAATATTTAAAAGTATCCTTATCGTCTCTGCATGCTATAGTAATAACTCTTAAGACTTCACTTGGGATATTACTTTCAACAGTCAAAGTTGAAATACGCTCTATTCCTTCTGAATCTTTCAGAATTGAAATTGCAACCGAAGTTAACTTATCATCTCCTGCTTGACCACCTTCAAAATACTCAGGCATTTGAATTCCCAGAAAACCGTAAGCTTCTTCTGGAGTTATATTATCTTTTTGCAAGATAATTCTGGAACCGCTATTATAAGCTTCCCTGATTTTCTCGGCGGTATTTTGATCAGTTAACTGATTTGTATTAACTGCGATATTTTTGAATTTGTCAATATTTAATTGAGATATATTTTTTTTGTTTAGTTTTGTAATTTTTGTAGAAACATTCTCATGGTTATATTCAATCATATTTTGAGAAGGTATTGAGTCATCATTAGTTATAAATATCAATCCATTTTCATCCAAGTTAGTTTTGTACTTTGTTAATTCTGGATTGATTTTTGGATTTTCTTGAGCTGATGCAGGAATAATATTAATGGTAAGTCCCGATGCAATCAGCCCCACTATTAGCAATACAGTAAAAAGAGCCGTCAATTTCGGATGCCTTTTAAACATTATTATCTCCTCCAAAAAAATGATTTTCCTCAATTTTTCCATGGAATATTCTTGGATAACTTGACCCATCGATTTTCTGGATTTAGCTTGCCTTCAAACGGTAAAACAAAGTCTTCTATTTTGATCTGAGCACTCGGCTTACAGTACATGGTCATCCTCCTAAGTGCAAGGATATTACCCAATTTTTCAATCTTTTCTTGCATTAGAATTCGACATATAACCCTATACCCTTGTTATTTTAACGTTTTTTGGTTATTAAGCAAGCCATAATTACATTAGATTCTATTATTCCCATTTCCTCGTACAAATAACTACCTGCAAAATGGCAAGCACCCTCCTGCTAGCCAGTGGTTGCTCAGTTAAACTCACATAAACCTAGATGTGAAATTTTATAAATTTGCAACCCCGAGAGTAAGGCTGATTTGATGAAAGCATTTCCTTGAATATTGCCTGGTTTGCCTTTTCCCTAAAAAGAATTCATACAATCATATATCTTCTCCCCCCTTTAAACTGTTCATATTATAGAGTAATTTTCTATCCCTAAAGGTTACATGCATGATATGATTTTTATATAATTATTTTCAATAGGTTCTACACCACATGCTGAAGGGGTGAAATAATGGATAGTACCCACGCAAAGTTTGAAGTATTATTTATATATACCTCAGACTTCTAGCACAAGTTACCTGCCCAATTAATGGGGGTATACTCTACTTGCTTCTACGACAGGTCTTGATGAATTCTACTTTGGTTTTCCTGCATTTTACAAAAAAAAGTGACCCTTATGAATATTCAAATTGTGCACCAGTGCCGAATTTGGCATACAGACATGCCCTTCTCCTATAAGCTTCCCGGAAGGGGAGAGGGAGAAAATAATGGATAAGACCATGTCAATGCTTAGCTTGACATGGTCTTAAATACTTACTTATATAGAATTTACGGCTTAGTAAACGCCTCTATTCAAGGCATCTTTGATAGCCGAGAGAATCTTGCTTCCTCTAATTGTAGCACCACTGTGGGTGTCAATATCCTTGACAAAATCTCCGGGCTTGTAGAGATCATAGATTGCGGATAGGGGCTTGCCTTCTAAATACTCCAGTGCTTGAAGGTTTTGCTGATACACCGCATAGAGGGGATCGCCTTCCTTCATTTTGAGATAGTTGTTTCCGTTATGAGATAACAGTCTGAAATTGACACCTTTCATGACATTCTTCTCAAGATCGAACTGAATTAGTACTTGATCTTCAAAAACACCTCTATATCTACCATCATCATACTCACTGACAGTTCCAACGAAGCCCTCTGCTGGCTTATAAGGTCCTCTATTCAAACCATCATTGACAGCGGAAATGAGTTTGCTTGATCTAATGGTTGATCCACTGTAGGTATCGATATCCTTGACAAAGTTACCGGGAGTATAAAGGTCCTTGAGGGTGGATACGGGTTTCCCTTCTAAATGAGCGATCAACTGATTTTGTTGCTCAACAACAGGATACTTAGGATCCCCTTCCTTCAGTTCAAGGTAATTTGTACCGCCATGTTTCAATCCTCTATATTTTACATTTTTCAAGGTGTTGTTTTCTAAGTCAAACCCGATGAGGACTTGGCCTTCAAAATTACCTCTATAGGATCCATTTGGATAGTCCTTACTATCAGTATTTACATCTGCAACATTATCCGGTGTGTAAACTCCTCTGTTCAGCGCATCCTTGACAGCAGATTGAATTTTACTTGTTCTAATGGTAGCTCCGGTATGACCATCGATGTCATCGATAAAATCCCCGGGTTTGTCGAGGTCAACAAGAGCTGAGAGGGGTTTGCCGGTTAAATACTCTAAGGCTTGATTGTTTTGGACAAGGATGGGGTATTTCTCGTCTCCCTCTTTGAGATCCCGGTAATTGGTACCACCGTGCTTTAAGGTCTGGAAAGATATTTCGGTGATATTGTTGTCTGCTAATTTAAAGCGTACGACTATTTCATCACTATAAGAACCTCTGTACAACCCATCGACATATTTTGGACTCGCATCTTTAGCGCCTGCATCCTTATCTGCATCTACAGCGGGAGCTTGGCCCTGTTGACCATTATTCGTACTGGCTTGGTCTGCTTTACTGCACCCTGTGAGTGTTAATGTGCTCACTAGTACTACTGAAAGCGCGGTTAATAAAACCCTTTTCATCGATACATGCCTCCCTGATCTATTTATATCTGATCTTCTACAGGATTAGCTTAGCATTGAATGAAAGGGGGCGAAATAGTTACTTTTGTCACTAAATAGGTACAAATGTACCTATTTAAATTTATTTCTCAGCCAGTAGCTGGCAGCTTCTGTTCTATTAGATACACTAATCTTCTTAAACATTCTGCTAATATAATTACGCACTGTGTTCTCAGAAACCCCGATTTCTAAAGCGATTTCTTTGTTGATTTTGCCTAAAGCAATCATTTGTAGGATCTTTGTTTCCTGATTGCTTAGATTATGTTCACACCTATTCTTTCTAGTATCGATTCGCAAATGGTTAAATATATCTTCCGTGGCCGATGTATCGATAATATTTTCTCCCTCATAAACAGAGATGATTGTCTCAATGAGCTTATTGCTTTCAACATCTTTAAGCAGATAGGCGTCCACACCAGCTCGAATGGCCTCTACCACAACCCCATCATCCGTATAGGCCGTTAACATTATAACTTTGGTCTTGGGTGATTGGGTTTTGATGTTGATGCAACCAATAATTCCATCTCCATCGGGCAGCTTATAATCCAACAGAACGACATCAGGCTTCCACTGGGCAACCATACCCACAGCTTCCTTCAAGGTCGCTGCTTCAGCACATACCTCCAAGCGGTCATTCGCCGCGAGAAAAAGCTTAAGGCCTTTCCTCACAACGCTATGATCATCGACGATGAGTACTTTAATCGTATTAGCTATTTCCTTGCTCATAGGGCACAATGAGCTCTACCTCCGTTCCTTGCCTAAGCTTATTTATATTTAATAATCCATCGATTTGTTGCGCTCTCTCTTTCATAGACTGGATGCCATATTTATCTTTGTTATTCATATCACCGAGCGAAATACCTATACCATTGTCAATGACCTTGATATGTAAATATTCTAATTTAAAATCCAATAAAACTGACCCGCGTTTTGCTCGTGAGTGCTTGACAGCATTATTAATGGCTTCTTGCACGATATAATACACTTGGCTTGATTTTCTGGCGGACAGCCGCCTCGAAGTGGATAATTCCGCACGAGCTTTGAGGATGAACTCTATAGTTTGATTCTCGTTAAATACTTTTACTAGACGTTCAATTTGATCTTTCAAATCTTCCAAGGGTACCGTTTCTAAGGTAGTTTTTGAAATAAACTCCCTTGTTTTCTTGATAGTATCTCCTAAATCCAGCTTTATCTCGTGTAACAACTTGTTGGTTTTTGTTTCCAGAGGAGTATTATCTAATACATATTGCAGTTTCAAGCTTGCGGCATAGATGTTTTGGATAATCCCATCATGAATTTCTAAGCCGAGTTTACTTCTTTCCTCATCAATAACTTTTTGCTGTTGTAGTTGCCTTAGCCTCTCTTTTTGTTCCCAACCAAAAGTTTGAATGACTTTTGATAATAAATAAATTACGCCGATGCCAACTGCAATATTAATAACTTTGATCGAAAAGCTAAATTCGGCAAGAAATGAGCTATTAATAAGGTTAGCTGGGAAAAAATCCATTTCTTTTAGTAGCAAGCCGTCGATCAATCCATATATTAAAAAGATACCCGCCAATCGCTTGTATCTTTTTTCAATCTCAGGAGAATTTATCTCTCCCAATAATTTAGCATTCATGTATAGAGCAACAGCAGAAAAAACACTCCCAGTGAGCGCCATACAGTAACGTAATAAGAATACATTAATTTTTGGATGGGTAATGAGATAGGCTATTTCATATTTGGATATGACGAAAATGATATAGATAAGCCAAATAGAAAACAACGTGATCGGCACTAGACTTAAGATGCTCTTAAATCTAGTCTTTTTTGGTAGCAAGCTAATGCCAAAATACATCAGAAAGGCAAAAGAAATCGCTTTTAAGAGTTGATTTGCTAAATATAAGTAATTGTATTGATCATGGTATATATCAATGATCATGACCATGGCAAGCCACTCAGATAAACCATGGGTTATGCCAAAGACCCCTAAGTATTTCAGGGATCTTACTAAGGGAATATGGCTAACTTCTTTTTCTTTTTTACCATAGGAAAAAACCCCCATAAGGATAAAAACCATTCCATACATGAGATATAAGAAAAATTTCTCCTGCTCCATTAAACCACCTCTGATAGCACCCTATGGGCATCCTTCACTAGCCAAAGCTATCGGACTAATTGTAACATAGTTTGTTTATATGCTCTACCGCACGCTAAGCACAAGGTTCGGCAGTGCCGTAGGATGGCTTTTTGTCTAGACAATGTTAAATTTGTAGAAATAGTGAGAATTAGTCTATTTTTTTCCCTACTTTTGCGGTATTCTTACCTCAGATATAATTAGAAGTTCTTTGGCGAGGGAGAGAGCTTATATGGAGAAGAGCAAAAAGAGTTATAAGTACGAACCATTGAGACTATGTGTCATCTATTTTCTTTTGGGTGCTCTCATGATTTTTGTCACAAACTACATCGCAGCTGACTTAAAACTCAACAATCATGAAGTCTTCGACGTGATTAGTGGCTATATTGGTTGGGCGTATTTATTTGGCACAACGCCGCTTATTTACTATATTCTGTACAGAAATTTTAAAAGCATGGCCCAAGCCGACCTAGCTGAGGAGAAACTGCAAAAAGGCAATCAGGAGTTGTTAGCGACTTACGAAGAGTTAGAAGCAATGAATGAGGAAATTAAGCAGCAGTATGATGAGCTTAGGATTTACAGTACAGATTTAGCAATAAACCGAGATCGCTTAAACCGCGCTCAGGCCATTGCCCATGTGGGGAACTGGGAGATTACGCTGGCCACCAAAGAGATGTGGGCTTCCGAAGAATCCTTTCGCATTTACGGCTTTCCATATGATTCGCCTATCTTACCCTTGCAGGTAGCTCAAGAGGTAGTCCAAAAGAAAGACCGCCCAAAAATGGATGAAGCCTTGCTGAAATTGATTAAGCTCGATGAGCGTTATGATGTTAGATTTAGGATCAATAGGCAATCTGATGGTGAGGAAAGGATTCTACATTCCGTTGCTATTTTGGATAGGGACACTGATGGAACACCTCTGAAAGTGATCGGGGTCTTACAAGATGTCACTGAGCAAGAGCGCACGGAAGAACAGATGCGCTATTATGCGGAGCATGATATTATCACGGGTTTACATAACAGATGGTATTTTGAACAGGAAATCGCGGATATTATGATCAATGTAAAGTCAGTGGGCATCATTATGTGCGATATCGATGGCTTAAAGCTCATCAATGACACGCTGGGTCAGGAGGCCGGGGATCAGTACTTAGTTGCCTTTGCCAATATCCTTAAGGAATCCTGTCCACCCGAAGGTGTGGTAGCTAGGATTGGCGGCGATGAGTTTACAATTGTCCTGAAGGATATTGCTGAAGAAGAGGTAGAACAAATTTTCCATTTGATCAATACAGGTGTAGAGCATTTTAACCGCGGAAGGCTATCAATGCTTTTGAGTATTTCGATGGGCATGTGTTATCGTGAGTTATGTGAACGGGTGACTCTGCCCAATGTGCTTAAAGAAGCAGAAGAGCAGATGAATTTCCATAAGCTGCTACAAGGTCAAAGCACTAGAAGCAAGACTGTTGATATTCTCATGAAAACTCTGGAAGCCAGAGACTATATCACTGAGGGGCATTCGGATCGTCTGCAGCAGATGATGATAGAGGTCGGAAAAAGAGCTGGCATGGATGAGCTGGAGAAGGGCAGGCTGACTCTATTTGCTCGTTTTCATGATATTGGTAAGGTGGGGATTCCCGATGCTATCCTCTTTAAGCCGGGGAAACTCGATAAAGAGGAATTTGAGGAGATGAAGAAGCACAGCGAGATTGGTTACCGAATCGCCAACGCTTCCCCGGATCTAGCTTATATATCTGACTTTATTCTCAAGCACCATGAATGGTGGGATGGTCACGGGTATCCCTTGGGACTTGCCGGTGAGGAAATACCCTTAGAGTGCCGGATTCTTTCCATCGCGGATGCATATGATAGCATGAGCAATGATCGGCCTTACCGAAAAGCGATGGCCTATGAGGATATAATCGATGAATTAAGAAGATTTTCCGGTATCCAATTCGATCCTAATCTAGTTGCCATATTCATTGATCTACTCAATGAATCCCCTGAAGACGGAGGAATTACCACTTAAGATAGCTCATATTCCCAAGCGCTTGGGAATATGCATTTAGTAGAGGTTGATGGATAGCCTTGGAGGTGAGAAGGGTGCTTTCACCAAGTATGGAGGACTATTTAGAGGAAATTTATCGGTTCTCCTTGGCAAGGGGTGTCGTTCGGGTTACCGATATCAGTAAGAAGCTAGGCGTATCCCTTCCTTCGGTGTCTAAAGCACTGCAAAGGCTTAATAATCAAGGCTATATCAATTATCGACCCTATGAGGAAATCATCTTAACCGACCAAGGCTGCGAGAAGGGGAACTATCTGGTGGAGAGAAACCAGATGTTGCAAGAGTTTTTGTTTCTCATTCAGAGTCAATGCGATGTCCCGGCTGAGACAGAAGCCATCGAGCATTATATCTCCGATTCCACAATCCAAGCCCTGCACAAAGTAGTGGGTTTCTTTAAGCAGAACCCAATCTGCTATGAAAGCTTTCTTCGCTTCAAAGAAGGCAAAGAAGTCAAAGACGAAGCAAAGGACCCATTGAATATAAAAAATAAGAGAATAAAGGAATAAGATTATGGAAAGTTGCCCGGATGGGATACCTGATAAGGTTTCAGAATTCTGAAGCCTTTTTGTATTGCATGGGGCATTTTTTTGTAAGGAGTAACACTTCATTTGCGAATTTAATACAGTATTAAAAACATAGCTTACTTTGAAAATGAAATCGGTGTAAAAGTTAACTCAGTCTAACAATGAAGGGAGAGTCATAGAATGGATTCACAATCGCTTGTTCCCTTATCGACCCTTAAGCGAGGGGAAAAGGCTTATGTTGTTGATCTAGCCTTGAACGGATTATTTCGGCGTCGACTTCTTGATTTAGGTATCGTTCCCGGAACCTCTCTTAAATGTTTAGGCTCGGCACCGGCAGGAGATCCCATTGCTTACTTAGTTCGTGGAACAGTAATTGCTCTAAGAAGTGAAGATGCACAGGCTATTCGAGTGAATTCGACCTTAGTATAGAACGTGTTCTTTACGAAATATGAATACCTTGGAGAGTGACTGAAATGAATTTGAAAATTGCCGAGGGCCAATGGGTCATTGCTCTGGCCGGAAACCCGAATGTGGGGAAAAGTACCGTGTTTAATGCTCTCACCGGGCTCCGCCAACACACAGGTAACTGGCCGGGAAAAACGGTGAATAATGCCCAAGGGTATTTTACTTATCATCATCAAAAATTTATGCTGGTGGATTTGCCGGGTACTTATTCCTTGCTCGCGCATAGTGTCGAAGAGGAAATTGCCAGAGATTTTATTTGCTTTGGTCAACCGGATGCCACGGTGGTGGTTTTAGACGCTACAGCTCTGGAGCGCAATCTTAATCTAGCCTTGCAGATTATGGAGATTACCCCTCGCATTGTCGTGTGTGTCAATCTTATGGATGAAGCCAGCAAGCGCGGCATCCATATCGATATAGCTGCCCTGCAACAGGAGCTCGGCGTACCAGTGGTGGCCACGTCAGCTCGCCACAATCAAGGACTTCAAGAATTACAAAGGTCAATCTATGAGATTGCCATAGAAAAGCAAGCGACTCAGCCTAAGCAGATCGTATACTCTGATGATGTGGAAAAGGCTATTCGGATGCTGCAGCCCAAGATTGAGAAAGTGGGGATGGGAAGCATACTGAGCCCACGCTGGCTGGCTTTGCGACTTTTGGATAGTAATCCCGCATTTATCGAGGAGATTGGCCGTTTTGTTTCCTCACAGAGAGAAGGCGAGGGTCAGCCTGAGAACGAGGAGGGAAAGATGGCATTATGAGTAGTATCAATCCGGTAGATCCACTCTTAAAGCTCTATAAGGATAGCGAAGGGATTCGGGATACTTATGGACATTCCCTAGGGGATCGAGTCGTCACGGATATATTTTCTTACTCGGAAAGGTTAGCTAATCAGGTTGTCTGCCGTGAAGGGAAGAAGGAAAGTGAATGGCGATCGCGCATTGACCGGATCGTTATTTCCAGAGCCTTTGGTTATCCGATTATGCTTGGTCTGCTGGGCCTTATCTTTTGGATTACGATTGTGGGTGCTAACCTCCCCTCTCAGCTACTTGCTTGGGTACTGTTTGGCTTTCAAGATGTACTTAGTCAAGGGTTTCATGCTGCTGGGGCTCCTGCCTGGCTCCATGGGGTAATCGTTTTGGGTATGTATCGCACCTTAGCTTGGGTTGTCGCGGTAATGCTGCCGCCCATGGCTATTTTCTTTCCCCTCTTTACTATTTTGGAGGATTTAGGGTATCTGCCCAGAGTTGCCTTTAACATGGATCATATGTTTAAGAAAGCTAAAGCCTGTGGCAAGCAATGCCTGACGATGTGTATGGGCTTTGGCTGCAATGCTGCCGGGGTCGTATCCTCTCGGATTATTGACTCACCAAGGGAGCGGTTGCTCGCTATCTTAACTAATAATTTTGTGCCCTGTAATGGTCGTTTTCCGACCCTGATCGCAATTGCGACGATTTTCGTGACGGGCATGGCCGCATTCTCTCAGTCGATCGTGGCTGTGGGGTCAGTTGTCTTAGTTGTGCTCCTAGGCATTTTTATGACCTTTGTTGTTTCTTGGGCGCTCTCCATGACGCTCTTAAAAGGAGAACCATCCTCGCTGGTTTTGGAGTTGCCTCCTTATCGGCGTCCAAAAATTCGAGCAGTGCTCTATCGTTCCATGCTGGATCGGACCCTTTTCGTCTTACGCAGAGCCGTTGTCGTCGCTGCACCGGCCGGGGCAGTGACCTGGATACTAGCCAATATCATAGTAGGTGATGCCAGTATTATCAGTCATATGGCAGCTTTTCTTGACCCCTTGGCCAGGTCTATCGGCTTAGATGGATTTATTCTGTTGGCGTTCATCTTAGGAATACCCGCAAACGAAATTGTGATTCCGATTCTCCTTATGAGCTATTTGGCTACCGGACAGTTGACCGACTTTAGTAGCCTGATGGAGTTAAAGGAAGTGCTCCTTGCTAATGGTTGGACCTGGCTCACTGCCTTAAACGTTATGCTCTTCTCACTACTGCATTGGCCCTGTGCCACGACCTTGATCAGCATGTATAAAGAAACGGGGAGCAAAAAATGGACCGCTTTGGGCTTTTGGCTGCCGACAGTGATTGCTTTTGCCGTATGCTTTGCTGTCACCCAAATTGTCTATGGGCTGGGTTTAATTTAGAGAATCGCTCCTCTCGCTGATAAGCAAAACTGGGAGCTAGGGTTTGTTTGAGTATGGATCAAACAAACCCTAGCTCCCTATTATCATAGAGAGTTCCTAATCGTGAACAACTAATTCTAAGCTTCCTAATACATCGTATACCTTTAAAGCAACATAAAGGTTCGTTCGGTCATAGATTTTCTGTAGGCTGGTATCTGTAAGTTCTTCAATCCGTTTGAGACGATAGCGAAGGGTGTTGATGTGGAGGTAGAGCTGCTCCGCTGTTTCATTGGCATTCAAATTCGTGTCAAAGTAGCAGCGCAGGGTGTTGAGAAACATGCTGTTATGTTCTTTATCATTAGCAATAAGTGAATTAAGATATTTGCCACATAAGGATTTTAACTCAGTAACATTGTTTTTTTGAAAGATAAGTGTAAAAATTCCTAGGTTGCAAATATGATTAACCTGGTTGCCTTTGCCAATAAACTCCGCAAGATAAAGGGCAAATAGTGCTTCTTGATAACTGTGATGAAGTTGGTCAATAACATATTTGTCACCCATGCTCATACTTGCCTCAAATTTAAATTTGAGGCGGACGTCTTCGTAATATTGAGAGTTGTTCTTCACATGTTTTTTCCAGCTAAAATCAATCGCTAAAGTTTTTCTATCATAATGTGTTGGACAAATAAAAACCAGATATTTATTATTATCCCAATACGTACAATAGATATCTAAACTATTCCTCTTGAGCCAATCCTGTGAATAAGTTAAGAGTGCTTGTTTTTCTAATTCACTTAGATTCTTGTGGGGCGAAAAGATACTTAC
Organism: Desulfitobacterium sp.; assembly: GCA_050251735.1. Classification (GTDB taxonomy): domain Bacteria; phylum Bacillota; class Desulfitobacteriia; order Desulfitobacteriales; family Desulfitobacteriaceae; genus Desulfitobacterium. Next base: position 262,635 of record JBFWMF010000001.1, read on the forward strand.
ATAATATAAGCTATTTAAATCATAGTTCAGCAAAGGATAGTTTTGTTTGATAATGTCTTTTATATTAATATTGCGAAGGAGGACGTCAGTTAAAAAGTTATGAGTATAGCTGTTTTCCAATTTTTCGATGGAGTATGTATGATTAAAATAGGTTCTTAAGGCAAGGGAGGCCTGCTCTAAGAATTCTATAATCCATTGACAGTCTTGTTCAGCAATTTCCTTAACAAAGATAAACCCATCATTCTCGTTACTGCCGACCTTAAAACATAAAGTTTTAGTACCTTTATCATAAAGATAAGGATTTTCATTATTCCAGTCCAAAATTAAGTCGAAGTATTCACTCCCAAGGTCCTCTCTGTTGGGCTCGCTATGGGCATAAACGGTACCTTTATAATCAGAAATTACAATATCTCTTCCGGTGGACCGGCGTAGAAAGCTGAGTACCTGCTCCAAGTTATTCATTTCAAGGACTGAATTTGTCAATGCGACTTTGATTTTTTCTTTACTCGACATTGATATTTAGCTCCTTTATCTTGAAGTTTTATAGTTATTAAGGATTCCTCTGAAAAGGTTGCTATTTAGTCCATTATAATAAAAATATAACCCTTAGTACTTGTGACTACAATTGTATATTTGTCTGAAAATCTCCTGCTTAGGTTCGTCTCTTTCTACAAAGGAAAATATTCACGAAATAAAGAACGTTGCTACTAGTGAGAACAAAGACATTCTCGATGATAAAGTGGAGAAATATCTTTGTTTCCTAGAGAAGGAAGGAGGATTTACGTGTCTAAAAGGAAAGGGAGTTCATCCAAATTAAAGCTTCTAATACTCTTGGGTAGCCTGATTTTCGTACTCGTAGCAGTTATCGGCTGCGGCACTCAGCAAGAAGCAAAAGCACCCGCTGCTAATCAGCCGGCTCAACCGTCTCAACCTGCTGTGGCTCAGATAAGCCAAATGCCCAACAATCATGCGAAAATGGGACTTGGCTGTAATTCATGTCATGGTGATACCGTAGGAGGCCCAGTGGCGCAAGACAAATGCTTAAACTGTCATAAGAGTATGGCAGAGGTCGCCACGAAGACCGTCGATATGACCCCTAATCCCCATGGCCCTCATCATTATGATACTGCAGATTGCACCACTTGTCATGCAGTTCATGACAAATCAACCATGATGTGTTCCACTTGTCACGCTTTTCCTTGGATCGAAGAGCTTGACCCGGAAGTATGGGAAAAACTTTAAGACAATCCAATAAAGTATGGAAGGGGATATTGTATATGTCTGAAAAAATGGTAGATAGAAGAAAGTTTATCAAAACTATGGCTCTGGCCGGGGTTTCCCTCGCAGGTGCAGGAGCCTTGGCAGGTTGCTCTAACGGGGCTGCGGCCGGAACAGCTGATCCCAAAGCTGCTGGACCGGAGTGGAAAGAAGAGACTGATATTATTGTAATCGGTAGCGGCTTTGCCGGGATGGCGGCAGCTCTGGAAGCTCTGGAGGCTGGATCTAAGGTCATTATGATTGAGAAAATGCCGGTTATCGGTGGTAACTCAACAATCAACGGTGGAGACGTTGCTGCCTGTGGCTCTAAGATGCAAGTCGAAGGAGGCTTTAAGGATTCACCTGAACTGATGGCCAAGGATATGATGAAAGCGGGTCTGAACTACAACCACCTTGACAGAGTTCAGCTCCTTGCCGAGAAATCAAACGAAGCTCTCGAATGGTCCATGAACTATTTAGGTGTTAAATATACTAAGGTGAATTTCCATGGCGGGCATTCTGTTTCCAGAACTCATATGACCGAGAATGCAACCGGAGCCGATATTATTAAAGCTGCAGCTGCCAAGCTAAAAGAAAAGGGTGTCACCCCTGCCACAAATACGAAGTTAGTGCGTTTGATTGAAAATGACGAGAAGAGAATTATCGGGGTAGAGGTCCTTGAAGGCTATAAATTCGGTAAGGAAGATAGCGGCACGCCTAAGCTCATCAAAGCAAAGAAAGCTGTGATCATGGCCTCCGGAGGATTCGCGCAAGATATTAAAATGCGTCAAATCCACGAACCACGCCTTACGGATAAGTTCACCAGTACAAATCATTTGGGAGCTACCGGTGAAGCTCTTCGGGAAGTCCTGAAGCACGGAGCAATGGATGTTCATATGGACTGGATTCAGCTTGGGCCATGGACTAGTCCTGACGAGCCCGGCTTCGGCTATACAGCACAGTTCTGTGAGCGTCTCGTGGGAATGTCGCCGATGATCAATGTCTTAACCGGGAAACGTTTCATTATGGAGACAGGCAATCGAAAAGTTCGGGCAGATGCTATCATCGAACTGGGTGAACCTTGTATCATTTTCGGCGATGAATATGCGGTAAAGCGCCAAGTTGTACCGAAGATTTTGGAAGGCGGTATGGGAAATGGTGCCTTCAAAAAATTTGATACCTTAGAAGAAATTGCTGCAGCGTATAAGATTCCTGTGGAGCCCTTCCTAGCTGAGGTTAAACATTGGAATTCCATGGTATTGAACGGTAAGGACGAAGATTTTGGTACCATGCTACTCGAAGGGGCTAAACCAACAGAGCAAGGACCCTTTTATGTGGCGAGATTGTGGCCTAAGGTTCACCATTGCATGGGTGGTCTCTACACCAATCTAAAAGGCCAAGTTATTAATCAAGATTTTGAAACGATCAAAGGACTGTACGCTGCCGGTGAGATCACCGGAGGTACCCATGGGGCTGTTCGGTTAGGTGGCGTCGCGTGTACAGACTGTCTTGTCTATGGACGTATCGCCGGCCAAGAAGCAGCCAAAGAAGCAGCTTGGAGCTAAAGGTGAAAAAAGAGGTATAAGCATAGTTTAATTCGGATATTGAAGGGCTGCGTCCATATTTTTGGAAGGCAGCCCTCCTCTAATTTTGCGGATCAAGATAGGATTTAGCCATTGTGTCGAATACTTCTGTGTTTCAATCTCGTCCTATATAACTATATATGTGAAATTAAGTTCTATCTAGGTTGGCCCAGCGTATAATTGAATCAAATACCTTTAACAGTACTTAAGAATAGGAGGAAAAAGGGATGAGTGACATGGACAGAAGAGGTTTCTTAAAAAAAGCGGCAATTGGAACGGTAGCTGCAGTAGCGGGAACTGGGTTGTTAAGCGGATGCAATTCTAGTACGGCAGCGCCAAAACCTGAGGTGCCTGTCGATAAAAACTGGGATGTAGAAACTGATATAGTAGTTGCCGGAGCGGGTATCGGCGGTCTATGCGCAGCAATGGCTGCTGCTGAAAAGGGTGTAAAAGTTATTATGCTTGAGGCCTCAGGGATTCTAGGGGGTACTGCTCTCTTTTCCGGTGGGGGTATCCACGTTTGGGGAGAGGTAAACTATGAAGATATGAAAGCAAGGATTCCATTACTAGATCCCGTATTAGGAAAGGTTATGATGGATAACTGGGATACTACTTATAAATGGCTTGCAGGAATTAAAGCACCTTGGCAAGATATCAAGGCTGCTTTTGGAACTATGTTGGGTGAAAATGCGTGCTTTATGGGGCCGGATTACCAGTCAAGGCAAGCCACAGCAGATGCTTTGGGAAGTTATTTTGAAAGTCTTGGCGGTGAAATTCAACGAAACACAAAGGCTGTTAAGCTTTTCGCTAATGAAGATGGTAAAGTAACAGGAATTAGAGTGTTAAAAGATAATAAGACCTATGTTAACATAAAATCTAAAGCCGTAGTCTTGGCGACCGGCGGTTTCTCGAATAATCCGGAGATGAGGGTTAAATATTATGGGCAGTACGCCGATAGTGCTGTATCTCGCTCAGTACCCTACAATCGAGGTGAAGCTTTCCTTATGGCCTCCGAAGTAGGAGCTCTCATGAGCCGTTCGTTCGGTACTGCCTACGGTCATGTGCAGTCCTACCCCTGCATCGTACCGCAAACCGATGAAGAATATGAAAAGTTTGACAAGGATCTCTTAAGAGCACTCATGGGAGCTATCCAAGGTTTTACAGCGTTCAGCTTAGCTGTAAATATCTATGGGAAACGGTTTATTGATGAGTCTTTGGGTGATGATCTTTTGAATATGGAAATATGCAAACAAGAGGAAGGGAGAGTATTCGTTCTATTAGATTCCGAAACCGCAAAAATTCATCTTAAAAATATAGAATTAATTAAAGCTAATGGTGGAGTTGTTATAACCGAAGATACTATCCAAGGCTTGGTGCAAAAAATGGCTGGGTATGGGTATGATGCTGAACAGTTGCAGCTTACGATTGATGAGTTTAATAAAGCTGTGGATAGCGAAAGAACGAAGTATTTAGCAGTTCCTAGAATAAAGAATGCAAATAAACTGCATACAGGTCCCTTTTATGCTATACAGGCTACAGCCGGTATCAGTGGCCCCTATGGAGGTATCAAGATTAATAGCAATGCCCAAGCTATAGGGAGAGGTGAGATACCTATTCCTGGTTTATATGCTGCCCCCCATGCTGCAGGAGGGATTTTCGCCAAGCATTATGGTGGCTCCTTAGGTCTTTGTGCAGCTTTCGGTCGCATTGCTGGTCAAAGTGCTGCAGCGGGAATTCAAGCTTAGTGAAGTGAATTCGTTTCTACTTGCCCTTCTTGTATTTTAGAAAGCCTATATTCCATGTGCGGAATATAGGCTTCTTTAATTGTATGAATTCAGTTTGAGAGCCTGACCAGAGTGTGGTACAATAGCATCGAAGGTGTGCCTACATAAGGAGGAAGTCCAGTTGGCAGGTTTTTTTTCGAAATTAAAACAAGGATTATCAAAAACCCGTGATCAATTCGTGGGTAAAGTTGAGGAAATCCTTACAGGAAGACGCAAAATTGATGAGGAACTATATGAAGAGCTTGAGGAAGTTTTGATTCGTTCAGATGTAGGAGTGAATACTTCCTTTGAGCTGGTTGAAAGGTTACGTAAAGAAGTAAAGAAAAGAAAACTTCAGGAGGCAGAGGAACTCAAGGAAGTTCTGCAAGAACTTATGGCTGAGCTGCTGGGAACAGAAGAGGCCATGAATTTTGCTGAGCATGGACCAAGTATCTTTCTAGTAGTCGGTGTGAATGGTGTGGGGAAGACGACGACCATTGGCAAGTTAGCCCACTATTTCCGCACGGAAGGGAAGAAGGTCATTTTAGCAGCCGGAGATACTTTTCGGGCGGCGGCTATTGATCAGCTCGAGGTCTGGGGACAGCGAGCTGAAGTGGAGGTTATTAAGCAGAAAGAGGGCGCAGACCCTGCTGCCGTTGCCTATGATGCACTTCAAGCTGCAAAATCTCGGGGAGCGGATCTGGTGATTATGGATACGGCCGGACGGCTCCACAATAAAGTGAATTTGATGGAAGAATTGCGAAAGGTCAGACGGGTGATTGAGCGTGAAGTTCCCGGAGCACCCCATGAAGTGTTGCTAGTTTTAGACGCCACAACCGGGCAGAACGCACTTCAACAAGCGAAGCTTTTTCAGGAAGTAGCGGGTGTCACTGGAATTGTACTCACAAAGCTGGATGGAACAGCAAAAGGCGGCGTTGTCTTAGGTATCCAAGGAGAGATTAATATTCCGGTTAAATGGATTGGTGTTGGGGAAGGGATGGAAGATTTGCGTCCCTTTAATCCTCAGGACTTTGCGGAGGCTCTTTTTGACCGTTCGCCAGAAGGGGTTGAAGAGGGCTGAATAGCTATGCGCTCATCGGGGGAACAGGCCTAGAAAATTTAATGCTTCAAGATTCTCACCCAGAAACAATTGCTACTCCTTATGGGGTGGTTACGGTGGATATAGGACATCTTGGGGAGCAGAATGCTCCGCTTGTTTTTATGAGTCGCCATGGTAAGGGTCATACCTTACCGCCCCATTTGGTGAATTATCGGGCTAATATCTGGGCTCTACAAAAATTAGGTGTCCGTAAAGTTATCGCGACCGCAGCTGTAGGATCCCTTACTTCTCGTTTGCAATTGGGAGATATCGTACTTATGGATCAGTTTCTTGACTTTACCAAGAGTCGGCCGCATACCTTTTATGAAGGGGGAGAACTGGGCGTTCTCCATGTGGATATGACTGAGCCCTATTGCAGATCCCTGCAAGCAGTCATTCGCTCAGCCGGAGAATCCGTAGGTGTTCCTTTGCAAGAAGGTGCGACCTATGTATGTACAGAGGGACCACGCTTTGAGACTCCGGCGGAGATTAGAATGTACCAGATGCTTGGTGGAGAATGTGTGGGAATGACCAGTGTACCTGAAGTAGTCCTCGCTAAAGAATGTGGTATGTGCTATGCCACGATTGGGATGATTACCAATGAAGCGGCAGGGATTGCTGATCATCCTTTGACCCATGAAGAAGTGATGGTGAGCATGAAAGCCACTGGAAAAACCGTGGCCCAATTGATTCAAGAAACATTTCGGATACTTCGCCCCGAACAGGATTGCCGGTGTCAGTTGGGTAATGCAGAGGTCGGTAAGTTTTAGAAAGGCGGTACGAATGTGAAAGCACTAGAATGGATGGGGAATTCTCTACGAATATTAGATCAGACACGCTTGCCCTTTGAGATAAATTATCGGCTGGCTACGACCTATGAAGAAGTAGCTGAAGCCATTGAAACCATGGCAGTCCGGGGCGCACCGGCGATCGGTTCAGCAGCTGCCTATGGCTATGCTCTCGGTGCCCTGCAATATTCAGGTGAACTCGAGGGATTACTGAGCCATATGGAGCAGGTGAAAAACCGTTTGGCTGAAACTCGCCCTACCGCAGTCAATCTTTTTTGGGCACTGCGCCGCATGGAAGATCGTTTGCGAGAACAACATGGAGAAACAGATCTGGCTAAAATTCGTCAAGCACTGCTCAATGAAGCAGAGACGATTGCAGAGGATGATCGGCGCGTCAATCGCTTGATCGGTGAACAAGGCAACCCCATCGTTGCCGAAGAAGCTAATATTCTCACCCACTGCAATGCAGGCTCCTTGGCGACAGTAGAGTATGGTACTGCCCTTGGGGTGATACGTACTGCCCATGATTCAGGTAAGAAAATTCATGTTTATGCGGATGAGACTCGGCCTTTTTTGCAGGGAGCCCGTCTAACAGCTTTGGAATTGATGAACGATAAGATACCGGTGACTTTGATCGCCGATAATATGGCTGGGTTTTTGATGCAGCAAGGAAAAATTGACTTGGTGATCGTCGGCGCTGACCGTATCGCTGCTAACGGGGATACTGCTAATAAGATTGGCACTTATTCCTTAGCGGTATTAGCTCATGCCCATGGCATTCCTTTCTATGTGGCTGCTCCTACTTCGACCATCGACTTGAAGGTTCCCAGCGGACAAGATATTCCCATCGAGGAAAGGAATCCCCAAGAAATGCGAGAAGTGTTTGGGGTGCAGGTAGCCCCGGCTGATGTGCCTGTGTATAATCCAGCTTTTGATGTAACCCCATCCAAATTGATTACGGGGATTATTACGGAGAAAGGGATTGTTTCCTCCCCTTATTCGGTGAATCTCTTAAAAATGATGGTGCGTTCTTAATGGAGAAAAGGGATATCATCGCGGTGGGTCGAAAAATCGCTGAGAGCGGAATGGTTGCCGGGACTTGGGGCAACATCTCGGCTTGGGACTCATCCCGAGATGGGTATTGGATCACTCCCAGTGGGATGGATTACTTTGCTCTCAGGGAAGAGGATCTCGTCCTTTTGAGCATTGGCAACGTAGTATTAGAGGGAAGTCGCAAGCCCTCTTCAGAGCTGCTGCTCCACGCCGAAATTTATAAGCAACGACCAGATGTCAAGGGAATTGTCCACACTCATTCTCCCTATGCAACAGCCCATGCGGTCGCCCGAGTTCCTCTGCCCGGAATGGTCGAGGATTTGGTGATGATTGTGGGGGGGCAAGTGGAGGTGGCGCCCTATTGTCTGCCCGGCACTTTAGAATTAGCTGCAGGAGCGGTAAGTGCTCTGCAGGAGAGATGTGCTGTGCTGTTGGCTAACCATGGTTTGGTCGGCGTGGGCAGTTCTGTAGAAGAAGCCTTAAAAGTATGCCAAGTCGTAGAAAAAAGCGCTCAAATCCATATTATGTCTCACCTCTTAGGTGGACCGGCCTTGTTGAGTCAAGAGGATATTCAATTGATGTGCCGTTCTTATCGACAAAGCTATGGACAATGAATGAAGTAGATGAGACCCCCAATTCCTTGGGGGTCTTTTATAAGCAAGGAGTGAAATATATGGCCAAAATACTCATACGGGCGATGATTCTGCCCATGACAGGAGCCGAGGATTTCTACCCTGAGGGAGAAATCGCCATTGAAAATGACCGAATTCTTTTCGTGGGCGAGAAAGGGTCGGCACCGGACAGTTTTGTTCCTGAGCGCATCATCGACTTGCCATACGATGTGGTCATGCCGGGGTTAATCAATACTCATACCCATGCGGGGATGACGATGCTGAGAAGCTATGCCGATGACTTGCCCTTGATGCCTTGGTTGCAAACGAAAATTTGGCCCTTTGAAGATAAGATGTCTGACGAAGATATATATTGGGGAACCTTGCTGGCGCTTGGAGAAATGATCCAATCAGGGACCACCACCATGCTGGATATGTATGCCTCCATGAGCCATGTAGCCAAAGCTGTTTTAGAAGCCGGAACCCGCGGGGTGTTGGCTCGCGGTATGATTGGCAATGCACCGAACGGCGAAAAGGCCTTAGCAGAAAACATCGAATTGGTTCGAGAGTATCATGGGGCAGGCAAGGGAAGAATTCAGATCATGTTCGGCCCCCATGCACCGTATACCTGCTCGGGAGAGTTCCTCCAACGAGTCAAGCAAGAAGCTGACCGGCTTGGGGTAGGGATTCACATTCATGTAGCCGAGACGGAGGATGAGATCGGGACGATCAAGGAGCAATATGGTAAGACACCTGTGCAATGGCTGGATGAACTTGGTTTATTCGGTGGGCATGTGGTTGCTGCCCATTGTGTACATCTCACCGAGGAAGATCGGGACATTTTAGCGCGAAGAAAGGTCTGTGTAGCTCATAACCCCGAAAGCAATATGAAGCTGAACAGTGGTACTGCTCCTATTCCCGAACTACGCACACGGGGAGTTTTGGTCGGATTGGGTACCGACGGAGCCTCCAGCAACAATAATTTGGATATGTTTGGGGAAATGCGTTCGGCTGCTCTACAACAGAAGCTAGCCAAAGGGGCCACAACTCTACCGGCCTATGAAGTACTGCAAATGGCAACTGTGGATGGGGCTCGGAGCCTAGGGTTGACGGATGTAGGGATGCTTGTTCCTGGTTACAAGGCAGACCTGATATCGATTAATTTTGATCAGCCCCATTTTTATCCGCGATTTTCAGTACCGGCTCATTTGGTGTATGTTGCCCATGCCGGTGATGTGCGTACTGTCATGGTAGATGGAGAACTATTGATGGAAGAACGGCAATTAAAGACCATCGATATTAAGCGAGTGTGCGGCGAGGTTGAAAAGCGGGCAAAGGCGATTGCCGAAAGCTTTTCAGACTCTCCGAATTCTAAAAACTAAAAGTTTCCTTCATATAATATATCGTATTATTTTCTTAAAATAAGATATGGGCGCAAATGAGTTTGGGCGAAATAAGAAATGAGTGCGATTTGAGAAAGTGCTAGGTACTCAAATTGACATTTGCATTTTTTAGTGGTAGGAAAGTAAAATTACTTGACAAGGTCTTGAATATAGCCTAGAATAGCACAGTAAAGTAAAAATCCTTGACGGGAGGGTTTTTGCCGTGGAAAGATTTGCAAAAATGGCATTGCTGGCAGATTTTTATGGACCACTGTTGACTCCTAAGCAAGGGAGGATATGGGATCTCCACTATGAGCAGGATTTCTCCTTAGTAGAAATTGCTGAATCAGAAAATATCAGCCGACAAGCAGTTTATGATTTGCTTAAAAGAACAGAAAAAATCTTGCATGGATATGAGGATAAACTGGGACTCGTACGCCGTTTTGTGGTCGAGCACAATAAGTTATCCGAAGTCCATCAATTGATGCAGGAATTCGAAGAAGAAGATTTTGCCAACGGGAATGCCTGGGAACGTCATCAATCCATTAATCAGAAGATTGATGAAATCTATCGGGATATTGAAGCTTCCTAGTCTTAGAGTAAGTCCGGAAAGTGAGGGCTGGTATGTTTCAAGGTCTAAGTGAAAAATTACAAGAAACCTTTAAACGCTTAAAAAGCAAAGGCAAACTCACAGAAGCGGATGTCAATGAAGCAATGCGCGAAGTTCGCATGGCTTTATTGGAAGCTGACGTGAACTTTAAGGTTGTTAAGGATTTTGTCGCTAAAGTCAAGGAGCGTTCTATCGGACAAGAGGTTCTTGAATCTCTCTCTCCAGGGCAACAGGTGATTAAGATTGTTAACGAGGAAATGATTGCCTTAATGGGCGGCGTTTCCAGTAAAATAAATATTTCCTCAAAACCGCCGACAGTCATTATGCTGGTGGGATTGCAAGGGGCCGGTAAAACAACCCATGGTGCGAAGCTTGCCAATATGTTAAAAAAGCAGGGCAAGCATCCCTTGCTGGTCGCCTGTGATATCTATCGTCCTGCAGCTATCAAGCAGCTTGAAGTTTTAGGGGACCAAATTAAGGTTCCGGTGTTTTCATTAGGACAGGAAAATCCGGTGAAGATTGCTTCAACCAGCCTACAGCATGCTCTTAGTCAAGGCTTAGATGTGGTCATTATTGATACAGCAGGACGCCTGCACATCAATGAAGAGTTGATGGGAGAGCTCAAGGATATCAAAGCTGCTGTCAAGCCTCACGAAATTCTTCTGGTCGTGGATGCCATGACGGGGCAAGATGCAGTTAATGTGGCGGAAAGCTTCCATGGTGATCTTGGGATCGACGGAATTATCATGACCAAACTCGATGGCGATACCCGGGGTGGAGCTGCCCTCTCTGTTAAAGCCGTCACTGGCTGTCCCATTAAGTTTGCCGGGACTGGTGAAAAGATGGATGCCATTGAACCCTTTTTTCCGGACCGGATGGCTTCCCGTATTTTAGGAATGGGCGATGTTCTAACCCTGATTGAAAAGGCTCAAGAAGCTTTTGATGAAAAGCAAGCTCGGGAGATGGAGCAAAAACTCCGCAAGCAGGAATTCACTCTCGATGACTTCCTCGATCAGATGCAGCAGATTAAAAAGATGGGGCCTTTAGGCTCGCTGCTGGAGATGATTCCCGGTGCCGGGAAGCAGTTGAAGGATGTCCAGATCGATGAAAAAGATATGGCCCATGTAGAGGCTATCATTCACTCCATGACCCAAGAGGAACGCCGAAAGCCGGCCTTGATTAAAGATTCAAGAAAGCGACGCATTGCCAAAGGAAGCGGTACCAGCGTTCAAGAAGTGGGTCGTTTGCTTAAGCAGTTTGAGCAGATGCAAAAAATGATGAAGCAATTTGCAGGTGCGCCGGGTATGGGCATGATGGGTAAAGGTAAAAAGGGTAAAAAAGGTAAGAAATTAGGCTTGCCGTTCCCCTTTAAATAATCACGATACAATAAATTCGGTTAGCGGATAAAAGTATCCTGATGAGGAGGTGAAAAACATGGCAACAAAAATTCGTCTTCGCCGCTTAGGTGCCAAGAAGAATCCCTTCTATCGCTTAATCGTTGCGGATTCCGATTCACCACGCGATGGTCGTTTCATTGAAGAGATCGGCACCTACGATCCTACGAAACAACCTGCAGTTTTAAACATTGATGAAGAAAAAGCATTGAAATGGTTAGCAACTGGTGCTCAACCTTCAGATACAGCGAAGTCTCTGCTTCGCAAAGCTGGAGTTTTGGCTAAGTACCATGAGTCCAAGAAGTAATTGGATTATTGGGGGTGTTCCTGTGAAGGAACTCGTTGAAGTGCTGGCAAAAGCTTTAGTCGATCACCCGGATCAAGTGCTTGTGGCTCAATCCGAAACGGATAGGTCCGTTCATCTGCAGCTCACTGTAGCTCCGGAGGATATGGGCAAAGTCATTGGTAAACAGGGTAGAATCGCTAACGCCATTCGCACGCTAGTTAAAGCTGCTGCGGTCAAAGATGGACGCAGAGTGCATGTTGACATTGATCAGTGATGTTGAGAAGGGCCTTGTGCCCTTTTTGACGTTTCGGATTCGACGCTGATCACGGTTGTTTTCGGCTGTTCCCGGTTCTATTTGGGGTCTTTTAGGGTGTGTTTATTAGATTCGGGTCGTGTAGCTTTTCGCACATCGTTCACTCACTAGCTCCAGGGCTCGCACACTCGCTTTCTTAACAGCTCCGCCAAACCTCAGGGTAATACCTGGTGTGAACCGGCGGCTCCGCTACGTTAAGAAAGCTTCGTTTGCCTAACCGCCCCTCCGCTAAAATCGTTCACTCCTGTGCGAAAAGCTACGCTTAAGGGTCTCTGATAGAAAGACTCCCGAGCTTCTCTTGAAGTGAAGACTTCGGAGTCTCTGAAAGAAAAACTTCCGAGCCTTTCCTAAAGGAAATACTATCGGGTCTCTCCCGTGCCCTTCTAAGAATACATAACCTGAAAAAAGCAGCCCAAGGACTTTGCTTTACAGCTGAGAACGGCTTCTAAGCGAGCAGCTACCCGTTCTTCGCGAAAAGCTCGCCCGCTTTTCGGGATGGCGATTTAGACGGGACGAAAGCCGGATGAGGCTTTCGCCCAAGCCGCCTGCCACATAGAACGACCTAGCGGCGAAGGTCCCGACGGAGCGGAGAGCTTAAGCGTTAGAACGAGTGCGCGCAGCTTATAGAGTGAACGCGTAAAGCAAAGTCCTGGAGACCTATCTTACGGCTCTTAGCAAATACTTTTCCTCAAAAAAAGGAGAAATGCCTCTTATGGACAAGGTTACAATCGGTGAAGTCATCAAGCCCCACGGTGTACAGGGCGAAATCAAGGTGCATCCCATCACGGCCAATCCCAAGCGCTTTAAACAGCTTGAGGAAGTCATACTCGTACAGAATCAACTGCAACGTCGCTTGAAGGTGCTGAACGCTAAGGTTCAAGAATCTGAGATTTACCTTACTCTAGAAGGAATAAACTCTAGGGACGAGGCCGATAAGTTACGGGGCTGGGCAATTAAGGTGGATCGCTCGGAGGTACCGCCCCTTAAAGAAGGCTGGTATTACTTCGAACTTGAGGGTATGCAGGTGTATGAGGGTGAGACCTTATTGGGGACTTTGACCCGTGTGATCGAGACGGGCGCCAACGATGTTTACCTTGTGAAGGGAAATGGTAGGGAGATCTGTGTACCGGCTCTGAAGAGTGTGGTCAAGCTTGTTGATGTGCCAGGGCGACGGATGGAAGTAGAATTACCCCTTGGTTTGCTGGATGGAGAAGAATAAAATGATGCAGTTTACTATTTTAACCCTTTTCCCGGAGATGTTTGCACCGCTACAGGAAAGTATATTAAAGCGAGCCCAGGCAGCCAACCTGATGGCTGTTAAGCTGATCAATTTCCGTGATTATGCTCTCAGTAAGCATAAGAATGTGGATGATGTGCCCTATGGCGGTGGAGCAGGAATGGTCCTCAAGCCAGAGCCTATCTTTGCAGCGATAGGGGATTTGCCTCCCTCCCGGGGACAGAGGAGGGTTATTTTGCTTACTCCTCAAGGTGAAGTCTTTCAGCAACGGAAGGCCAAAGAATGGAGTCAACTCGATGAACTTGTTTTCATTTGTGGGCACTACGAGGGGTTTGATGAGCGTGTTCGCAGCCTTGCTGATGAGGAGGTATCCCTAGGGGACTTTGTCCTTACGGGTGGAGAGCTGGTAGCCATGGTGATGATTGATGCCGTGGCCCGATTATTGCCTGGAGTGTTGGGAGAAAAAGCATCTGCAGAGGAAGATAGCCATAGTGATGGGCTTTTGGAGTATCCTCAATATACTCGCCCACCTGTTTTTAACGGAATGGAGGTTCCGAAGGTTCTCTTATCTGGACATCATCTTCATATCGAGGGGTGGCGCCGTAAGGAATCCTTAAGACGAACTTTTTTAAAACGTCCCGATTTATTTATACATACCGAACTTCAAGGAAGTGACTACACTCTTCTTGAAGAATTGTGCCAAGAACTACCTAACCTCGCAGCGGAACGATTCCGCTGGCAACATCTCAAGCCAAAGCCGAAAAGGTCGAGAAGAAAACCTCAGGCTTCGTTGAACGATGAGGAGGAATAATCATGGGCGACTTATATATCGCTTTAATTCATGCGCCTGTTTATAATAAGAACATGGAAACGATCGCTACCTCTATTACGAACTTGGATATTCACGATATCGCTCGAAGTTCGACCACATATGGGGTTAAGCGTTACTATATCGTTCATCCTGCACAAGCCCAACAAGAATTAGCCCGGCGAATTATGGGTTATTGGCAAGAGGGTTTTGGTGCGGAATACAATCCCAATCGTCAGGAAGCCTTTGCTCGGGTCAAGTTACTAAGTGAGCTAGCTGAGGTTGAGGAAGAAATTTATCAAGAGCAAGGACGTAAGCCCTTGAAGATTGCTACAGATGCCCGAAGGTATCCCAATACCTTAGATTATGCTACAGTTCGTGCTAAGATCGAAAAGGGTGAGGACCCAATGCTTTTGCTTTTCGGAACGGGATGGGGGCTGCACAAAGACGTCATGGCAAGCTGTGATATCATTTTGGAGCCGATTTATGGTCCGGGGGAATGGAATCATCTCTCGGTACGTTCGGCAGCAGCCATTATTTTAGATCGCTTGAGAGGGCATTAAATTTTAAGTTGCGTCCAAACTCTAATTATGATATGATATCACGGTAAAACGGATGGTCCGCTCACTTTGAAAAGCTTGTTTTTTTATGGCAAGCTCAGTGTATGAACATCTATGCAAGGAAGGGGGGAATCAATAATGGATTTTATTCGCATGATTGAAGAAGAACAGATGAAAAAAGATCTTCCTGCCTTCCGTCCTGGAGATACTGTACGCGTACATGTAAAAGTTGTCGAGGGTACTCGGGAACGTATCCAGGCTTTTGAAGGAGTTGTCATCAAGACGAAAGGCGGCGGTTTGCGCCGGACTTTCACTGTTCGTCGGGTGACTTATGGTGTAGGAGTTGAACGGACATTCCCACTCCATTCTCCTCGAATCGACCATATTGAGGTTGTACGTCGTGGTGTTGTGCGCCGTGCTAAACTCTACTACCTACGTGAACTTTCAGGTAAAGCTGCGCGGATTCGCGACCGTCGCTAGCAATGAGATGGGCCGGAGCAATCCGGCTCTTTTTGTTATTCATTTTTATAAAGCTATTATTTTGAATTATTTACTTATACTCAACGAAATTGGCAAATAGCGTTAACTACTACGGATGGATAATTTTAGATGCATTTAGACAATTGATACACTGTATGCTCCTCAAAATTTCTGCTCATACTAGTGAAGAATTTGAAAAGGAGAGGAGAAAATACAGTGATGCATAAGACAAGATTCGGGTGGGTAATCTGGGTTCTGGCAGCAGTTGTGGTTATTGCTGCGCTTTTGCGTTTGTTTGTGCTACAACCTTATGCGATTTCCTCAAATTCCATGGAGCCTACGTTGCTTAACGGCGATAGAATTCTCGTCAACCGTTTTGCTTATCAAACCGGAGCCCCGGCGCGGGGAGATATTGTGGTCTTTGCTTATCCAAAGGATACCAGTCGTACTTTTGTCAAACGAGTAATTGCTGTAGAAGGAGAAAGTGTGGAGCTCAAAGGAAATCAAGTCTACGTCAATGGGGCCCTTGTTCAAGAGCCTTATCTGAAGCAGGGAGATTATTCGCCCTTTGAACCAGAGACTATTCCCGCTGAGAACATTTTTGTTTTAGGTGATAATCGCCGGGAAAGCGGTGATTCTCGCGAATGGGGAGTTTTACCCCAAAGCTATATCATAGGAAAAGCATGGTTGTTATATAATCCGCTCCAAAGAATAAAGTTCTTTTGGTAGCGATAGTTGAGGATTAAGAAGGTGTTTCCTTGAGTATTCAATGGTTTCCAGGTCACATGACGAAAGCAAAGCGGCTGTTGTTAGATCAACTCCGTTGGGTCGATGTGGTCATCGAGTTAGGCGATGCTCGTTTGCCTGAAAGTAGTAGAAACCCTCTGCTTCAAGAGATGTTAGGTGATAAACCCAAGATCGTCATCTTAAACAAATCAGACTTGGCTGATCCTATCCAGACAGAACTCTGGGTAAATAAGCTACGTAAAATGAGCCCTGTTTTAGCCGTTAGTGCGGCGACCGGAGCTGGGGTTGGCAAAATCGTACCTACCCTAGAGCGTCTCATGGCGGATAAGATTGAGAAATGGGCAGCCAAAGGAATTAGGGCCCGTGCCATTCGGGTCATGGTTGTCGGCATACCCAATTGCGGAAAGTCGTCTCTAGTGAATAATTTGATTGGTAGTGCAAAAGCTAAAACAGGTAACAAACCTGGTGTAACCCGCGGAAACCAATGGATTCGCATTCATGATAAAGTGGAGCTGATGGATACACCAGGCTTACTTTGGCCTAAGTTTGAAGATCCTGAAGTAGGTATCAAGCTGGGAACCGCAGGTGCAATCCGCGATGAAGTACTGAATCTGGAAGAATTATCGATTTGGCTATTAGCTTGGTTGAAGCAATACTATCCTGATTCCTTGAAACGCTATACAGAAAATGTCCAAGACTTAGATCTGGAAGGAATTGGCCGTAAAAGGGGCTGCCTTGTGAAAGGAGGTCAAGTGGACATTTTAAAAGCGGCTCAGATCTTTATTAGAGAATTTCGGGCGGGCTCCTTAGGAAGGTTTACCTTGGATCATATAGAAGAGAAGAGTAGGAAAGAAGAGGATAATAGTTTTGAAAGCGATATCACAAATGAGCATTCGGGAATTGAGCGAGATGCTCAAAACTGAACCCTCGGGTGAATTTCTTAAGGCGTGTGCTCAAGACTCGCGTCTGGGAGTTCGACAACTGATGATCCGCTATCAAAAGGACTGTGAAGTCCGAAAAGCAGAGGCTGCACGGATTCAACACTTGTTAGTGGAAGAAAAGCAATTATGGCAAGCTGGTTATCTCCACATCGCTGGGATGGATGAAGCGGGACGAGGTCCTCTAGCGGGACCGGTGGTGGCTGCCGCCTGTATCCTGCCGGCAAAATTCAATTTACCGGGACTTAATGATTCGAAGAAGTTATCAGAGAGCAAGCGTGAAAGACTCTTTCAAGAGATAAAAGAGCAGGCCTTGGGCTACGCAGTGGGTAGTGCTGAATCCGCTGAGATTGATGCCCTGAATATTCTCCAGGCCACCAAATTGGCTATGAAACGAGCGGTGGAAAACTTAAAGATTCGACCCCACTTTCTGCTCATTGATGCCTTAGAAATACCCGTCAAGATCCCGCAAAAAGGAATCATCGATGGCGACGCACTCAGTGCAAGTATTGCAGCAGCTTCTATACTTGCTAAAGTCTCACGAGATCATCTGATGGATGAGCTGGATACCCTCTATCCTGTCTATGGATTTAGGAAAAATAAAGGCTATGGTACACGCGAGCATCTTGCGGCTTTAGCTCGCTATGGAGTATGCCCGATCCATCGCCGAACCTTTGCTCCGGTGAAAAATCAGTTGAATATTGTTTGAATAAACTTATAATTTACATTTAGAAGATAAAGGGTACATAATTGTTGACTATTCCTAAACAAATATGGCACAATGAGTTTGGTTTATGGGAATAAAATATTTTTATTATGAAGGGGGGTAAGGAGATGTCAGATAATTTTGCTGCTGTTGGGATAGCACTTGTGGTGGCAATTGCCATTAACATGATTATGATGTTGATGCCTAAGCTCTTAGCTCCAAAAAAACCAGTTCCCGAAAAGTTAACACCGTATGAAGGTGGTAACAAAACAATTGGACGTACCTGGTTAGGGTTCAAAAGCAATTATTTTCTTTATGCCCTTGTTTTTACGGCATTTGACGTAGAAACTGTTTTCCTGTTTCCTTGGGCGTTATCGTTCCGACAACTTGGAACCTTCGCTTTTATTGAAATGTTTGTCTTCATCATCATTCTCTTAGTTGGATTCTGGTATGCTTGGAAAGAAGGTGCATTAGAGTGGATGTAGCAAAAGAGAAAGAACTTCGCGAAGCCGAGGCGCTCATGGAAAAAAATGTTCTACTAACCAGTATTGATAAACTCTTGAATTGGGGTCGTGGACATTCCTTTTGGCCTGTAACCTTCGGTTTAGCTTGCTGCGCTATCGAAATGATGGCGGCAGGTGGTCCGCGTGTTGACATCTCTCGCTTTGGGTATGAAGTCTTCCGGGCTTCACCGCGTCATGCCGATGTTATGGTTGTCGCTGGAACATGTACTCGCAAAATGGCCCCCCTATTACGGATGATTTATGATCAAATGGCTGAACCTAAATGGGTTATTGCTATGGGGAGCTGTGCCAGCGCAGGTGGTCCCTTTGCGGATTCCTATTCCATGTTGACAGGTGTGGACAAAATTGTCCCTGTCGATGTCTATATTCCGGGTTGTCCTCCGCGGCCGGAGTCCTTAGTATATGGGTTGCTTCAACTTCAATATAAAGTGAACCACCCAGACAAGGTGAGGTTATTGAAACATGGGAAATAATGAAGTATTAAGAAAACGCGTGGATGAGTTAGCGGCGCGTGTCAATGGCAAAGTGGAAGAGATGATTGATACTTTAGTACTTACTGTACAGAGCGCTTACATCACGGAAACTCTAACCGCAGTGAAGAGCTTTGAGGAAGTACCATGTGACTTTCTCCACGACATCGCTGGAGTGGATAAACTTACCCATTTCGAAGTTGTTTATCAGATGACAAGCCTTCGGGGGCCCCAAAAGCTGCGCGTTAAAGCAATTGTCGATCGCGAGAAACCGGTGATTGACTCCGTGACCCGAATCTGGGCAGGTGCCAATTTCATGGAGCGAGAAGCTTATGATATGTTTGGGATCCAATTCACAGGTCACCCGAATCTGAAACGGATTTATATGTGGGATGATTTTGAAGGATTCCCACTACGTAAGGATTATGTTACAGAGCCTGTGGAAGTTCGTAATACTATGCGTGTACGCAGAGATGATGAGTAAGGGGGTAAAACCATGTCAGATTTATACCAAGAAGGAACAGAAGAACTTCTTTTAAACATGGGCCCCCAGCATCCGAGTATGCACGGTGTATTTCGGATGATCGTTCATTTACAGGGGGAAACAGTAACTGCAATTGAACCAAAGATTGGCTATCTCCATCGTGGGTTAGAGAAAATCGCTGAAAGTCGGACGTACACCCAGTTCATTCCGTATACCGACCGTTTAGATTATCTGGCTTCACCCCACAATAATTTGGCTTATGTTCAGGCTGTAGAAAAGTTAATGGGAATTGAGATTCCCGAAAGAGCAGAATATTTACGTATCATTTTTGCTGAGCTAGCACGAATTGCCAGCCACCAAGTGTTTGTAGCCAGTGGGGCCTTAGATATCGCGGGCTGGACCGCCTGGGGATATCCCTTCCGTGATCGGGAGAGAATCCTTGATTTATTTGAGATGACATCAGGTAGCCGACTAACTGTCAACGCAATGCGGATCGGTGGTATGAACTTTGATCCCACCCCAGAATTTTGGGATGCCTTAGAATCATTCTTGGATGATATGCCGGAAAAAATTGAAGAATATTATAATATCTATCTTGGCAATGAAATCACCCAAGGCAGATTGAAGAATGTCGGAATTCTTTCTAAGGAAAAGGCAGAGAATCTTTGCATTACCGGTCCAGCCCTTCGTGCGTCAGGAGTACAATACGATGTGCGTAAGGCAGAACCTTATGGAATCTATGATCGTTTTGATTTTGAAGTGCCGGTACTCTATGGATGTGATTCCTTTGATCGGAACATGATACGTTTTCTGGAAATGAACGAAAGCCTTAAAATTATCCGTCAAGCGATGCGGGATATCCCTGAAGGTCCGACTATGGCGAAAGTGCCCAAAATCATCAAACCTCCTGTTGGGGAAGTATATCACCGGGTGGAAAATCCCAAGGGTGAACTCGGTTTCTATATTGTTAGCAATGGAACACCGAAGCCTGAACGGGTGAAGATTCGGGCGGGTGCCTTTGTTAATCTTCAGTGTTTAGAGGAAATAAGTGTTGGAACCTATATTCAAGATTTGATCTGTAGCTTTGCGTCGTTGGATGCAGTGCTTGGTGAAGTGGATAAGTAAAACTCTCAACGAGGGGAGAATAAGATGGACGCTTTTATTCAATCGTTAAATCAATTGCCACTCAATATTGCGGAAATGATCCGTGGTTTGTTCGCAGATCCTCACTCCATCTGGGCCGACCTCACTATGACTTTAATCGGCATGATTTTAGTCATCGTGGTCATCGTGGTTGCAGCACTTTTTCTCGTTATCTTAGAGAGAAAAGTTGCCGGCTGGGCTTCGCAACGCCCCGGTCCAAATCGTTTGGGTCCTCGCGGGTGGTTTCAGACCATAGCTGACGCTCTGAAACTCTTGGGTAAAGAAGATATTACACCAGCGAATGCTGATAAAGTAATGTATAAAATTGCCCCGATGTTTGTTTTTGGTATTCCAATTTTGACTTTGGCCATCGTACCTATGGGCTATGGCATGGCAGCTATCGACTTAGAACTGGGAGTATTCTTTTATCTGGGGGTTACCTCAGTTTCCACCTTGGCTTTTTTAATGGCCGGTTGGAGTTCCAATAATAAGTATTCCTTAGTTGGAGGTATGCGTGCAGTTGCGCAAATGATCAGTTATGAAATTCCCTTGATTTTCTCACTTTTGGGCGTTGTCATGCTGACTCAGACGTTCAACTTAACGAAAATTGTTGAGGCGCAAGCCACAATTCCATTCATTTTCTTGCAACCATTAGCATTTATTATCTTTTTGATTTGCGGCCAAGCTGAAGTCAACAGAGCGCCGTTCGACCTTGTCGAAGCTGACCAGGAAATTATCGCCGGACCCTTTACAGAGTATACAGGTCTGCGCTGGGGATTATTCTACCTCGGTGAATACGCAAACCTAGTTGCTATGTGTGCCTTAGCAACAACAGTCTTCTTAGGGGGTTGGCAAGGGCCAGCAATACTACCAGGCTGGGCTTGGTTCTGGCTAAAAGTAGGTCTATTGATTTTTGTTTCTATGTGGGTGCGTTGGACATTCCCACGGATTCGGATCGACCACTTGATGCATTTTGCCTGGAAGGTCTTGTTACCGCTCGCGCTTCTCAACATTTTGTTGACGGGTTTGGGGATTTATATCTATCAACTCGTGATTGGAGGGTGACAGAGTGTTAGGTAAAGGGTTATTTAAAGGTATGGGCATCACGCTGAAAAAGATGCTCGGACCAAACATCACAGAATTCTATCCAGAGGTCATGCCGAATCTTCCCAAGACGGTTAGGAGCTCCATGGGACTGGAACCGGAGAAATGCATTTCTTGTTCCTTATGTGTAATGGCCTGTCCCAACGAAGTTATTACTTTAACCAGTGAAAAGAATGAGAACAATAAAAAAGTTCTTCAAACTTACCACATGGATGTTGGACGGTGTTTATTCTGTGGCTTATGCACAGAAGCTTGTCCGACAAATGCACTTACCGTGACCCAGGAGTTTGAGAATTCGGTCTTCTATCCTGAGGATTTGGATTGGGATATGATCGAGCGTTCTAAACGCAATCGGAAGGAGGGCAACGAATGAGTACTATGGCGACCGTTGTGTTCTTCATTTTCGCCATAATCGCCGTGGCTTCGGCTTGGGGAGTTGTCACCTCGAAAAACATTGTACACAGTGCCTTTTTCTTGGCGCTTTCCTTTGCTGGAGTAGCCGTCCTGTATATCCTCTTAAACGCTGAGTATCTAGCAGCAGTACAGATGCTTGTTTATGCAGGTGCTATTTCGATTATGGTGATCTTTGCAGTGATGTTAACCTTAAGGGGAGATGTCGCTGATAGTAGCCCAGTGACTAAAAAATGGGCTTCCGGTGCTTTGGTCGGCTCCCTTGTGTTTATTCTTTTAGCTTTGGTGATTTTGACTCACAGTGATTGGCGTATTCTGGCCATGCCAGCTCTTGCCGGAGGGACGACTGTTGAGCTCTCCAAACTGCTTTTGACATGGTATATGGTACCCTTTGAAGCAGCAGCCATCCTGCTGACACTTGCTCTCATCGGGGCAGTGATTATCGCGAAAGGAGGGCATGAAAGCAGATGAGTATAAGCGTTGGGCTTGGATCCTATTTATTAGTTGGAGCGATGCTTTTTTGCCTAGGACTCTACGGAGTTTTCGTGAAACGAAATATCATTGCTATTCTTATGTCTATTGAATTAATGCTTAATGCAGTCAATATTAATTTTGTGGCTTTTAGCCGGTTTGCCCCCTGGGCTGATCCTGGGACAAATCCACTGATTGGACAGGTTGCCGCAATCTTCGTCATTGTTGTAGCGGCAGCTGAAATTGCCGTGGGCTTGGCTTTAGTTATTGCCATTTATCGTAACCGCCGCACCACAAATGTGGATGAATTCAATTGGTTGAAGTGGTAGAGAGTCAATGGAGAGGTAGGTGTTCAAGGAAATGAATGATCTTTTTCAATGGGCATGGTTAATCCCATTTTTGCCCTTTCTGTCGTTTCTGCTCATCGTCTTTGTCACGAAGCGATCCAAAAGACTGTCCTCCACCATTTCAATATTGGCGATTCTTACTTCGTTGGGATTGGCCATTGGTATCGGTATTGGTGTAATTCAGTCTGGTTCGCAAGTCATTGAAAACCCTGTGTTGAGCACGGTGAATTGGCTCAGTATCGCTGGTCTTCAAATCGACTTTGGCACACTCATTGATCCAATGAGTGCGATGATGCTTTTTGTTGTTACTTTGGTAGCATCGATGGTTCAGATTTATTCTATCGGTTACATGCATGGAGACCCTGGGTTTTCACGCTATTATGCATTCCAATCCTTATTTGCTGCTTCCATGCTGGGCATGGTCTTAGCAACAAATCTGTTACAACTGTTTATTTTCTGGGAATTGGTAGGGTTATGCTCTTATCTGCTCATCGGCTTCTGGTTCTTTAAGGTGTCTGCTCGCGAAGCTGCGAAGAAGGCCTTTATTACCACCCGGGTTGGAGACTTTGGCTTGCTTTTAGGAATCTTGTTCCTATACAACCAATTTGGTACTTTAGATTTCTATGGTCCTGGTTCCTTATCCGTTCAAATGGCGACGAGCTTCCATGATTTTGCCCTGATCGGCGGAGTAAGCTATCTTACCATCATGGCAGTCTTAGTCTTCATTGGACCGATTGGTAAATCCGGTCAGTTCCCCCTACACGTCTGGTTACCAGATGCTATGGAAGGTCCTACACCCGTCAGTGCCTTGATCCACGCCGCTACCATGGTCGTCGCCGGTGTGTACTTGGTTGCTCGGATGTTCTTCCTCTTTGATAACGCATCACCTTTTGCCCTGCAGCTGGTGGCAGGCATGGGAGCCTTTACGGCGATCTTTGCCGCGACGATAGCCATTGCTCAGGACGACATTAAACGGATTTTGGCCTATTCAACCTTAAGCCAATTAGGTTATATGATGTTCGCTCTGGGGGTTGGTTCCTTAACTGCTTCTATGTTCCACTTAATGACTCATGCCTTCTTCAAGGCCTTGATGTTCTTAGGAGCAGGTTCTGTGATTCACGCCTTACATGAGAAGCAAAACATTTGGGATATGGGCGGACTTTGGAAGAAGATGCCGATTACCGGTACCACCTTCTTTATCGGTGTCCTAGCGATCTCAGGTATTCCACCCTTTGCTGGGTTCTTTTCTAAAGACGAGATTTTGGCCGCAGCTCTGCACAATGGTCATCCCGTGATTTTTGCGGTGGGCTTGTTTACCGCATTTTTGACAGCCTTCTATATGAGCCGTCTTTTCTTCGTGGCCTTCATGGGCAAGGAAAAACCGGAGAATCATCCCCACGAATCTCCTTGGGTAATGACTTTACCGCTGATCATTTTAGCGTTCTTCAGCATTGTCGGCGGATGGGTTGCTTTACCTGAGCACAATTTTGGTTACTTTGTCCATTATGGTGAATTCCACCATGAAGGGATCGATTGGGCGATTGCTTCTATATCTATCCTTGCCGGAGTTCTTGGTATCGGTTTAGCTTATATCACTTACGTGACTCGAGCTATCAAAGCTGAGAATGTAGTAGCGCGTTTCCCCGGAGTCTATAAACTCCTCAAGAATAAATATTATATCGACGAAATCTACCTCTGGTTCATCCATAAGGTTATGGATGGTATCGTTGCTAAAGTTCTTTACTGGTTTGACCTGTATATTATTGATGGCATTGTCAATGGGTTGGCATTCCTCACTCGCGGTTCTGGTCGTGTACTTCGCAAGACCACAACAGGTCAGCTACAAACTTATGCTTTAGTCTTCTTCTTTGCGGTCGTCGTCATCTATATTGTCTTTGCTCTTGGAGAAGGACAGCTTTCGACGCTTAATCCCGCAGCTATGCTAGGAGGTGTTAAGTAATGTCGACATTGGCACTTCAGCCCGAAGTGGGCTCTTTGATTCTGCCATTGGCACTGTTAGCACCCATTCTAGCAGCACTCGTGATTGTCTTCCTTCCTAAGGAAGAAGGGAAAACGATTAAATTAGTGGCAGCATTAGGTACTCTCACTTCCTTGTTGCTTTCGCTCTATGTATTCTTTGCATACGACCGCTCCTTGGCAGGTATGCAATTTAATCTAACGATTCCGCTCATTCCTGATATCGGTGTTAACCTAGCGTTCGGAGTTGACGGTATCAGTATTCCCATGCTCCTACTCACGAACTTGATCGCGTTTACAGCAGTGTATTCCTCTTGGAATATTGACAATCGTGTCAAAGAATTTTTCGTTCTACTTTTAATATTGGTTGCCGGGGTTATGGGAACCTTCATTGCTCGCGACTTGTTTATCTTCTTCCTTTTCTATGAAATCGTGGTTATCCCTATCTATATCATGGTTATCATCTGGGGAAGTACGAAACGAGTGTCCAAAGAATATGCGGGTATGAAATTGACCATATACCTTTTGATTGGATCTGCCTTCTTGCTCGTAGCGATGGTTTCCATTTGGGTTAATGCTACGAATCAGTTGGCGGCCATGGGTCAAGGACCAACCTTCATGTTTGATCAACTGGCAAGGCTCCAGTATGATGAGACCTTCCAGATTATCATCTTTGGTCTCTTAACCTTTGGTTTTGGATCATTGATCTCTATGTTCCCCTTCCACTCTTGGTCTCCCGACGGTTATGCTGGCGCTCCTACAGCAGTCAGTATGATCCACGCCGGGGTCTTGAAGAAAATCGGGGGCTACGGCTTAATTCGTCTAGGACTGTTGTGCTTCCCTATCGGAGCGAAGTTCTGGGCGCCAGTGATTGCGGTTTTAGCTCTTGTTAACGTTCTTTACGCCGCGTTCATTGCTTTAGCACAAAAAGACCTTAAGTATGTTGTCGGATACTCATCCGTCAGCCACATGGGATATGTCCTGATCGCCGTTGCGGCCTTGAACGTCACCAGTGTCACGGGTGCAGTAGCCATGATGTTTGCCCACGGTGTCATGTCAGCCCTCTTCTTCTCCATGATTGGCTTTATCTATGAGAAAACCCATACCCGGAATGTTGTTGAACTCGGCGGACTGGCCCATCAGATGCCACGTCTTGCTGTTGGGTTCTTGATTGCAGGTATGGCTGGTCTTGGCTTGCCAGGGACTGTGAACTTCATTGGTGAGTTTACCATTTTCATTGGTACAGTTAAGACTTTGCCGGTCCATGCGATTATCGGGGTTGCCGGGATTATCATCACTGCAGTTTATTCCCTTCGCCTTATTGCCAATGTCTTGTTTGGACCACGTCGTAAGGAATGGGATCATTTGAAAGACCTCCACGGTCCGGAGTTAGTTCCGTTGGTCATCTTGGTCTTTGTCATTATCATAACGGGTGTATTCCCGAACACCGTGCTGCAACTGATCGACACCGGGGTCCATTCCTCAGGATTAGCCAAGGTGCTTGAAGTCGTGACTCAGGCGAAGATTGGAGGGTTGTTCTAATGGTGACTTTTGAATTATCTTTACTCACAACAGAAATCATTATGGCAGTCCTTAGCCTTGGCTTATTTGCAGTAGGGCTGATCCTCCCACGTGGTTCAAGAAAAGGCATGTTTCCTCTCACGATATTTGCCATATTAGGGACCCTTGCTTATGCTCTCTATGATTTCTTCTACGGGGGGAATGCAGCATTCCTCAACGGAATGTATATGCATGATCAATTTGCAGGTTTCTTCAAGATTCTCTTCTTAGTGGCGGCTCTGCTTGTTGTACTTTCAACAAAATCCTATGTTGCCAAATTTCAAGCGTATCGCGGAGAGTTTTATCCCTTACTGCTGATTGCTACTTTGGGCATGATGCTTATGTCTGGAGCAGGGGATCTAATCACGATGTATGTGGGCTTGGAGCTCATGACCATCACCTTCTATATTCTTGTAGCTTATCATCCTAATGATCCTAAATCCTCGGAGGCTGGAATTAAATATTTAGTCCTAGGAGCTTCTTCCTCGGCAGTTCTTCTTTACGGTATCAGCCTTATCTATGGATTGACAGGTTCCACGCAGATGTTTGCAGTGGCGATGGCTCTAGGAACGGAAGTCAATACGGTGACTATTCTCGCAACAGTGATGATGCTCGCCGGATTCGGCTTCAAGATTAGCTTAGTTCCTTTCCATATGTGGGCACCGGATATTTACGAGGGAGCTCCTTCGCCGGTGACAGCCTTCTTAGCAACAGCTTCTAAAGCAGCTGGCTTTGCAGCCTTGGTGAGATTCTACCTCTTGATGATGTATGGTCAATCCTTCGCTGAAACCGGGTTGGTTCTGCTTCTTATTTTGGCTGCTTTGACTATGATTATCGGTAACTTGATGGCTTTCCCTCAGAAGAACATCCAACGTTTGATGGCTTATTCGGGGATTGCTCAAGCGGGTTACATCATTGTCGGTATTATTGCAGTGGCCATTCCAACGGTTTCGGTATTTGTGGATGGTATCAAGGGTGTGCTCTTCTACCTGATGATTTATATCGTCGCCAACTTAGGTGCCTTTGCAGTCATTACTCATGTGGCTCAAAGTCAAGGTAGCACGGAGATTAAAGACTATTCAGGTCTTGCCAGACGCTCGCCACTCGCTGCGGCTGTGCTCACTATATCTTTCCTTTCCTTGGCTGGTATTCCACCACTTGCAGGGTTTGTCGCTAAATTCTATCTCTTCTCGGCGGTGGTCAATCAAGGTTTTGTTT
Organism: Desulfitobacterium sp.; assembly: GCA_050251735.1. Classification (GTDB taxonomy): domain Bacteria; phylum Bacillota; class Desulfitobacteriia; order Desulfitobacteriales; family Desulfitobacteriaceae; genus Desulfitobacterium. The sequence continues at coordinate 289,959 of JBFWMF010000001.1, forward strand.
GGATTGCAGTGGTTGGTTTCGTGATGAGTATGATCTCCGTCTACTACTACTTGTCCGTCGTTAAGGTCATGTATTTGGGAGACGGTGAGGGATTGCCGGAGGTACCTGTACATGGTGCCGCTAAGTTTGGCATGTTGTTGTCCATGATTGTAACCGTCATTTTGGGAATCTATCCTACACCGCTTGCTCAAATGGCTATTACAGCGGCAGCAAGTTTGGTAAAATAGATTCTTATCAGTAGAAATAGTTTTGCAGGAGCCTCAGCATTTGCGGGGGCTCTTTTTTTGTACATATCAGACTTCAAGGGATTGCTGTATAAGCAGGGAAAGGAGGCTAGTTTGGAGAAGGTAAGAACAGATAAAAGATTGTAGAGCAACGTAAAGTAAGCTGGACAACATGCAAGAAACTATGTGGGGTAAAGATAGGCAAAGAAAAGAGGAGTCGCAGGTGAGTGAACAGAGAAGGAGCCTAGGGATGTTTGGAGAGGAACTCGCTGTTAAACATATTAAGCAAGCCGGACTGACTATTCTTGACCGTAACTATCGCTGTCCTCTGGGAGAAATGGATATCATTGCTCGTGAAGGGGAGACTGTCATTTTTATAGAGGTTCGGACACGCACCACGGGTAAACGCGGCTGGGGTGAAGAGAGTATAACCCCGCAAAAAAGGGCTAGACTGAATCGTATTGGGACCCATTATTTAAAATATCACAATTATAAAGGCTGGCCTCCCCTGCGCTTTGACTTAATCGCCATACGTATCCCAGATCAACCGGACAATCCTGCGGAAATGTTGTGGATCCGTGGTATTTAAGAAAAAGTATCGTATTTGTAAGAATATAGAGGTATGATAAAATGCATATAGAGGACTATGCTAAAGGAGGACAGCTATGAATCCGATATTAGTAATCGATGATGAAGAACGCATTCGTTATTTAGTGCGTATGTACCTCGAAAGAGAAGGATATAGTGTCGATGAGGCTGATAATGGGCGTGAGGCGCTCGAGAAAATTCTAAAAAAGGAATATGCCTTACTCATTATCGATCTCATGATGCCTGAGGTCGACGGATGGAAAGTTTGCCGAGATGTTCGGGAGAAATCCGATATCCCCATTATCATGCTAACAGCTCGTGGAGAAGAGTTTGACCGGGTTTTGGGATTTGAATTGGGTGCAGATGATTATTTAGTCAAGCCCTTTAGCACCAAGGAGCTAGTAGCGCGGGTCAAAGCCCTTTTAAGGCGTTCCGGGGGTAGGATAACGGCTAACTCTTCTGATTTAGTCTATGGATCTTTAAAAATTGAGAAGGATAAGCATCGTGTGTCCATCGATGAAGAGCAGATTACATTTACCCCTAGGGAATTTGAGCTCCTGTATTTTCTAGCGAAAAACCCCAGCCGTGTATTTTCCAGAGAACAACTTATGGAGACGGTTTGGGGCTATGATTTCTACGGTGATGCGCGGACAGTGGATACCCATGTCAAAAAGATTAGGGAAAAATTGGCAGACCCTAAAATAAGAGGCATGCTTGCGACAGTGTGGGGTGTAGGCTACAAATTTGACCCCGAAGCAATTAATGAATAAGTGAATTTTGAACTCAGAAAGAGGAGAAAAAGTTGAAGTTTGAACTTCGTCCGCGTAGTATCAGTATGAAATTATGGGCTGCCATTACCACTTTGATTCTTGTAGTTTTAGGTGGTTTAGGGGTAACCATTACTTTACTATTCGGTGATTTTTATTTTCAGCAAACTTTAGATACTTTAGGTGACGAGGTCAAGGAAATATCCCATTATCTTGGTGAGCAGCCCAATTGGTCGCAACGCTTATTTGCTATCGATGAAATCCGCTTATCTTCAGATACTCAGATGGTTGTCATTGACCGCTATAGTGAGATTATTGCTATCAAAGGGGAGAATGTCGGAGCGAGCTTTGGTACGAATGACCGTATTGGTTGGGGTGATGCTTCTGGCGAGATGAGCTGGCTGATTCGTTCCTTATACCCATCCGATTTTTTAACTCAATCAGATATAGCTGAAGTATTAGGCGGAAAAGTAATCACCATTAAGGCCATTCCTCGGAATCAGACGGGTCAGGCGATGTTAATTGCGGCGGCGCCTATCGGGGATCCTAGCGAAGCCATTGTGGTATTGGGAACCTCACCGGCCCCAGTTCAAGCTAGTATAGATGCGTTTCGTCGCATGACCTTATATGTTTCCCTAGGGGCGGTTGTATTAGCGACTCTTGTCAGCTTGATTTTCGCACGCCAATTTACCCGTCCCTTAGCCCTCATGCAAAAAGGAGCCAGTCAAATGGCAAACGGTGACTTCCAACCGATCACCGGAGTCAGAAGTCGTGATGAGTTGGGTGAACTCGCCAACGCTTTGAACTCTATGGGCGAAAGTCTAAAAAACCATATGACCTGGCTTTCTGAAGAGAGGAATCTCTTACTGGGGATTGTGGAAGGGATTAGTGATGGAGTAATTATGCTTGATGATGAAGGTGGTATTCTCTATTGTAATGAACCGGCGAAGGCCATTTGGCAGGGGGCAGGGCAAGAAGAAGAGTTATCGACGCGAAAAGGACAGCTAATGGTCTTTTTGCGCGAGTTTATGGGTAAAAGCGACCTTGACCAAAAGATGCATTTTAATTTAGGGACCCAAGTTCTTCAGGTAGCGATGGCCACAACTCAGTCAGAAGATGGTAAGCAGGGTTATGTGGCAGTGTTGCGAGATATTACGGCATCCTTACGAGCTGAAAAGGAACGGCGTGACTTTATGGCGAGTGTCACCCATGAATTGAGAACTCCACTCCATCTCATCCAAGGATATTTAGAGGCGATTCAAGATGAGGTTATCCCCAAGGAGGAGCAATCGGAGCATATTGATTTGGTATTAGAGGAAGCAAAGCGCTTGGCAAAGCTGGTCATGGAGCTTCAGGAACTGGATCGTTTTGATAACTGGCGCAACTTTGAAAAGAAAGAGATCGATTTGGCTAGTTTTCTCCAAGAGCTACGCTATCGTTTTCAGGGACGGGCAGATGATTTGGGTATCCACTTAGAGATTGAGAACGGTTCAGGAGCCATCTTTGCTAATCGAGACCGGTTGCTGCAAGTCTTCATTAATCTGATCGAGAATGCCTTCCGCCATACGCCTTCAGGCAAAAGCGTGCGGATTAAGATTAAGGAATGTGCCGAACGGATTCAGTTCAGCGTCGTAGATGAGGGCGAAGGCATTCCTGATTCGGCTCTGCCGCACATTTTTGAACGATTTTACCGAGTGGATAAATCGCGCTCGCGCAAAGAGGGCGGGATGGGCTTGGGATTATCCATTGTGGCACTCATCGTAGAAGCCCATGATGGTGAAATAAAGGTTGAAAGTGATGTTGGTAAAGGAACTACCTTTAAAGTTATCCTACCTATAATAAAATGAATCGTGTTGGAGGTGGTACAATGCGTATAGAGCAGCTACAGCATATTATCGAAATTAATAATAAAAAGTCTATCTCTGAAGCGGCAAAAACATTCTTTATGGGTCAGCCTCAGCTTAGCCATTCTGTAAAAAAACTTGAAGATGAGCTGGGCTACAAAATATTTCGCCGCAATCGGACGGGCTTGATTCCAACCTGCCAGGGGAAAGAAGTCATTAGTATGGCCCGGGAAATAATTAATAGTATTGAAGTACTTAAGTCCCTGGCAGGTGGTGAAGCCAATCTAACCGGAAATTTTCGTCTGATTCTTGCCCCGGGAGTATTCAACTCTTTTGCTGGCCTTCTAATATCGCGATTCCATCAAAAATACCCCAATGTTAATCTTGTGCTTACAGAGGACATAGGCATTAGCATCGTTGACAAGGTAGCTACTGGGGAAAGCTTAATGGGGGTCACGGTTTGGACCAGTAATTATGATGAGACAATGCGCCAACTCCTTGATGAAATGGACCTGGTCTATGAAGAAATAATTCAGGATGATATATTCGTGATCAGTAGCGTTGCATAAAAGCAGCCGCAAAAAAGTCAAATCCAAGATTGCCTCAAAATCAGCGAAATAGCCTCAAAATAAGCCAATATTCCTAATTGTCCCTGTAAAATCAACAAAAAAATCCTTA
>JBFWMF010000002.1:0-178646 GCA_050251735.1 Desulfitobacterium sp.
TTTTACCGATATGACTCAATGGCGAAAAATGAAGACACCAGGGTTTGAGATTGGTTAGGCCGGAATCTCATGCCCTTGGTGTCTTTTTGCTTTTTTGTATATGGTAAATCCCTGCGGAATTTACGATTTATGTTTTCCTTGATTACCTAAATCTTTGCCGATTCCTGAAGGTTTAAAGAAGGTCTCTCCTTGGATTCCTTCAGGTAGATAAGATTGTTCTACCCAATGACCAGGGTATGCGTGAGGGTAAAGATAGTCTTTACCATGTCCCAGCTTTTTTGCGCCAGGATAATGAGCATCGCGGAGATGTTCAGGGACCACCGCGGTAGGATGGGTGCGAACATAGTTTAATGCAGAATCGATCGCTGTGTAGGCACTATTGCTTTTCGGGGCAGTGGTTATAGCCAATACGGCTTGGGCGATGGGAATTCTAGCTTCAGGAAGGCCTAACCATTCCAAGGCATTTGCTGCTGCTTGAGCTTGCAGCATGACCATGGGGTCTGCTAAACCCACGTCCTCAGAGGCTTGTACCAAAATGCGGCGGACGATAAAGCGGGGGTCCTCTCCTGATTCCAGAAGAACGGCTAACCAATAAAGGGCAGCATCCGGATCTGAACCACGCATGCTCTTAATAAAAGCAGAGATAATATCATAGTGATTATCTCCATCCTTATCAAAGCGCATGGCGCGTTGTTGGATAGATTCTTCTGCTACCTCCAAAGAAATATGACGCACTCCTTGCTCTGGGGAGGTGGTCAGTATGGCAAGCTCTAAAGCATTTAGGGCTCGACGTAGATCCCCATTGGCATAATTAAGCCAATGCTCCCAGGCTTCCGGTGCAATATCGACGGTATAGTTTCCCAGTCCACGCTCTTTATCCGCTAAGGCTTGCTCTAAACCCGCGCGTATCTCCTCTTCAGTCAATGTTTGCAGACGAAATAAGGTCGAGCGACTTAAAAGTGCGGAGTTCAATTCAAAAAAGGGATTTTCCGTTGTGGCCCCGATAAAGGTAATCGTTCCGTTTTCCACGGCTGGGAGTAGAGCATCTTGTTGCCCCTTATTAAAACGGTGGACCTCATCACAAAATACCAGTGTCTTCTTGCCGTAAAGGTGAAGCTGCTCTGTGGCTGCTTGAATGATTTCGCGAATGTCCTTGACTCCGGAGGATACCGCATTGATGCGCACAAAGCTAGCAGCTGTGGTGTTGGCAATGACCTGGGCCAGTGAAGTTTTCCCTGTTCCGGGAGGCCCGTAGAGAATAAGAGAGGTGACTCGATCGGCTTCGATAGCTCGGCGCAAGAGTTTGCCTGGACCGATAATCTCGGATTGCCCGATATATTCATCAAGGGAACGAGGGCGCATTCGCTCAGCAAGAGGTGCCACTTGATGGGGGTTAAATGAAGCAGAAAATAGATCCATGAGGGAACAATTCCTTTCTGAAATCAAAATCTATAGCTATGCTTATTAAGTTTCTTTTGAGGTTTGTCGACTAGCCCCATGAATTTTTTGGCTAGATGAACTAATCTTAGTATACTTAGATTTTTGGATGAAGCAAAGTAGATTTCCAAACCCAGAAGTACTTAGATGTAATCAATGACCATAATAGATGCGAAATCCTTCAGAGATTGGGAACGGAATTGTTTGATAATTTATCACTATGATCACAATGATAAAACGAAATATCCAGAGGTAAAAGCATAAATTTAAGAAAAAAACCTGATAAAAATGGTCGGGTTTATATTGACAAATCCCGAGTGTTTTTATAAGATATACATGAACAGAAAAAGAAACAATAGTTGAGCTTAGCGGACAATGAGAACCGCTGAAAAGGAGTTGGGGATTTGAAGCTTTCTACAAAAGGCCGCTATGGCCTCACGGCCATGGTCGATCTAGCTTTAAATTCAGGAGAAGGGCCGATTTCCCTAAAAAGTATAGCCGATCGACAGGGACTATCTGAACACTATCTCGAGCAACTAATTTCTGGGCTTAGAAAAGCTGGGTTGGTGAAAAGTATTCGAGGAGCTCAAGGTGGATATATCTTAGGTAAGAAAACAGAGAAAATTAGAATCGGCGATATCATTAGGGTTTTAGAGGGGCCTATTGCGGCGGTAGAGTGCGATTCTGGTGGAGATTCTGAGTGCTGTCTGAAGTCAGACTACTGTGTGACACGAACCATTCGCGAAAAGGTCCGTGACCCCATCGAGGATGTCTTGGATTCCATCACCTTAGCGGATCTAGTGAAGGACCCTCAGACGATGAGCTCTATTGCCGATCCTGATTGAGATCCATTTTAACATACCTTTCATAAGAGTAGATCAACAAAACAAGTTTACTTAGGAGGAACAACAATGCGGAGAGTATATCTTGACCATAGCGCAACAACTCCGGTCGACCCTGAAGTTGCCAAGCTGATGATGACTTATTACACTGAACAATACGGAAACCCTTCCAGTGTGCATAGCTTTGGACGAGAAGCAAAGGCGGCCTTAGAAAACGCACGTGATTCTGTAGCCAAGCTTTTGGCTGCTGAACCAACCGAGATCACCTTCACTAGCGGTGGTACAGAAGCAGACAATCTTGCGATCCTCGGTGCAGCTGAGGCTCAAAGCAAAAAAGGCAAACATATCATTACTTCTGCTGTGGAACATCACGCAGTCCTAGAAGCCTGCGAATTCTTAGCAAAGAATGGGTATGAACTCACCGTCGTTCCTGTAGACGAAGAAGGATTGATCTCGGTCGCGGAGGTGGAAAAAGCCATCCGACCCGATACGATATTGATTTCAATCATGCATGCAAATAATGAAGTGGGAACCATTCAGCCTATTGCCGAAATCGGTAAGCTCGCTCAGGAAAAGGGCATTATCTTCCATGTGGATGCTGTCCAATCCTTTGGTAAGATTCCGATTAATGTGAAGTCGATGAATGTAGACCTTATGACTGTATCTAGTCACAAGATCTATGGACCCAAAGGGGTAGGAGCTCTCTTTATTCGCAGAGGGGTAAGGGTTGTTCCCCGGATCTATGGAGGCGGACAGGAAAAGAAACGGCGTTCAGGTACGGAGAATACCCCAGGAATCATTGGGTTCGGAAAAGCCTGTGACCTGGCTGCCGAGCGGATGGAAGCCGAAGGGATACGACAAGGTAAGCTTCGAGATAAGCTCCTGGAAGGTATCTTGGCAAAGATTGATCATGTTAAATTGAATGGCCCCCGTGGAGAAAATCGCCTTCCCGGTAATTTGAATGTTAGTATTCAATTCGTAGAAGGAGAAGCACTGCTTCTCAGTCTAGATATGATGGGCATTGCCGTTTCCAGTGGCTCTGCCTGCACCTCGGGATCTCTGGATCCTTCCCATGTCTTGTTGGCTATGGGTTTAACTCACGAAATTGCTCATGGATCCTTGCGCTTCTCCTTTGGACATCAGAATACGGAAGAAGATGTAGATTATGTCCTCGAGCAGTTACCTAAGATTGTCGATCGTTTACGGATGATGTCCCCCCTATATGACCAGGCCAAACACGGGCAATGTAATCACGCGCAAGCACAATAATGAGGAGTGAAGAGATATGTATTCAGAAAAAGTAATGGATCATTTTACAAATCCACGTAATGTAGGCGAAATCGAAAATGCTGACGGTGTCGGTGAAGTGGGCAATGCTAAATGTGGCGACATTATGCGTATCTATTTAGACGTTGAAGGCGATATTATTAAAGACGTTAAATTCAAGACCTTTGGCTGTGGGGCAGCGGTAGCTACCAGTAGTATGGTCACCGAAATGGTAAAAGGTAAAACTATTGAAGAGGCTCTCCAAATTACTAATGCAGCTGTTGCTGAAGCCCTTGATGGACTTCCCCCGGCGAAGATGCACTGTTCGAATTTAGCTGCTGATGCACTACATGAAGCCATTAAGGATTATCACGAAAAGCATCAAAAGGCATAAGGATGAAGATGAAATGACACTTACCGAAAAGAAGAAGGTAGTGGTCGGCATGAGCGGCGGTGTGGATAGTTCCATGGCCGCCGCTTTGCTTAAAGAAAAGGGTTATGACGTCATCGGCATAACCCTTCAAACCATGCCCCCAGGAGGCCCAGATGATGTGGGGGGCTGCTGCTCCATTACAGCCATAGATGATGCCCGTCGGGTAGCCCATCAATTGGGCATACCTCATTATGTCTTAAACTTTCGTACTATTTTTGAGGAAAATGTCATCGATTACTTTACAAATTCTTACCTAAGCGGGGAGACGCCGAATCCTTGCACCATGTGCAATCGGGTTGTCCGCTGGGGAGAGTTTTTAAGAAAGGCCCGAAGCTTGGGAGCTGATTATTTGGCTACAGGGCATTATGCTAAAGTTCTTCAAGATCCCCAGAGCGGGCGTTATCTTTTGAGCCGACCTGTGGACACCTGGAAGGACCAAACCTATATGCTCTATAACTTGACCCAGGATCAACTAAAAGGAACTCTGTTCCCACTAGCTGAGTATAAAAAAGAGCATATTCGTGAGATGGCTGCAGAGAGAGGACTGATCCGTGTTTCACGGAAGCCTGACAGTCAGGAAATATGCTTTATACCCGATGATGATTATATATCCTTTATTCGTGAACGTTCTCAAGATAAGATCAGACCCGGTAATTTTGTGGATAGTCAAGGGAATGTGCTGGGAGTCCATCAAGGCTTAGTCAACTATACAGTCGGTCAGCGCAAAGGACTGGGTATAACCTTTGGCAAGCCAATGTTCGTCATTGGTTTTAATGTCGAGCGCAATGAAGTGGTTTTAGGTGAAGATCAAGAGGTTTATGCGACCTCACTTTTGGCTACGGATATGAACTGGATAGCCATTTCTGAGCTTCAAGATTCACTGGATGTACAGGCTAAAATCCGTTACAAAGCCCCTCTAGCTCCTGCGAAAATCACGACCGTACAGAATTCTGAGACAATACCCGGAGCAATTGGTCCTGTGGTCCGCGTAGAATTTGCAACCCCGCAACGTGCCATAACTCCCGGACAAGCCGTGGTCTTTTACCAAGGCGACCTCGTCATAGGCGGTGGCAAAATCATCACAGACCCCCGCGGCTGAATCATGGGTGAATCATGGGGACAGGTACCTTGATTCAGTGAAAAATGGGACCTGTCCCCGTGATTCACTTTCCTGAAAAATTTGTGAATGAATATTAAACAAAACGGGCATAGTAGCAAAGAACCATGAAGTTTTGAAGGGAGGGGAAAAATGCGTAGAACACGAGAAATCGTTGGTTTACCTGTTTTATGTTCAAAAAGCGGAGACCAGATTGGCTGGGTAAAAGATGTGGTTTTCGATGAAAGCAACAGGAAATTTAGCGGAATTCTCTTGGAAAACGCTCATATTTTCCACTCTGAAAAAGGCATTCCGCGTGAAATTGTTGCTACTGTAGGGAAAGATGCCTTGACTATTAGGGACCATGTGGTTCGAAGGATTCATGGGGTTAAATGGTCACAAAAGGTTGGGAATCAAGTTTTTACCCAAGGTGGGGAAGCAAAGGGCACGATTGAGGATGTCTTTCTTGATGATTCAGCTGAGAATATTGTTGGTTTCGAAGTTTCTGACGGTCTTTTTTCCGATTTATTGGAAGGCCGTGGCACGATACTACAGGCTAACGTTATGGTAGATGGGAAAGATGTCTTGATCGTTGAAGACCAGGTATCCCCCTGGGGCCAAGGAAAAGAAGGGGGTTCACTATCATGAATTGTCCGGTATGTAGTGGTCGTGCGATTGGCAAGGTCGGAGTAGGCCAGTTTTATTGTTGGGATTGCTGTGTTGAATTCACCAGCGCCATGGATAAAGTGGTCGTCTATGACTTAGCCGAAGATGGCTCCTTAGTTGCTTGGCAAGACCCGGCAATGGATGGGGCAGTCAGTGAGGCTGCCATGGAGTAAAAAATAAGGAGGGATATACCTTGAAGTCAGGACAAGTCATTGGAGGAATGGTGGCAGGTAGTATTCTGGGTATGACCGTCAGTTACATGATGCGTCCGAAAAATAAAACGCTGTCTATGATGCGTAAGGGTATGAAAAGGATGAAATTCTAGAGTCTCTCCAAAGTATGTAAGCGACATCCTTAATCAGTAAGAGCGTAAGAAAGCGAAGTGCTTTTCTTGCGCTCTTAATTTTGACCGTACCACTGGAAAATGCACCACTGATTAATGAAAAATCTCGTTTCTGGTTAGTCATCTCGAACAAGGTATAAATTATTTCTGTATGGGGCATTACAATGCTAAAGAGGTGTAGAGAAGACTATGAAGAAGGAAAAGTGGCGTTGGATTTTCTTAGTGAGTATTATCGTCATGAGCTTGCTATTCATCCTTTCCGTGCGTAGTATTCTCAGTCCTTTTATCCTAGCCTTTATTTTAGCCTATCTGTTAGAACCAGTGGTAGGGTCTTTAGTAAAACGTGGGGCTGGACGTAAATTAGCAATCGCGATAGTCTTCGTGGGGATTCTAGTCTCCATAAGTTTGCTGGTCTTTTTTATTATCCCGATGCTTTACATCGAGCTTTCCAAGCTCACCCTAGTGCTTCCCAGTACCCTCCAGACCTTTGAACAGCTTATTCAAGATTTTCGTACTAATTTCCGGGCCACTGGATTGCCGAATCAAGTCGTTAGCATCTTGGATGAACATTTAGGGGAGGGAGAGTCGTTTCTCGTCAATTGGCTTGAGGAATTTTTGGATAATCTGCCCCAGCTCTTGACCTCAATGAGCTTTCTTATCCTATCCCCAGTGATCGCAATCTATTTACTGGCTGATTGGAAGCGCCTTCAGATAGGCTTTTTGCGGATTGTTCCCCAACGTCAACGGGTCTCTTGGCAAAGAGTGATTCAAGATATAAGCCATGTGGTGCGTAGCTTTATCCGAGGCAATCTCACGGTGGCCATCATTGTCGGGATTCTTAGTGGGGTCGGAGTAAAGCTGATGGGTATGGACTATGCCCTGCTGATTGGGGTCATATGTGGTGTATTTGATTTGATTCCTTACTTTGGTCCCCTGATTGGCGCTGTTCCCGCGGTACTGCTAGGACTGATTGAATCTCCTTTTATGGCGATTAAAGTAGCTATTGTTATCCTCATTGTCCAGCAGCTAGAAGGCAGCATTATCTCGCCCAAGCTCATGGGGGATAGCGTGGGATTGCACCCCTTGTGGATTATTTTTGCCCTCCTCGCCGGAGGGGAAATCGCCGGCTTTTGGGGAATGCTTTTTTCAGTGCCTATAGCCGCCATTATTCGGGTGTTGATTCGTCATATTTATTATTGGTTGGTTTCTCCGGAGATCAAAAGAGAAAGTTGACAAGCTCCTGACCCTTCCGATATACTTGAGATTAATTTCAGAGTTTTAATAGTGATTAAAACTGATGACGGAACGAGTAATACCACATTCCTTTGCAGAGAAGCTTCGTTGGGTGAAAAGAAGCTAAGGAGTTTTGTATGAAGGCTATTCCCGAGGGCAAGCAAGAACCTTGACGAGGCACGCGTTAAGTGCGATGACAGTAAACTGTCGCAAAGCGACTCATTCTGAACAGAGGCTGCCGGCGAGGAGTTGGCCTCCGACCTCTGAATGAGTAAGCAGGGTGGTACCACGGTAATATACCCGTCCCTGATTTTAGGGGCGGGTTTATCTATTTTGAGGGAGGAAATAACGTGTATACAGGTAATCAGCTAAGAGAAATGTTTCTGAAATTCTTTGAATCCAAAGGTCACCGCATCTTGCCGAGTGCATCTTTGATTCCCAAGGATGACCCAACCTTGCTTCTTACAGTAGCGGGGATGGTTCCCTTCAAACCGTACTTTATGCGCAAAGTCGAACCTCCCTTTCCAAGGGCCACCACATCACAAAAATGTGTACGCACTCCGGATTTAGAGGTTGTGGGAAAAACAGCCCGTCATCATACCTTCTTTGAAATGCTCGGGAATTTTTCCTTCGGCGATTATTTTAAATCAGATGCAATTCCCTGGGCTTGGGAATTTGTAACGGAAGTCCTCAAGCTACCGGTTGAACAGCTGTGGATTACCGTCCATCCCGAGGACGAAGAAGCTAAGGCTCTTTGGATTGAAAAAACCTCAGTATCTCCCGATCGTATTGCCTATGATCCGGAAAACTTATGGGCAGCCGGACCGGTTGGTCCTTGTGGCTATTGCTCAGAAATATATGTAGATCTAGGGGAATCCCGTGGCTGCGGTAAACCCGATTGTGCCATAGGCTGTGATTGCGATCGCTTCCTAGAAATCTGGAATCTGGTATTTATGCAGTACAACCGGGATGAATCCGGAATGCTCACCCCACTACCTAAGCAAAATATTGATACAGGAATGGGCCTAGAGCGGATTGCCTCCGTTATGCAAGGGGTTGCCTCTAACTTTGATACTGACTTATTCCTGCCCATCATCAATAAAGTGTCCGAACTTTCGGGAGTGCTTTATCATAGCAATAACAAGAACGACGTAGCCATGAAAGTGGTTGCCGACCATTGCAGGGCTGTTTCCTTTATGCTATCCGATGGCATTCGTCCGGGCAGTGAAGGTCGTGGCTATGTCCTGCGCCGGATTTTGCGTCGTGCCATTCGCTACGCTCGTCTGCTTGGCATCGATAAGCCTTTCTTAGAGCAAATCTTCGTGATTATCCAAAGAGATTACAACCATCATTATCCGGAGCTCAAGGAAAATGAAAACTTCATCCTTAACCACCTGCGCTTAGAGGAAAAGAACTTCCAAGCGACCTTGGAGCAAGGCACGCAAATTCTTCAGGAAAAGGTTAAGTCTCTTCAGGAAGTAGGAGAAACGGTGCTTAATGGCGCGGATGCCTTCTCGCTGTATGAAACCTATGGCTTCCCCGTGGAGCTGACTGAAGAAATGCTCATTGAGCAAGACATGACCGTGGATATGGAAGGCTTTAACCTTGCGGCTGAAGAGCATCGCCGCCTAGCAAAAGAGCAATCTCAACAGATGAAAGCCGTTCAAGAAAGTGCTGCCATTTCTGAAAAAGCAAAGGCTTTGGGTACAACAATTTTCCGTGGATACCAAGAGCTGTCTATAAAAACCAAGATTGAAGCACTGTTTCAAGATGGGGAAGAGGTAAAGGATGCTGCTGAAGGAGACGAGGTTTTGATCTTCCTCAGCCAATCCCCCTTCTATGCGGAAAGCGGTGGTCAGACTTCAGATAGCGGGGTGATTCGGACTCAGCGTGCTGAGGCCAAACTCACTGAAGTGAAAAAGGGTGTCACGGGTACGCTCTATCATCGTTTTATCGTCACCCAAGGAGTATTGAATCGTGGAGATGAAGTAGAAGCATTGGTCGATGAAAAAGCTCGCCAAGCGACTGCCCGTCATCACAGCGCCACACACTTGCTCCAGTCCGCTCTCCGGACGGTGTTAGGAGAACACGTTCAACAGGCTGGATCCTTCGTAACCCCAGAGCGCTTGCGTTTTGACTTTACGCATTTCTCTTCCTTGACACCCATGGAATTGACCAGGGTAGAGGATTTACTCAATGAAGCGGTCTTAGCCAATTTGCCTGTTGCTGCCGTGGAAATGAGCTTGGATGCCGCCAAAGCTGATGGGGCTACGGCGCTCTTTGGCGAAAAATATGGCGATACCGTGCGGGTGGTTTCCATGGGGGACTTCTCTAAAGAGCTCTGTGGAGGAACTCATATCCACGCGACAGGAGATATCGGTTTAGTCAAGATTGTCTCGGAAGGCGGTATCGGTGCCGGCTTAAGACGGATTGAAGCAGTGGCCGGAGTAGAAGCGCTCTACACCATGCGCACCTTGAATGATCAACTTCTGGAGATTGCTCAACTTCTCAAAGCCCAACCTGCCGATCTGGGTAAACGCGTCCAAGGTATGCTAGCTCAAGTAAAGGATTTGGAGAAGGAAGTTCAGCAGCTCAATGCCAAGGTGGCCAAATCTGAAGTAGAGTCCCTTTTACAACAAGTGAAAGAGGTTGAAGGTGTCCCGGTTCTGGTCGCTAAAGTCTCTGCTCAAGATATGGATGCACTCCGCAATACTGCTGATCTCTTAAAGGATAAGATGAAGTCGGGAGTTCTCGTCCTAGGGGCAGCGGCTGAAGGCAAGGTCAACTGGGTAACTGTTGTAACACCGACAGGTTTAAGTGGGCTGCATGCGGGGCAGATTATTAAGGAAGTGGCCAAAATCACCGGCGGTGGTGGTGGTGGTCGTCCTGATATGGCGCAAGCCGGAGGCAAAGATCCCGCTAAACTCGGCGAAGCCCTCGATCAGGTCCCGGCTATCCTGAAGAGCTTTTTGGCATCTCAGAAAGGATAAAGCTACAAAGTTTTCTTTATAAAAATAAAGGGAAATCGCTCGGGATGAGAGAATTATTCAGGTAATACTTTAATTGTATTTGTTACTGAACTCGGACGCACAGGGGGGAACGCTAATGGATCATTCAGAACACACTATGATGTTTAAATCGCAAGGGGGAGACGCCTCGCCCGAGGAAATTTTACAACAGGTGTATGTGGCTTTGGAAGAAAAAGGGTATGACCCGATCAATCAGCTGGTAGGGTATTTGATGTCGGGGGATCCGGTCTATATTACGAGCCATAATCAAGCGCGAACCCTGATCCGAAAGCTGGAGCGCTATGAACTCTTAGAAGAGCTTGTACGCTCGTATTTAAACAGGGAAGTTAACAAAAAGTAATTACTTCGAAACCCTCACTTCAAGCTGAGGGTTTCTGTGTGGCTATGCAGTTTTTTTGTTATCCCGAGGGAAGAAGGACAGAAGGTCCTGACCCTCTCCCGGTATGACAATGCTAAGGGAAGTGAAGCCAATCGTTAGGCAAATTAAACTAGGCTGGCGGGGCCCAGAAGTATCTGAAGTATGTTTCGGGAGCTTGGCTATTTCTCCTTTGCAGGGGCGAGTGACCTTTGCTGAAGGAGTGCAGGTCCTCAAGTATGCTCTTGAGCAAGGTATCAATTGGATCGATACTGCAGAGATATATGATAATTACCCCCAGCTTGCTCAAGCTCTTCAGGGATATCCCGATGTAAAAGTGGTGAGCAAATCCTATGCGGTCACCGCAGAGGAGATGGTAAAATCCCTTGAATGCGCTAGAAGTGGCTTGAATCGGGATGTGATTGATTTTTTTCTTCTTCATGAGCAAGAAAGTGCTCTGACGCTCAAAGGGCACCAAGGAGCTTGGGAGGAATTGCAAAAAGCCAAGGCCGACGGGCGAGTCCGCTATATTGGCATCTCAACCCATGCTATTGATGCGGTGAGGGCCGGGGCTCTCCAACCGGGTTTGGATGTCATCCATCCCCTTGTGAACCATCAAGGCTTGGGAATTATTGATGGAGGCCTAGGGGAGATGCTTGATGCCCTCCGCTTCGCTTCCGAGCTCGGTATCGGCATCTATGCTATGAAGGTTTTTGGGGGAGGACATTTAGCAGGTGATCCTCATAAGGCCTTGGACTTCATTCGCAACACCCCTTTCATCCAAGGCATGGCTTTAGGCATGTCCAGTAAGGAGGAAGTGGATTTCAATCTAAGGTACTTGGCGGGCCAAGAGATTTCCCAAGAACTAAAAATATCGGTAACCTATAGGGAACGGAAGCTCTATATTGCAGATTGGTGCCAAGGCTGTGGCCGATGCTGTGAAACTTGCCCCCAGAGTGCTTTGTCACTTGAAGAGATGGATGAGAGTGGGTTAGTTCAGGCTATGGTCGATCCCAGCCAATGCGTTCTCTGTGGGTATTGTGGTAGAGTATGTCCTCATTTTTGTTTGAAAATTGTTTAATATATCTGAGCGGGAGGTGTGTCTATGCGGATTTTAGGTTTGGATTTTGGGGAACGTACGATTGGGGTGGCAGTTAGTGATGAACTCCTGTTTACCGCCCAAGGGATCAAGACCATCCGACGTTCCAAAAAGGAGTTAGAGGAACTACGACAAATCATTCATGATTATGAAGTGGATGAGGTAATTGTAGGTTATCCAAAGAATATGAACGGTACCCTAGGGCCCCGTGCCCAAATCACCGAAGAGTTTGCGAAAATTATCAAAGAGGAGTATGGTCTGCCTGTCCTTCTATGGGATGAGCGCCTTAGCACCATAGGGGCGGAGCGTTCTTTGCTTGTGGCGGATCTATCTCGGGCCAAACGAAAGCAAGTGATTGATAAAATGGCCGCCGTCTTTATTTTGCAAGGCTATCTGGATCATTTGCGCATAAAAAGTGAACGGGATAGGGGGTAGCTCTTCTTTACAAGAACTTAAGCCTAATCCCATTTGACAATCTCCCCCGTGGGGAGTACAATGACAATATCTTTGACAATATCTTTTTATAAGAGGTGAATCAAAATGACAGAACATAAACATGGTCCAAATTGTGACCACGATCATGACACTGAAGAATTTGACACAATCATTCTGACAGATGATGAAGGAAATGATCACGAATTTCTCCACCTGGATACGTTAGAAGTTGAAGGATCTACATATTTTGTCTTAATGCCCATCGCTGCTGAGGAAGATGAGGAAGTCGATGAGGCTATTATCCTCAAGCTAGGCAAAGATGCAGAAGGCAACGAGATGCTTCTGGACATCGAGGATGACGAAGAATGGGAAAAAGTCGCTGATGCTTGGGAAAGCATGGAAGAAGAAGACTAAAACATAAAATAAAAAAGCAGTCGAGTTCGATTTCATATCGAATTTGACTGCTTTTTTATTTTATGTTCAATATTTTTCTGGAAATTGCAGAATCTATAAGGGTGGAAACAAAAAGAAATAAGTGATGAGGGGGAGAAGAGGATGCGCTGGCGTTGGCAACAGATTTTTTACTTGGCAATAATCATGATGGCCTTTTTAGGCTGTACGACGAATGGAGCACGCATTTTAAACCTAGCTCCTGAAGCCTCCTCCCGTGAGACACTTGAGCAGCTTCCCCCTGGTACCTTTTTGGAGGATTTGAATTTAGGGGGGCTACAACTCCAAAAAGCCCAGGAGGAGATTCGGAGTTGGTCCAAGGACAAACTGGAAGAAAATCTATACTTGGTGTACAATGAAACGGAGATTCTCTTAACACCTTCAGAGTTAGGAATTGCTCTCGATTTTGAGCGGACTTGGGAAGAAGTTCAGAAGAATCTTGGTCAAAGAAACACCAGCATTCTTGCGTTCGACTATTTAAAAGCTAATCAGACGCTGCAAGAGAGGCTTTTCGACTTTACCCGTTCTGCTGTGGATGCGACCTTTAAGATTGAAAACGATCAATTCAAGATTACTCCAGCTATTAGCGGCGAAACAGTTGATATTGACGCTTTTCTTGATGAACTGAATAATGCTTCTCTAGCATCCTTGCCTAAAAGAATTCTTTTGCCCAGGGTTGAGCTGCCCGCTGCCATGACCACAGAAGCACTGGAAGCTTTAGCCTTTAATGGTGTGATTGGCGAGTATACTACCCAATACAATCTCAACGACAAAAATCGCTCGGCAAATCTTTTGGAAGCCGCTAAGAAAATGGACAAAACTGTTTTGAAACCCGGAGATACTTTTTCCTTTAATGATACCATCGGACCTCGGACAGCGGAAACTGGTTTTAAGGATGCCTACATCGTTATCAACAACGAGTATGTGAAAGGAATCGGGGGAGGAATTTGTCAAGTATCCTCGACTCTATATAATGCCGCCTTACTAGCAAACCTTACCATTGTGGAAAGGCACCCTCACGCTGTTGTGGTTGCTTATATTCCCCTTGGACAGGATGCGACGGTTAATTACCCGAATCTCGATTTGAAACTACGCAATGATACCCAATCCTATCTCTATCTGCGCACCAAAGTTGAAGCCGGTAAATTGACAATTAAAATCTATGGTAAAAAGACGGGTGCCAAGGTACGCTTTGAGAAACAGATTGAAAAGGAACTGAACTATCACACAGTGCGAAGAATTGATCCGGACCTGCTTCCCGGTGCTGTGGTTCAACAGCAGAATGGGAGCAAGGGATTTATCATGAAAACTTGGAAAGTTGTCACCGATAAGGAAGGAAAAGAAACAAAACAACTCCTTAGCCGTGATACGTACGCGCCAACCCACAGAATTCTGAAGATTGGTGCTGATTAATTTGGACTTACTTGGGAAAGAGAGAGTGAAAGAATGGGAAAACGCTGGGTTAATGGTTTGCTCAGTAGATTGTTTATACTCCTTATACTGATTGGGGTGGGGATTGCCGCATGGTGGAATTGGGCGAATCAACCCTATAGTCAGGAAGGAAACGAACCGGCAGCTGTACAGTTCATGATTACCCCTGGGATGACCGCTGCTCAGATTGCGCAAGACCTAGAGCAGGAGCAACTGATTCGTCATGCTTTAACCTTCCGGCTTTTAGCCAGTCTACAAAATGCTGATGCAAAACTATTGGCTGGAGAATATCAGGTCTCTGCCGACATGACACCCCAAGCACTGCTGGATAAATTACTGGAGGGCCCTGTGGTACATACCGTGAAGGTCACCATTCCGGAAGGTTATACCACGGCTCAGATTATCGATACTTTAGTCAGCAAGGGACTGGGAACTAAGGAAGAGTATAATAAGGTGATTGAGAATGAGCCTTTTGAGTATTCTTTTCTAGCAGATATCCCCACAGGTGGGACTCGGCTGGATGGATTCCTTTTCCCAGACACCTATTTCTTTGATCCGGAGGCCAGACCTAAGGATAATATCAACAGGATGCTCAAGCGCTTTGAACAAGAAGTCACCCCCGAAGTCATGACTAAATTAGTGGAAATGAACTTGAGTATTCAAGATTGGGTGAATCTTGCTTCTATCGTAGAAAAAGAAGCAGGTAAGGATGCCGACCGTCCGATTATTGCGGGAATCTTCCTTAATCGTCTTGAGATCGATATGGCACTTCAATCCTGCGCCACGATTCAATATGTCTTGGGTACTCAAAAATATGTCCTTTCCCTGGAGGATATCCAAATAGAGTCACCTTATAATACCTATAAGTATCCTGGACTACCTCCCAGCCCCATCGCCAGTCCAGGGCATGCATCTCTTGATGCAGTCCTTAACAGCACAGAATCCCAATACCTTTATTTCTTAGCTACTCCCAGCGGAGAGACGATTTATGCCAAAACCCATCAGGAGCATTTACAAAATCAGGCTAAGTATATGAATTAACAATTCTGTGACCCTAGGTACACAATTCTCTAACAAATGTGAGTACAATTAAATTAAGACAGTAGCGATGTTGTCTGAAATAGAAAGGTTGAATAAAGACCAATGCCAGATATTCAATTGAGAAAACCTGAACTCCTCGCTCCGGCGGGTGATTACGAAAAGTTGAAATTTGCCCTCGCTTTTGGTGCGGATGCTGTTTATATGGGCGGACCGGACTTCGGACTACGTGCCTATGCCGGTAATTTTTCCATGGAGCAAATGGCAGAAGCCATCCGTTATACCCATCAAGCCAACCGCAAACTCTATGTTACTGTGAATATATTTGCTCACGAGCAAGATTTTGAAGGGATGGCTGAGTATTTAAGGCAACTGGAAGCATTAGAGGCCGATGGTGCCATCGTTTCTGATCCGGGCGTTATCGCCTTGGCTCGCGAGGTCGCTCCACGACTTTCTCTGCACCTAAGCACCCAGATGAATAATACCAATTCCTATAGCATGCGCTTTTGGCTAAAGCAGGGAATCGAACGCATTGTACTCGCTCGCGAATTGAGTCGTGAAGAGATTCAAGCTGTTCGGGAGAATGTTCCCGGGGAATTAGAGATGTTCATTCATGGTGCCATGTGCATGTCTTATTCGGGACGTTGCTTACTCTCCAATTATCTAACTGGAAGGGACGCTAACCGTGGAGAGTGCACCCAGCCTTGTCGTTGGAACTATGGCTTAGTTGAAGAAAAGAGACCCGGACAGGTCTTTCCTATTGAAGAGGATGAGCGGGGGGCCTATATCTTTAATTCTCACGATCTTTGTCTACTGCCTCATTTGCCGCTGCTCAAACCCCTGAATATTGATAGCTACAAGATCGAAGGACGCATGAAAAGTCTTCATTATGTATCCAGCACAGTGAAGGTTTATCGGGAAGCTATCGATACCTTATGGGATCAGGGGGAGGAGGAGTTTCAAGCTAAACTCCCCGGCTGGCTGGAAGAGATGGATAAGGTTAGCCACCGGGATTACTCTCCAGGATTCCTTTTTGGTAAGCCCGGTGCAGACTCTCATAATATTGAGAGCTCCAATTATATCCGTGATTATGAGTTTGTCGCTTTTGGTTTAGCCTCGGATAACCGCGAGCATTCAAAAATTCCGACTGAAGTCAAAAATGAATTTAGCCAGGGCTATTGGGTAGAGCAGCGCTATAACTTCAAAAAAGGGGAAATCCTCGAGGTCTTCTCACCCAAGGACGAACCCTGGTCTTTTACGGTCCAAGGAATCTGGACAGCCGAAGGGGAAGAAATCGATGTAGCCCGCCATGCAAAAGAGATTGTTAAGCTGGAGCTTCCTAAACCCTTGCCGCCCTTTGCGATTTTAAGAAGAGCGAAGAAGGATAAAAAATAGAAAAGAATCTGCAAAGCATAGTTATGAGTTTGCGGCAATGATCATAATGAACAAGAAGTGAGTTGAAACAAGAAATGAGTATAGAGTTAGGAACGCTGTTATTGATTTGTGATTAAATAGGTTTAAAAAATTGCGAAAGGACAAATAGTGATGGACAGAATAGTGCCCTATGCTGATTCGGATGTTCTCATTAGAGCCCAGGTTCCACGTTCTGAAATTCAGATGCTTGTTAAATATGTGGAAGGACTCGGCCATTTGGGTGTTGTCACCACGACAGACCGCCATGCCGGTGAGGTTCTAATTCAGACGAACCAATACACCTGGCCTGATTTAAAAAAGGCCCTTGAGGCGATGCCTATAGAAATCAACTTTTTTCCATGAATATATTAACAGTCGTATATTAACTAATCTATTGACGGGGTATAGATCTAGGGGTAATATAAAGTTAGCAGGAAGTCGATAGGACTAAAGTACCAAAGTGCATAACACTATAGTCCCGATAAACCGGTCGGGACACATCTTTGGAGTTGCACAAAACAAGTTGGCCTAAAGGACCTTGTTATTAATTTAATAAGAAAATGGGGGATAACAATGTTGAAGAGGAAAAAAGATGGAGGATTCACACTCATTGAACTTATGATTGTTATTGCGGTTATCGGGATTCTGGCCGTGGTATTGGTGCCTAAGATGAGCGGAGCTAAGGATTCGGCAAAAGATAATGGAGTAATAACCAATGCTAAGTCTGTTGAAGTTTTTGTTATTGCCAATATAGATAAATGGGAAAGAAAACCTTTATCAGAAACGGATATGAAAAGTGCAATAGAGAATCGGTATAAAATTGATGGAGCTCCAGATCGGATTAAGAATCCTTATGATAACACAGATACTGCAATCAGCGTGGGTACAAATACAATTAGCAATACTGGTAATACTACTGTTGCGGGGCAGGTATATGTTAAATATACTTTGACTACTGGTGTGGTTGATTACAAAGCGGGAATAATTGTTTATGGTATAAATAACTTTGGTGATGTAATTTATGAAAATATGGTTAAATTAAATTAGTTTATACACACTGGCTTTCGCTTTGACTTTAGCGAAAGCCACATTTCTATTTGGGTAGCTTCTCCAGAATCTTCCCTGTTCCCCGGGGGCTGACCCCCTCGCAATTTACTTAAAACAACAACAGATAAGGGTGGGTACTATCCATGGCCATTAGACAAGAACGCAAACGCCTCGGCGAAATTTTAATTGCTGGCGGTGCATTAACTGAAGATCAACTAACTGAAGCACTGAAACGGCAAAAATCTTTGGGTTTGCGCTTGGGTGAAGTTCTTGTCCACCAAAACTTCGTTTCCGAAGAAGATATCCTCCGCACTATTCAAAAGCAATTAGGGCTCCCTTCAGTTGATCTTAATCGGATCGTTGTCGCGGAGAATATCCTCAAGATGATCCCTGAGAGTGTAGCCCGAAAATATTCTGTTTTGCCTGTGGAATTTTCCAACGGGCAACTTTTAGTGGCTACAAGCGATCCTACGGATTATTATGCTATTGATGACATTCGCTTGGCCTCCGGGACGATGGTTAGGCCTTGTGTGGCAAAGAAAGTGGACATCCTCCGGGCCATCGACCGCTTTTATGGCCGAAGTGAAGCGTTAAAGGCAGTCAGTGATTTTGTCAAGCAAACAGGCTATGATCAAGTGGCAGCAACTTCCCAAGCGTCAGTATTAACAGCAGTTCACACAGGGGGAGAATCGGCGGATGAAGAAGCGACCCCGATTATTAAGTTCTTAAACACAATTATTGAGAATGCTGTCAATAATTTTGCCAGCGATATTCATATCGAACCCGTGGACGATGAACTAAGGGTTCGTTTTCGCATAGATGGTGTGCTCAGAGAAATTATGAGAACACCCATTGAGATGGCCGGCCCTGTGGTTAGCCGAGTTAAAATTATGGCGGATCTAAACATTGCCGAACGCCGAATACCTCAGGATGGTCGGATCACCTATCTGGTGGGTAGAAAAATGATCGACCTGCGGGTTTCTACGGCGCCGACGATGTACGGAGAGAAAGTGGTTCTGCGGATTCTGGATAAGGGTTCAGTGATTTTGGAAAAATCCTCCCTAGGCATTCATGGTGAGGATTTGGAACGTTTTGATGAGTTGATCTCGAAGCCCTATGGTATCGTTTTGGTAACCGGTCCCACCGGAAGCGGTAAAACGACCACCCTCTATACAGCACTTAATTATCTTAATTCTCCTGAGAAGAATATCATCACCTTGGAAGATCCTGTGGAGTATAATTTCAAAGGAGTTAACCAGATGCAAGTCAACCCAAAAGCGGGCTTGACCTTTGCTACAGGTCTGCGTTCCATTCTGCGTCAGGATCCGGATATCATCATGGTCGGGGAGATGCGGGATAATGAAACTGCAGAGATTGCTGTTCGTTCCGCCTTGACAGGACATTTTGTCTTATCGACAATTCATACTAATGATGCACCTAGTGCTGTGACACGTCTTGTCGACATGGGAATTGAACCCTTTTTAATCTCTGCATCGGTGGTCGGGATTATCTCCCAGAGGTTAGTACGCAAGATTTGCCCGAATTGCCTTCATGAATATCCTGCCGAACCAAAGGACTATGTCCTTTTAGGGCTTTCTCAGGATGCTCCTTTGCAGCTGAAACGAGGCACTGGATGTCCCTATTGTCACAACACGGGATATAAAGGCCGCACGGCGATTTTTGAGATCATGCCAGTGACCAGTGGCCATCGTGCTCTCATCGATAAAGGTGCTACAGCCGATGAACTAAGAAGGTATGCTGTGGAACAAGGTATGACAACCTTAAAACAGTCGGCTGTTGAACTTGTAATTCAAGGGATAACGACCATTGAGGAGCTTCTCCGAGTGACCTATGTCAATGATTAAAAGAATGTAGGGGAACAGTTGTCTTAGAAGCCTAAGGGCTGTTAAAATAGTGTAAGCTGGAGAATCCGCCTTACAAGAGGTGAAAAATGCAGTATAAATATAAGGCCATTGATGAGCAGCTGAGTATCATTGAAGGTACCTTTGAGGCTGTTGATTATGACGCCGCAAGACGTAATTTACTGGAAAATGGCTGGCAGATCATTAAGTTAGTTGAGACCCGGGGATTAAGTGCTATACTTAATCGTAAAATTGTGACTAAAGTCAAATATGAATCGATATCCGCTTTCTGTAGCCAGATGGCCATGATGGTCCGCTCCGGTGCTAATCTAGTTCGAGGGCTTGAAGTCCTTAAGTTGCAGTTGGAGGATAAGCAGCTTAAGAGCGTGCTGGATACCATCATTCAAGGGGTAAGTCGCGGTGAGTCCTTATCTCAATCCATGCGCGATTGTAAAGGAGCCTTGCCGGATTTATTGATTAATTTAGTGGCTGTGGGCGAGGAAAGCGGCAACCTAGAGTCTGTGTTGAACAGCATGGCAGAATATTATAATCGGGAAAACTTTATTCGCAAAAAGGTCCAAAGTGCGTCGATTTATCCCGCTATCCTCTTGACAGTACTCATTGGTATCATAGTATTCTTCATGAACTTTCTTTTACCCGAGATTACGGGCATGTTGACTGAGAATGAGCAAGGTTTGCCTTTAATCACTTTGATGATCATCAATGCTTCAAAATTTATAACCCAGTATGGAATTTATCTACTCACTGGGGTAATTCTGTTGGCCTTGGCTTTGTATCGGTTATTTAAGGTTCCTAAATATCGTTACTATCTGGATGCTTTTTTGTTGCGTTTGCCCATACTTGGCAGCAATATTCGCAATGTGGTTGTTTCCCGATTCAGCCGGACCTTTGCCTTATTTCTGCACTCATCGATTCCCATTGTTCCTATCCTTAATTCTATGGAGACCATTGTCGGCAATGAGGTATCTCGCTTAGCCATCCTTCGCGTTCGGGAACGGATCGTGAAAGGAGAACCGCTGTCCTTGGCCTTCGGTCAAGAAGCTTTTTTTGATCCCTTAGTCATTCAGATGATGTCCATCGGAGAGGAAACAGGCCGACTAGAAGAAATGATGGAAGAAGTGGCGAATTTATACGATAAAAAAGTAGAAATTGGTTTTTCCCGGATGATCGCTCTTGTCGAACCCATCTTTACGGTGATCATCGGTATTTTTGCCGGAGGGATGATTATTGCGATAGCCTTACCCATCTTTAGTATGGCAACAGGGGCAAAGTGATAGGGAGAGTAAGCTTTATGCCATTGTTTTATCAAGCCCGCAGCAGGAAAAATACTACTGGGGGTTTTACCCTGATTGAGCTGATGATCGTTATAGCAATCATCGGCATCTTGGCGGCCTATGGTACGCCAAAATATCAAGGACTACAAGAACAGTTGCGGTTAGAGAATTCGGCACAGGTCATTTTCGCGGAATTGAAGTATGCTAAGCAATTAGCAATGGATTATCGGCGTACCACCTACCTAGTGGTTACTCCTGATGGAGCCCGTGTGCTACAGGGCATGGATGAAAGCGGGAATTATCAAGAGTTTGATAGTAGGTCTTTCGAACAGAATGTACGTTTCGCCTATACTCCGGGGCGTGATGCTTGGTTGCAGCCCGTATACGATGCAAGTGGCACCCTATTGGGGTACGGGGTATCCTATAACTACCAAGGTTTTGCTTCCAGTCAGGGCACGATTTGGCTCGAGTCAAGTGGTCAACAAGTCGGGGTGAGTATTGAGGCGAAAACCGGTCGCATATCTGTTATTTGGCCGTGAGGTAATGAGGTGAATTTATGAGAGGTCCTAAAGATCAGGGGATGACCTTATTAGAAGTTGTCATAGCTATCACAATTTTTATGATTGGTATTACCTTTGTTTTGCAAAGTGATGCGGTCTCTCATAAGTACTTCAATAAGGGCCAGATGAGGCAACAGATGCTATTCTATGCTGCGGGATTGCTGGAGGCATACTCTGAGGGTGTAGAGTTCAGTGAAGGGAAATTCGCTGAATATCCGACGTTTATGAGATATAGACATGAGATTACAACGGTTCCAGTTGCCGATAATCCTGATGTTAAAGATTATCTTGAGCAGATTGAAGTAAAGGTTTTTCTTGATGGCTCACCTACGGACCCTGAACCTGTGATATTAAGGACGTATCGGGTGAACTATGATGAATAGAGACAAGGGGTTTACAATTCTGGAAGTTATGATGGCCATTGTGATTTTTGGCTTTTTGATGATGATGGTGGCGCAAATTTTTAACGGTGAGCTACGCCTTATGAATGCCACCCGCAATCAGAGTGAGATTGAGCAGAAAGCCCGGACTGCTATGGTACACATTCTTGATGAGATCAAGCTCAATGATTATACTCATTACTCAACCGGTGCAGGGGGTTATAACTATGGTGTCTACACTCAAGCTCCCGATCATCCTCAGCAGTGCCTTATCAATTTAAAGCCAAATCCGGCTGCCTTGGCCGGTGATCATAGTGCATTTCCAGGTGGAACGAGGATTTACTACAATCATGAGCAAAGAGAGCTGTGGTACAGAGACGACGCAACGAATTCAGTGAATCTTATTGCCGATGATATCGACATAATCGAGATTTTTCCGGAAACCAGTCGGCTATTACGGATTTATGTGAAAGCCACCGACTCCACCGGTTCAGAATATGAATTATTGACTTGGTCGCGTGCTTATTAGGAGGAGTGACTGTGAAAGAACGGGGATCCGCATTATTAACCGCAGTCATTGCAATTATGGTATTGCTCTTGGTTTCTGGAATTATTTTTACAACAGGACTGTCACATATCAAGGTAGCAACCTCTGAGGAAAAAGGGATCGTAGCCTATCATATGGCTGAAGCAGGAATCCAGTACGGAATAGCCGTGATCTTAGCCCAGGATCCCGAAAAAAAGAATGAACTTCCGGAACATAATCCTGAGACTATAAATAATCCCTTTGGTCAAGGTGGGATAATTGATATTAGTTGGCGGATCAGTCCTGAGGGAGACTCGTTCCTAATCTCTAGCACAGCGAACTATGATGATGTGATTCGAAAAAAAGAAGCGGAATATCTATTTGAAGAAGATGACGACGATGATGGTGATGATGGCGATGACGATGACGATGACGAAGAACCAGTACCTGGTTATCCTGCTTGGAATCCTAGTGTAGCCTATCCCGGCATGACCTTTATAACCTATGATGGAAGGACTTTTTATAATCGTTATTATGCCAATGCAGGGGCGATTCCCGGTACAAAAGAAAAGAACGGACAATATACCCCTTGGCAAGAACTCACGAATGAATGGAGAAATTTCAACGTCTATGATACGGGCGATGTGGTTATCTATAATGGACACCAGTATCGTGCTAAGTGGTATAGTATAAATAAAGTACCAACGTCAGGTGACCCATGGGAGCTCATCAATTAATTTCAATTGGGAGGTCAGTTATGCATAAGAATTTTAAACTGATAAGGCTTATAGCTCTTCTTATGGTAATCTCATTATATCTTTCCGGTTGCTATAAGCCTTATCAGCCTTATGATCCCGATGAGGATGACTATGATGAACACGCTCCAATTACCTTTCTTATTGATGATGAGCCCTATGAGAAGAAGAGTGACGATATCATTTCAGACAAAGAGGTTAATCAATCGTATACAGTTTATGTAACGATTATCAATAATGGCGGTAGGGCTAAAAATCACACTGCTAAAGATGTGAAGCTGTTTTTGGTTGATGAGACGCGTAGTATTACTATTGAAGTCGGTGAAAAAGATATCACTAGAGATGGCTATACTACATTTTCCAATCTTTCCTATAGTGAACAGGCAAGAATCCATTTGGCAGTAGAGGGGACAGTAAAAAAGAAGAACAAGCAGTACTATGTCAAAGCTCGCTCTAACTCATTTAATATCGGCGATCCCACTGCTTCAACCGTCGAGTCCCTCAGTGTGACTCCGGTCAGCACAACGATTAAGGTTGGCGAAACAGTCAGCTATCGGGCTGTGGCAAAATATAAGAATACTTCCTCGGTAGTTGATGTCACGGATCAAGTAAGATGGTTAAGTGAGGTTCCTAGCAAAGCGACTATGACAGGCAACCAAGCCACAGGGGTCGGCATTGGCACAACCAAAATCATTGCGTCCCTTGAAGATAAAATTGGAGAGGCAACCTTGGTCGTTATGGCACCCGCTTCACTTAATCGTATCGAGATAACACCGACTAGTGCCGAAGTTTTGATTGGCCAAGACAAGCCTTTCTATGCCTACGGAATATATGACAACAATCAAAGAATCAATATCACCAGCGAAGTCACTTGGTCCAGTACTGACACCGGTATTGCCACCATTGCTCCAAGCGGAGTTGCGACGGGTAAGGTCGCAGGAATGACCACGATTACAGCTACATTGCAGGGTAAGTCGGCCAGCACGAGCCTCACAGTCAAAGAACCACCGGTTCTCATACCGGATGATCAAAGGTTAATCTGGGAAAAAGAGGTTGTCAATTAAGAAATCTCAAGAAGGAGATAGATGGTGTTTATTAAAAAGAAGTGGGTTGCAGCTATTAACGAGAATCGCTGGATCGTTGCCAAAATCTCTCGTCATAAAAAGAAACTAACTGTTTATCACATGGCAGAGTTAAACAGAAGCGAGCTTATACCAGCTGAGGATAGGTCTGTCGCAATTGTGGAGAATCAGGATGCCACCGCGGACGTCGAGAAAGCTCTTGGGGATTGGCAGCCTCAAGCTCTTAAACATTGGTTAAGGAGCCATAAAGTACCAGTAAAGAAGTTGGGTATTAGTATTTCTTGCTCAGGGGTTATTACCCGGATGATAACGCTCCCTGATTTGTCTAATAAGGATTTGGATAAGTTGTTAACCGAGCAAGTGGATCAATATTTTACAATGAATATTTCCGATTACATTGTTGATTACCGCATTTTGGAGAAAGTTCAGGAAGATGGCCAAAAACGACTGCGGGTTCTGCTCGTAGCCATTCCCCTACTTGAATGGGAAAAACAATGGAAGCTTTGGGATAGTATTGGCTTTGCTCCTAAGGTAACTGATTTTTCGGCGGAGTGCTTAGGCCGTTTGTATCGGTACTTGTCCGGATGGGGAGAAAAGAAAAATCAAGCACCGGTATTGGATTTAGCGATTGTTGATCTGGGAACAGACCGGGTGGAGTTTGTGCTCATGGAGCACGGCGTCTTTTTTCTTTATTCCGATATAGAGATTTCCCTCGGTGGCGTGAATGAGTCAGACGAATCAGAGGAGTTGGCATTAGTTAGCGAGTTAAGCGAGACAGCTGAGCAAAACGAACTAGGGATATCGAACGAATCAATTGATTCAATTGAACCAAACAAGTCAATAGATGCATCTGAAATGGTAGCTCAAAATGAATTAGAGGAAAGATTATCACCGGTATTCAATACTCTCACCGATTTCTTGAATTTCTTCGCATCCCGCCACTATGGAAAATCCGTGGATAAGATTTATATCACAGGCGAATGTGCGGATTATAAGAACCTGGAAGAGCTTTTTGAAAAAAATATGGGCATTCAGTCCAAAGTGGGATTTCCAGAGGATTGGAAACCGAAATTTACGAGGAAATCTAGTAATTTTGCGGATCGATGGATGAAATACGGAAGTTTATTTGGACTGGTAACTCGGGAGGATTAAATGCAGGACAGACGACAATTAAATTTCGCTCAGAGATGGCGAGAGAAGCAGAAGGAACCTCTCAAGGCAGCCAGACGTAAATCTAGGCGTATCTTGGCTGGAATAGGGGTGGGGATGGTTGTTGCAGCTCTTGGCAGTGTGCCTTGGCTCTATGAGTATCGCTTAGCGGTGGAAGCAGATGTGCTAAATCAAAAGATTGCTTCCTTACAAGAAATCGATACACAAGTCTATCAGCTGGAAGTTCTTGTGAGTCGGATAGACGCTCAAGAACAGCTCCTTGGGCTGATCACCGAGGGCCGCAAGAATCCTAGTGAGGTGCTGAATCGACTCCAACAACAGCTACCCACCGGTGCTACCTTGGTAAGTTTTACGATGGATAAGGATGATTCCTTCAAGGCATCCATAACCTTTTCTTCACCGGTGGATGCAGCAAATTTTTGGTCGGGAATGATGGGTTCCGATTATTACGAGACGAAAGATCTTGATACTCTATCTCTGGAAGATAAAGAACAGACCATTGATATGGAATTTAAATTTAAGCAATAGGCGCTAAAGTACGCAAAGAAACCCTGGAAGTGAGAAAAGCATGAGCAAAGAGACTAGACAGCTTATTTTACTCTTGATCCTAATTGCTATAGGTCTGGCCTATGGGTATTATTCGTATCTGTTTGGACCTAAATGGACGGAGATTCAAGAGCTGCAACGATTTGTAGACGAAAGGCAAAGCCGTTATACCACCTTGCTGGGATATCGGGAGAAAAGCTCCTCTCTTGAATGGGAAGTTGCCCAACGTGAGAAAGAGTATAATAATCTAAGAGATCAGATTCCGCAAATGATAGATAAGCCGGAGTTAGTGGTCGATCTATATACTTTTGCCAAGATGAATCAGGTTCAGCCCCAAACTGTAACCTTTGAAAGTCTTCAAACCATGGATACCTATGTTACCCAGTCCCTGACATTTACTTGTCTAGGCACCCAACAAGGTATAATCAACATGATCAATGATATCCAACGTTCGGAAGGGCAACGCTTCAATTTGGAGAGTATGAATTTTACCAACGATAAGGGGATACTTCATGGCGAGATTCACTTGATTGCTTATGCTAGTAAGGTCAGTGAAGAGCCTCAAGCAAAAAATGCTCAGAGCAGATAATAAGGTAGTGAATATTAATTAACCTCAGCAATGCTGAGGTTTTTTTTGCTAAAAGCACAATGGAATTGATGGGTCAAGCAGAAATTGGCCTCCTTTTGCATAGGTATTAAAACAGGGCGCGAAAGGAGTGGCTTAAATATGTTGACCGAAATCCTTGTTGTTAGTGTTGCTTTAACGGTCTTGAAGGGTGTTACCCTTCTTGTCTCTTATATTAACAATAATGCTTTTCCGCAACCTCTCAATGAGAAGGATGAAGCCCATTATTTACAGATACTAAGGGCAAGCAAAAACCCAGAGGTTACCGTAAAGGACCTAACAAAAGCAGAGTATGCTCGTAATAAGCTTGTGGAGCATAATCTGCGCTTGGTAGCTCATTTAGTGAAAAAATTTGATGGTACAGGGGAAGATAGCGATGACCTGATCTCCATTGGCACTATTGGGCTGATTAAAGGAATTGACACCTTTGATTCGGGGAAAGGAACAAAGCTAGCCACCTATGCAGCTCGCTGCATCGAAAATGAGATTCTTATGCATTTGCGTTCGCTGAAGAAGTCCCGAGGAGAGGTCTCCATTTATGATCCTATCGGGGTGGATAAAGAAGGTAATGAAATTTCCTTGATGGATGTTCTGGCCTTCGAGGGTGAAGCAATCTCGGACCGTATTGAAAGTGAATTTGAGCAACGGGTGCTTTTAGATAAAGTAAAGAACTTAACCCGAAGAGAACGGCTCGTTCTGCAATTACGCTATGGCTTGATGAACAGCCCACGACGAACGCAGAGGGAAATTGCGAAGACTTTGGGAATCTCACGTTCCTATGTCTCGCGTATCGAGAAGAAGGCAATCCAAAAGCTAATGGAACAGATGGAAGATCATGATCCGAGAAAATCATGAGGTGTAGATGCTAAGCACAGCCCATAGAAGATATCTTCTGTGGGCTGTGCTTAGGCTGCGTAGTTTTAAATGGTTATTATAAGTGAATCACAATGTACTTGCCAGATGTATGTGAATATTATATAGTAATGTAATAAATCACGATATTTAATTTCGTTGAATTTGCCAAAAGGAGAATTTTTGATGGATATTACCCTGGATGCTTTTGATAAAGCGATTATTAATGCTTTGCAGGAGGACTCCTCGATTTCCAATTTAGAATTATCAAAGATGATCGGCTTATCACCCTCAGCCTGTTTAGCCCGGACAAAGAATCTGAAAGAACAAGGGGTTATTCAGCACTACACAGTATTTGTTGATGAGAAGAGAATAGGCATTGAATTAATTGCCTTTACCATGGTAAATCTTTCGCCATTAAATCGGGAAATAGCTAATAATTTCTTGGCAACCATCAACGAGATACCGAATGTTTTGGAGTGTTATACTGTGACAGGTAGCCGTGATTTTCTCTTAAAAGTCGTCGCTAAGGATATTTCATCCTTTCGAGACTTTATTATCGACACGATTATGGCGATACCGGGTGTCGATAAGGTAGAAACGAATATTGTCATGAATACCGATAAACGTACTTTGACCATACCCCTAGACCTCGATCAAGGAAGTCAATGACAAGTGCACGAAAAGAACAGAGAAGATGAGGAGAATAATCTATATGCAGGAAAAAACAAAAGCCCTGAAAGCGGCATTTCCCTATACTTTGCCTGTGATGACAGGCTATCTGTTTCTTGGCATGGCCTTTGGTATACTTCTCAACAGTAAGGGTTATCATTTTGGCTGGGCCTTACTCATGAGTGTTTTTATCTATGCCGGGTCCATGCAATATGTTGCTATTAATTTACTCACCATCGCCTTTAATCCCTTGAATGCATTTATCATGACCTTGATGGTTAATGCCAGACATCTATTTTATGGACTCTCTCTTTTAGGAAAATTCGGGGAGAGCGGCAGTAAGAAACCCTACCTGATGTTTGGCCTTACGGATGAAACCTTTTCCATACTCTGTGCAACGAATCCTCCCCCGGGTGTGGATCGAGGCTGGTTTATGTTCTTCATTACCCTACTCAATCAGAGTTACTGGGTTATGGCCTGTGCACTGGGTGGGATTTTGGGTTCTTTAGTATCCTTTAATACTAAAGGAATTGATTTTGTCATGACAGCCTTATTTGTGGTTATCTTTCTTGAACAGTGGAAATCCCAGAAGCAGCATGCGCCTGCACTGATTGGTCTCGGCGCGTCTGTATTTTGCTTATTAGTGTTTGGCCCGGTGAATTTTATTATCCCGTCCATGATCCTGATCATTTTGGTGTTTACCCTATTGAGGAGACCTATTGAAAACTTAACTAACCTGGAAACTATCGATAAACTCGAAGAGGTAAGTTGAACATAACGAACGAATGGAGGATAAGGCATGATTTTGTCTGCGCAACAATCATTGATTATTATCGCTATCATCGCTTTAGGGACTTTTCTAACTCGAGCGCTGCCCTTTCTACTTTTCCCGTCGAATCGAGCAACCCCGTCGTTTATCCTCTATTTGGGGAATGTGATTCCATTTGCAGCTATTGCCATGTTGATTGTGTACTGTTTAAAAAATGTATCCCTCCTGGCTGCCCCTTATGGGCTTCCCGAAGGGATAGCAATTGCTTTTATCGTTGTCATTCATTTATGGAAAAAGAATGTGCTTCTGAGTATCGGGGGAGGAACAGTGCTTTATATGGCGCTAGTGCAATTCGTGTTTGCCTGATTGCCTATTTTCTCGCCGAAGACAACATAAGTCTCGATGCCTAACTTTGTTTGTTCGATAATATCGGCATCGATTTTGATTTTATTTTCTTCAAAGAAAAGGAGAACTGTTGAACCGCCGAATTTAAAGTACCCCTTTTCTGCGCCACGGGTCACCTTATGTTGAGGGGTATAAGTTTGGATTATGGACCCGACAAAAGTGGCACCCACTTCGATATGGAGAATATCGCCAAAATGATCGGAATGGAAAATGCTCCATTCTCTTTTATTCTCGCAGAAGAGTTTTTGTACTCTTTGCAAAGCCATCGGATTAACAGAGTAATAAGCTCCTTTGATGCGTTGGGAAGGCTCACAGGAGCCACTATCGATAAAATGAAAGCGGTGATAATCTGTGGGGCATAGGCGCAGAATTAAGCAAGTGCCCTTCTGATATTTCGAGGCAATAGCTGGGTTTTTGATGAGCTCCTTTAGACTATAGGTGATGCCTTTGACTTGAACCAAATTGTCTAAATCGATATGCTCATAAGCAAGGAGCTTGCCGTCTCCTAGAGAGATCAGAGAATCCAAATGAGGATCGATGTTTCGCGCAGTGGGCTTTAGTTTTCGGTAAAAGAAATCATTGAATGAGGAGAACTCCCTAAGATTTTTCTCGGCAATTGATAAATCCATATCAAATTTGTTGACGAAAGGATTAATTTTGCGTCGGCTGATGCGGCGGTCCAGATACCAACCATAAAAGCTGGAACACATCTTTTTCTTAACAACGGCTTCAAGTAGCTTCATGCCTACAGGGGACGAATAGGTCCACCGGATCATTTTTTCTCCAGCTACTTTTTCTATCTGATAGTTTTTTGTTTTGCGATCGTAGTATTTTATCAACTATTTTTCAACTCCTATAATGGCTATTTTATAATATTTTTTTCCTTTCCACCAGAGCCAAATCTTTTACTTAGGCGAAAGATAATCTTTTCGCGTTTCACAGGGCAAGCCCTAATTGACTTGCCCAGAATCCGACACTAGGATATAATAAGTAAAAAATGTCATGTCGGGGAGGAAAGTATGTTTGATCTCTTCAGGCCGACTTTTCAAGCGGATTCATTAGACAGCATATCTATGGATGTACTAAAAAGGGATGGTATTCGCGGACTAATCTTAGATCTTGACAACACGATGACCCCCTGGAATGACTTGGAAGTTGAACCCAAGGTGGAAGCATGGTTTAAAAAACTTCAAGAAGCAGGAATCAAGGCGTGCGTGGTTTCTAATA
This sequence comes from Desulfitobacterium sp., assembly GCA_050251735.1. Lineage (GTDB taxonomy): Bacteria > Bacillota > Desulfitobacteriia > Desulfitobacteriales > Desulfitobacteriaceae > Desulfitobacterium. The sequence continues at coordinate 30,340 of JBFWMF010000002.1, forward strand.
ATAAGCGTAAACAACGCGTAGCGGTTGTTGCCGATCGCTTAGGAATTCCTTTTGTGTATCGGGCCACCAAACCACGTCGTAAGGCTTTTCGCGCGGGGATGAATATCTTGGGTACCGGCACTACTGATACGGCTGTTATCGGAGATCAACTGTTTACAGATATCCTCGGCGGAAATCGGATGGGGCTTTACACCATATTGGTTCTGCCCATTAGCGATCATGAATTTGTGGGCACCAAAGTATTACGCAGGATGGAACGAGTTTTGATCTGGTTTATGAAACGTTGCGATTCATCCGAGCCTCATAGTCCAAAAGTGCCTTGAAAAGGCATTATATGACGAATGAACGATGACGGAATGGGAACACCATTCCGTTGTGCTTATCCATACTAGTGACCATGAGGAATTAGGTTTTCTATAAGCACGAATATTGGGGGGATAGACTTGGAGAAACATTTCGCAGTGATCGGGGACCCCATTGCCCATTCTCTATCTCCCATCATGCATCAAGCAGGATATAAGGCAGCGGGGTATGAGGCAGATTATCAAAAGTTTGAAGTAAAGCCTGAGGCCCTAGGAGAAGCTGTACGAGGTCTTAAAGCTCTGGGATTTACAGGCTGGAATGTGACTGTTCCCCATAAAGAAGCTATCATCCCTCATCTGGATGAATTAACTGTGGAGGCTCAGCGGGCAGGTGCCGTGAACACGGTGAAGCTGATGCAAAATCGACTCGTGGGTCATAACACGGATGGGTCGGGCTTTGTCCGTTCTCTTAAGGATCATCTGGAATTAGATAAAAGTAAGAAGATTGCAATCTTGGGAGCCGGTGGGGCAGCCAAAGGGATTGCTATGGCTCTGGCCCCTTTTAACGTTCAACTAATGATCCTTAATCGCACCCCGGAGCGGGCAGCGGAACTGGCACAAAGAGTCCGTGAACAAGGTGGACAGGCCACTCAAGAAGCTTGGGGATGGGGAGAGTGGATAGCCCAAGCCGATTGCCTTATCCAAACGACCAGTATTGGTTTGAAAAATCAACCCTACCCCTTTTCTCTTGAGGGGATAAGCCCAGGTTGCCTAGTTGTGGATATTATCTTTAATCCTTGGGAAACTCCCTTTTTGAAGTCAGCTAAAGCCTTGGACTGCCAGGTTCTCAACGGAATCGATATGCTGCTTTATCAAGGGGTGAATGCATGGGAGTTTTGGTTTGAGGATCGGGCGCCCGTGGAAGCCATGAGAAAGGCTTTGTATGCAGCCTGCAAGCCAATCAGATAAAGCCTTGTGACTGAAGGAGAGAGTCGAGATGAAGGTAATGGAGGGGAGCAAAATGCTCTCCAAAGGGTTTACCTTGCTGGAGGTCCTTCTGGTCCTGACTCTTTTGGCGGGGGCAGGATTTGTTTTATTGGTGAAACTACCGGTGCAGATGGAGAATCGCAATTTATCATTAGCTAGCACTCAGATCATCCAAGATTTACGGGAGGCAAGGACCAGCGCCTTATCTGAAAATACCTGGTATGAAATCCGTTTTTATGAAAGCAACAACACCTATAGAATTTACCGGGAAGGATCCTTGGTGAAGAATAGTTCACTTCCTGAGAAAATTAGCTTTGCCAATCGTCCCAGTACGGTTCGTTTCTTTGCTGAGGGCACTACCATTTTTGTGGGCAGCCCTCCTTTGACAGGTACGATTTCCCTGACCAATGACAAAAGCACGAGAAATGTCATTACAGCATTGATTACAGGCAGAGTTCGGGAGGAAGTAGAATGAGGAGGGTAAGAAATGCGTTATTTAACAGCTGGAGAATCCCACGGACCTAAGCTTGTAGGTATCCTTGAAGGGGTTCCGGCAGGTGCAAAGATAGATAAGAAATTAATCGATAAGGCTTTAGAAGAGAGACAAAAAGGCCCCGGTCGCGGGGGTCGGATGAGCATAGAAAAGGATCAGGTCGTTATTCTCTCGGGAATTCGGGGTGGTGTCACGACGGGTGCTCCTATTGCTCTGGAAATCCTTAATCGCGATTGGACCAATTGGGAAAAAGTGATGGCTTGGGACAGTGACGCTGACTTGGAAAGCCGTAAAGTCACGACCCCTCGACCGGGACACGCGGATTTGACGGGTCATCTGAAGTACCGAACCGAAGTCCGCAACGTCTTAGAGCGAGCCAGTGCCCGGGAGACAGCCATGCGAGTGGCTGTAGGTAATGTCGCCATGCAAATCTTAGCCGCTCTTGGGGTGAAGATTCGTGGGCAGGTTCTTAGGGTGGGGAAAATCCAAATTCAGGTGGAGGATTCACCTGAGCACTGGGAAAGGGTTAGTGCTTCGGAATGGAAGGTTGGGGACGCTCAAAGTGAGGAAGCCCTATATGCCCAGCTCAAAGAAGCACAGAAAAACGGTGAATCCCTCGGAGGTATCATACAAGTTCAGGTGGACCATCTACCACCTGGGTTGGGTTCTTATGTACAGTGGGACAGAAAGCTAGATGGGCGCTTAGCTCAGGCTGTGTTATCCGTGCAGGCTATGAAGGGTGTTTCCTTCGGTATGGGCTTTGCAGCGGGAGAGCATTTTGGGTCAGAGGTACATGACCCCATCGGCTTTGCTGCCGGTCGTGGTTATTACCGTTATAGCAATAATGCGGGGGGAATTGAAGGGGGTATGACCAATGGCGAGCCCATTGTGCTTCAAGCGGTCATGAAGCCTATTCCTACCCTTTATAATCCTCTCCAGACGGTAAATATGGAGAGTAAAGAGATAATGGAAGCCAGCGTAGAGCGTAGTGATGTCTGCGCGGTTCCGGCAGCCCTGATTGTTCTTCAGCATGTGGTAGCGTGGGAGATTCTTCAGGCGGTTGTAGATAAGTTCCCTTCAGATACTTGGGAAGAGTTGCAAAAAGCATGGCGGGATTATTTTCAATATGTGAGTGAGCAATAATATGGGCAATAATATGAGCAACGGTATAGATTGTACTAGTCTGGACTCTCCTAAGGATAATGTTGTTCTTGTGGGATTTATGGGAACAGGTAAAAGCACAGTGGGTCGGCGGCTAGCTAAACTTTTAGGTCGGGAATTTATTGATACAGATGTGGAAATTGAAAGGCTAACTGAAATGACTGTCTCGGAGATTTTTCGCAGACATGGCGAAACCCGTTTTCGATCGGAAGAACGGCTTTTAGTAAAGCGCCTAGCTGATCAAAAAGGCTATGTCATTGCAACTGGTGGAGGGACAGTCTTAAATCCTGAGAATTGGCAGGACTTGGCTCAGAGCGGTGTGATCATTGGTTTATATGCCCCTCTAGATGAGATATATGAGCGGATTGGCTATCGGAATGATCGTCCACTGCTTAGGGGCGACCGGCAAATCGTTGAGGAGCTGTGGGCAAAGAGGCAACCCATCTATAATCAAGCAGATTGGACTGTTGATACAACAAATAAAGGGATCGACGAAGTTGTTCGGGAAATATTTGACCGTTATGAAGGAGGTTCGCTACATGCAGGGACAGAGGATTGATGTAGCATCAGAGAAGCCTTATCCCGTTTTTCTGGGAGCAAGACTAGAGGGTCTGGGGGAATATTTGACTACCCGCGTAGGGGCTGGGGAACACCTACTAGTGATTACTCATCCCAATATCGCTGAGCTTTATCTAGATTCGTTGCAAAAGGGACTCCAATCTTTTCGTGTGGATACCTTGATCGTACCCCAAGGTGAGGAGGAAAAATCCTTAGAAAGAATTAGTGAATTAACTTCCGCTGCAATCGCTTATGGCGCCGACCGGAAGACAGTGGTCCTAGCCCTAGGCGGCGGAGTGATTGGAGATTTAGCTGGCTTCTTTGCCAGCATGTTTATGCGGGGAATGCGCTATGTGCAGATTCCCACGACACTTCTGGCCATGGTCGATAGCAGTATTGGAGGGAAGGTGGCCGTGAATCATCCGGCCGGGAAGAATCTCTTGGGAGATTTTTATCCTCCTCTGGCAGTTTGGACCGATTTCAACACCTTAGAAACCCTGGCTTGGGAGGAAATGTTCAACGGTCTTGCCGAGACAGTGAAGCACGCAGTCATCGCTGATGCTGAGCTTCTTTCTTTCATAGAAAGGCATACGGAGGATATTAAGGCGCGTAAGCCAGAACTATACAGAGAGCTCGCCTCTCGCTCTTCAGCAATTAAAGTCAAGCTAGTTTCTGAGGACGAGACAGAGCAGGGCAAGAGAATGTTCCTTAACTTCGGACATAGTTTTGGCCACGCGCTTGAAGCTGAGATGGCCTATCAAGGAATTACCCATGGACAGGGTGTGAGTATTGGTATGGTGGCAGCAGCTCATCTAGCACAAGAACGGGGATTAATGTCCAATCCTGAGGTGGAACGGTTGATAAACCTTCTTAAGGGTTTTGGGTTGCCTGTAAGCATCGAAGGGAAAGATCCCCAGACCCTGATTGATCTCATGGGAGCGGATAAGAAAAACTATCAAGGACAAAAGGTCTTAGTTTTGCCGAAAGGGATCGGTCAGGCAATTGTAGTTCGCGATGCTAAGGATGAGGAGATCATGAGGGCTTGGGAGAAAGTCATTAAGTAGAATCCTTCATATTGCAAAGAGTTCTGTATGACAATAAAAGCCTTATTGACAGGGTGGAAGATATTTTTTATATCTGTCCACCCTTTTCAATTCTATATTTGTCGCAAAATACCAAAAAAAGGATTAATTTCATGCAACAAGAAAACATTTCTCCGAATTGCAGAAAGAATGTCTAATGACTATAAAGAAGAAGGAATTCTTCATGGAATTAGTAGAATAGTATTGTTTAATCAGAATAGGACTAATTTACTATAAGATATAGGAGAATAGAGCTGTTTTATGGAAAAGAGAAGCCAAGAAGGTTTTACTTTACTTGAAATGCTGTTAATCCTTTTTCTCATCATGGCAGTCATTACAATTGCCGCACCTCGATTCAGTTCTGTCGACAGTGTTACTCGTACACGGGTCGATGCAGCGAATCGAGTACGCATTGAAGGGGCAGCCGAGCTATATAAAATGGATACGGGAGTATTGCCACAACGGCTGGAAGATCTCTATTCATCTCCTCTTGCGGTCAAAGGCTGGCGAGGACCCTATCTGGACGAGGAATTGGTTAGGCCAACAAAGGGTGGAGAGCCCTATGAACTGGATGGAAGAGGGAAAGTTAACCCGTGAGGATTTATCGTAATCAAGGCTTTGCTTTATTGGATGTGGTCCTAGCTTTATTTCTTTTTGCACTGGGCTTTGCTGCTTTATATGGCTTGAGCGAAAGTGCTATGAAAGAAGCTGAACAAGCACTCCGGATCACGGAAGCAGCCAATCAGGCCCAAAGCATTTTGGAATCCCTTGCCAATGAGTCTTGGCGGGATAATATCGATACCGGCCATTGCCTTCCCGGAGGGGAAGTAAGAGGACGGGAGGGAATCTTTCATTGGACGATATATACTGATTGGGAACTACCCGAGGAGCTATTACGAGTGAGGGTGGAAATTGCTTGGCTGGAGAAAGGAAGTGAACGGAAGTATACCTTGGAGAGTCTTTATGCTGTTCAATGACCACGTAGGAGAGGATGACCTATATGGATGGCCGGGTCCGCTATGGTGAGCTAGGCTTTACCATGGTTGAGGTATTGTTTGCTTTACTTATTACGGGAATACTCATGGTGGTATCCTTACCCTTGTTCCTTGACCAATGGGGCAATAGCCAAGTTTGCAAAGATAAAATGGAGGCTCATTATGCAGCTGCCACCGCCGGGAGATTAATCAGTGATGCTATACGTGAAGCGGAATCCGTTCAATGGGCGACCAAGAACGGAAAATGGACGTTATCAGTAACTCCTAGTGGAGAGGTTTATAGTGATCATTATTATCTCGAGGATAAAAACAATGATGGTGTTAAAGATTTTTACAGAACCCATAAAGGAGCTGATAACCCAGTAGTCAGTGGAATTATGGATTGGAATTGCCAACAAGGAGAGTCGGGGCTATGGACTATAAGCTTCCAAGGACTAATAAGAGAACAGACTGTGCTTTGGCAAGGGAAAATCAGGGTGCGAGACACCGTGAATTAGGCTACATTACCCTGCTCATGCTCGTTCTCTTTGCCACTATTTCTGCTTATGGATTGGAAATGTACGTTAAAGCCCATGGTGAAAATAAAATTGCTCGTAAGGAAGTCAGCTCACGCCAAGCGATATATGGAGCGGAGGGTGGGCTCGAGTGGGTTAAGGTCAAGCTAAAAGAGGATCCGAGCTTTAGCGAGGGAGATCTTCAAATCGGGGATGGCTATGTGCATGTTCGGGTTATAGCGGACGAAGGGAAATATACCCTGACTTCAGCAGCCCACTATGGACAGATTAAGCGCAAAATTAGGGTGACACTTTTAAAAGTGGATGAAGAATGGGAAATTGAAAAGTACCAGGAGATACATGGTGATGAATAAGATAACTCTTTGGGGCAATCGCCGCCAGAAAAATGATTATCAAGCAAGCTTGAAAGAGGAATGGAAGAACTCTCCATCGCTGGCTGGGGGATTTGGTCAATTTCTCATTGCCGAGAATAGTATTGACTCCAGTCAACTGGAAGAGGCTTTACGCGCACAAAAGGAAACAGGTGCGCGACTTGGCGAGATTCTTACGAAGCAGAAGGTGCTCACTAAGGAAGAAATGCTTAATGAACTCAGCAAGTACTTAGGTGTTACTCAAATTGATCTGAATCAAGTCATTATTGACCCAAAAGTTGCCTCCTTATTAGATGAAGAAGCAGCAATGCGCAACGGAGCTATTCCCGTAGGAATACAAGATCGGATGTTACAGGTAGCCATGATCGATCCAGGAAATCATCGTTCCGTGGAAAATATTCGCATATTAACTGGATTTGATGTGGAACCCTTGCTCGCCGCTGAGGACCAAGTGGTGTCGGCCATAAGAAAGTTTCTCACCGTTGAGAGAAGTATTGCTGAACTGGCTTTGGGTCAGGAAGAATTTAGAGCCCGCGGGATGGAACGGATTAAAGGTTTGGATTCTGAGGAAGGGCATGACGCGCCTACGATTCAACTGGTGGATTTTCTCCTTCGGGAGGCCATCATGCTGGGAGCTAGCGATATTCATTGGGAGCCTGGAGAAGCCATATTACGAGTGCGGTTTCGAATCGATGGCAAGCTGGAAACCAAACGCTCTTTCCCTTTAAGGGTGGCGCGGAATCTTCTCGCGAGAATAAAGATTATGTCAGGAATGGATGTGTCAGAACGTAGGCTACCCCAAGATGGAAGAAGTACGTTAGCTGTCAATGGTAAAACGATTGATCTTCGAGTCTCTAGCCTTCCTAGTATCTATGGGGAGAAAATTGTGGTGCGTATACTCGATGTGGATGCTACAAAACGCACCTTACCATCTTTAGGCATGAGTCAAGAAAATGAGAACAGGCTGAGGACATTGATCAAGGAACCTCACGGCATAATTCTTGTAGTCGGACCGACGGGCAGTGGGAAAACAACAACACTCTATGCTTTGTTACAGGAGCTGATCTCTGATGCACTGAATATAGTGTCTATTGAAGATCCGGTAGAGTATCAGTTGGCTGGAGTTGTATCCGTACAGGTTCAGCCAAAGATCGGATTAACTTTTGCCCAAGGACTGCGTTCGATTTTGAGACAGGATCCCGATGTAATTATGATTGGCGAAATTCGTGATGAAGAGACTGCGCGTATTGCCATAGCAGCGGCCTTGACTGGACATCTTGTTTTATCCACCTTACATACTAACACTGCAGCTGAAGCCTTCACTCGTCTTCTGGATATGGGAATCGAACCCTATCTTGTTGCTGCTGTAGTGAGGGGAGTTTTATCCCAACGGTTAGTTCGCCGTCTTTGCAATCATTGCAAGGTGCCCTGGGCTCTGGACTCTTTAGAGAGGGGGGTTATGGATCTTCCAGAGAGCATCCATCAGGTCTATAAAGCCCAAGGATGCCCTTTATGCCGAGAGACGGGGTATTCAGGAAGAATTGGTATACATGAACTGCTTCTTTACCATCAGGACATAAAAGAGCTGGTCTTAGGAGGTAAAAGTTCACACTGGATAGAGGAAAGAGCTATTGCCAGAGGGATGGTGTCCTTGCGTTTAGATGGCTATAGGAAAGTTCAAGAAGGACTTACGAGCCTTGAGGAAATATGGTATTCCACCAGTCGAATAACGAGCTAGGAGAGTAAATAATGCGGACATAAAGAGGGATTGGGATGAGCAAGCGCAGTTTTTCCTGGAAAGCCTTGGATCAAGAAGGAAATACCTTCAAAGGAATATGGGACGTACAGCATGATACAGAGGTTAGAAAACGTTTATATGCCAAAGGATACTATCCTATAGCTATTGTGCCTCGGGGGCGTAAGCTATCATTATTGATGGATTATATCAATTATCTAAATATGAAAAATGACCTGCTTAGAATCTGGGCAAGTATCACCCACCGTTTAACACTCCTTCTCCAAGCAGGAATTCCTCTACTTCTTGCTATTGAAATCTTGGCAAAGCAACATAAGGTGTCTAGGTTCAAGCGTTATGGATGGGAGCGGGTGATAGAAGAGCTGGAAACAGGGGCGGAGTTTTCAAATGCTCTAGAAGCGACGATTCTTCCCCCTACACCCTATATTAAGGCGATGCTTCAAGCGGGGGAGCGCGCAGGTAAGATGCCGGAGATTCTTGCCACATTATCCGGAGAATTAATGGAAGAGCATAATTATCGGAGCAAGTTAAGGGGAATTCTAGCGTATCCTCTTTTGCTGTTAATACTGACTTTGGGAATTATCTATACACTAAGTCTCATGGTATTGCCGGTCTATGAGAGAATCTTCCTGAGCATGGGTGCTGAACTCCCAATGCTTACCCAGATCATTTTTCGAGTTTCCCATGGCTTGCCTGCATTGATCTTTTTTATTGTACTGGGGGGATTTTTATCTTTACTAGCGCTACATATTCGTAATCCGGATTATTGGCAAGAGAAACTCAGGGACAAATTTTGCCATATACCTCTTTTTGGCAAAGTATATCAATTAAATGATCATCTGCAGTTTTCCCAGGTGTTAGGGACTCTGCTGGGGGCTGGAATCCCCCTCTTGGAAGCATTAAGTCTTACCCGAGATACAGTACAGACCTTTACAATGAAGAACCTTGTCCTCAAGCTTGAGGAAGCGGCCCGAACGGGTCGAAGATTGGCCCCCGTCCTTCTGCACACAACTGGTTTTCCCAAGGATGCTGCGCAGATGATAGAGGTAGGAGAAGAGTCCGGGCAACTAAGTCCTATGCTAAACCATTTAAGCAAGGTGTTCAGGATGGAGCTTGAAGATCAAATGAATAGGGTTCCAAATATTGTTGGGCCGCTGCTAGTGATGGTCTTAGCGGGAATAATAGGGCTTGTAGCTGTTGGGGTACTGTTACCCGTTTTTGATATTGGGACACACATTCAGTAAGCGTTATACTATTGCTTTTGAGGAGTGAATGGAAGATGCAGTATAGGCAGAAAAGAGGCAAAGAAGCACAACAGGGCTTTACCTTAATAGAAGTCTTGATGGTGGTCTTTATTCTAGCTATGCTATCTGCAATTGTTATTCCCAGATTGGGTGAGAGCTCAGAGATAGCACGAAGGAATGCCGATATTTCGACTGGTCATCAGGTGAAGTCTGCTTTGGACCGCTATCAGGTAGAAAACGGTATATACCCCAAAAAAGCTGAAATCATCAGTGACACTCGGGGGAATATTACAGCAGCCCCACTTATTCCTAAGTATATTAGCAAACTCACCCCAGATAATACCCAACAGGATGCTGCTACAGATGAAAAAGGTTTTGGAGTCGCCTTGCTTTTAGTGGATGGGTCGATACCAAACGATGCTGAGAGCAATCTCATCATGTTATATCTAACAACGGATGGTTCTGCTGCGGAAGTACGAGTTTACGACTCGGGACTGAACAAGGTACTATGGAGCTCGGCAAATTAACTGTTAAGAATGGAAAGGACGAAGCGCGTGGGAATTGAAGCCTCTTTGATTTTTGGACTACTTGGACTTATTATCGGTAGCTTTCTAAATGTGATAATTTACCGTCTACCTAAGGGAGAGTCTATAGTCTTCCCTGGGTCTCACTGCACTACCTGTGGACATCATCTCCGCCCTTGGGAATTGATACCCATCTTAAGTTTTCTGTTTCTAAGAGGGCGATGCTCGATGTGCAAGACAAAGATTTCCTGGCGTTATCCTTTATTGGAGCTTCTTAACGGTGTGCTGTACTTCTACGCCACCTGGCTAAACGACACAGGATCTATACTTCAGTTAGTAATTAACCTCTATTTTCTTTCTACTCTTCTAGTCCTAGCCGGAATTGATTGGGATACTTATCGTTTACCGGATATGTTCACTCTCCCATTACTGGTTATCGGTATTGGCACAGGTTTTGTTTTGCCGCATGGCCCTTTAGGGTGGGAAAGTCTCGGAACGGCCTTAGGCGTTGGCGGAGTATTTTGGCTGATTGCCTGGTACTATCCCGAAGGTATGGGCCTTGGGGACGTAAAGCTCATCGCTGGGCTAGGGGCCTTTTTAGGAGTGCCGGAGATATTTATCGCGCTCTTCATCGCCAGCTTTGTTGGATCAATCGTTGGGTTAATTATGATATCATTTCAGATGAAAACCTTCCGTGATCAGATTCCCTTCGGTCCTTATCTTGTTTTAGGGGCATGGATTGCCTTCTTTTGGGGAGAAAAATTGATAGCTGTGTACACCACAATTGTTAGTTAGTAGTATTTTTTCTGGAGGACCGGCTTATGATCTCACGGGTTCGTTGGAAAATATGTGTAGAGATAACTGAGGAAGAATTACGTTGGCTTTGGTGCTCTTATAAGGGTAGAGACGGGAGCGCGGCATTTTCGGTTGAAAAGTTTGAGACGGTCCCTCTCCCTTCGGGGGTGACCGAGCGAGGTAAGGTTAAGCAACCAGAGGTGCTCCTGCTGATCGTCAATAGGTACCTAGAGGAACGAAGAGCTGAGTTCAGATTGCCACACCGACTACAACTACGGATAGGCATGCCCCTTCAGAACCAATTTATTCGTGAGTATTCGCTCCCTTGGGTAAAAAAAAGTGATCGGAAGGGACTCATCAATTACTTAGCTGAAGAAGAGATCCCGATACCCAAAGAAGAATTGATTTTTGATTATTTGATTCGTGAACAAAGAAGTTCTCCCCCTCGCTTAAACGTGACTTTAGCGGGTATAAGGAAATCAGACTTTTTTTCTCTTATATCCTGTTTTCAAGCTGAAGGTCTCGAAATTGAGCAAGTTAGCTTTTCTCAATCTGCCTGGGGAAATGCTCTCAAATTCAACCCCCAGGACAATACCCTTATTCTCCGTCAAGTAGCTGGTCAGATGTTTGTTATTTACTATAGGGGGAGTACTCCAGAGATGATTCGGAGCATATCTGCAGCTACTTATAGCTATGGGGAGGAAGAATGGGATAGTGAGCTTCATCGGATACTGCTTCATCTTTCCTTATATGACGAGCAAGTAGTGCTGCAAAGAATCCTCTGTTGTCAAGGTAGTGAGACCGCTAAAGTGGGCAAACGAATCGGGGAATATCTGCGTCGTGTTCATGGACAAGAGCCGATTTTGCAAGAGGTGGATGAAGCGTTCTATGCAGTATTTGACAAGGAACTGCTTCAAGCCATACCTTGCCCTGAGCCGGAAAAACTTCTAACTGCATTGGGAATAGCTCTTGATCAAGAGAAAAATACTCTAAATAATTTTTGGCGAGGGGAAAGGATTAAGAGAAAATCCTATCGAGTGAAGTCAATAGCTGTAGGGCTACTCTTGCTCGTCAATATAGGCGGCTTGGGCATGCTGGTATCCTCACAATACACCTTAAACAGCATGCATAATGAAGCTGCCCAACTAAGTGAAATGAAGGCATCCGTAGCTTTAGCAGAAGAACAACAGAGAGAGCAAGAGGAAGCGTGGCAAAGGGTTAAAAACAAATCGACCTCTGTCGGTCAGGCAATGCAAGAATTATCATCTTTTAATCCAGCGGGAATTCAGCTTGAGCGGATGGAAATCAAAGGAGATACCCTACTGATGCAGGGAGTGGCTGCAGAATCGTTAGAAGTGCAAAAGGTATTTCAATATCTCGATGCTGGCGGATGGGGAAGTGTCGTGTTGAGCAACTATCATGTAGAAGAGCAAACCCTGGTGGAGCACATGCCTATTCAATTCACTTTAAAGGCCGTGCGCCATGAATAAACCTTGGGCAAGAAACATGAAACCGGCGAGAATGATACTTGAAATATCCCTTATCTGCCTATTGGTTGTGCTTTGTTTAATTAGTGGCAGGCTCTTGCTTAACTGGCTCGAATATCAGAGTGTTCTTGAAGAATCAGCTCCAGGTGAGTCCCCAGCTTCTGTTCAGAGTCCCGTCGAGAGATTAGCTGAAGATACCCCACGTCTGGAAGATTTATTGATGACTATCGATGAATGCGTAGAGATGTTCGGAACAGAGAATGTGAATGTCCGCTCCTATAATTTAGAGGATATTCTTGAAGAAGGAACCAACGCATCCCTTCTCCATTCCGCATTAATTCGCTTTAAGCTTCAAGGAACCTGGCAGGGAATAGAGAAGGGGTTAGTTCGGGTTGAAAGTATTAGGGACGAAGCCATTTGGGTGGAGGAGGCCAGCTTAGGTAAGGGAGGAGGAGAAGTTCTCCTAAAGATTTATTTTGTAGAACCTGACAACTTCTCTTCACCATAAGATGGGAAAGAGGGGGTGTATCCGTGGAAGAGTATGTGATTCAACCGGGAGATACCTTTTACCGACTTGCGCAGAGATGGGGAGGTACCTGTGCGGAATGGCAGGTAGCCAATCCGGGTTTAAATCCAGACTACCTGCAAATTGGTCAGAAAGTATACCTGCCAAGAATGACGAATCCCAGAGGTAACGAACAATATGCCATGATTACTCCACAGCAAGGGATCGAATATGCGGGGGATCATTTAGATGATGTTGAAATGGAGATCGAAGGAGTAAAATTCAGGGTTAAACGGATCGGCGAAAGTAAAATCCCTCATGAAATACATCTCATGGTACCAAGAACAGAAATTCGCAAGGTTCAGCCTTACGGTGTTAATGGGCCTTGTGAAGTCCAGATTATGCTTAGCAATGTGAATATCATCCACTCTCCACGCTTAATGAGCGATCCACCTCGGACGATGTCCTCAAATGACGGTGGAATAAACCAAGGGAGTCAAGTGAATAATCGTCCAAGCAATGCTACTCCTGAACTTTCTCAAATCAGCGAACTTCACTCAGATATTCGTCCTGAGCAGTCTGGTTTGTGATGAGAGCAAGCCAAGTAAGCCAAATAAGCCAAATTTCAGGAAATCCTCGAAGATTAGAGCCGCGGCTCTATTTTTTTTATACTGTCAGAAAGTATAACTACGTTGCATACTTTCCTCCTGCATAAGGGCAACCAGCTACTTCGCTTTTTACGAGGGTGCGCATTAAAGGCACAGCGAAGCAGGGTTTTCTTTAACATTTCCTCCATTCTACTAGTCGAATGGAGGAAATTATGGTAAGATTTTGGGGTAAATGGCGTGATTTAAGGATGTGAAGGTCATGGGAAAGCTTTGGGTGCTACATGGCCCCAATATGAATTTGTTAGGCAGTCGAGAACCAGACAAGTATGGGACGCAAACTTTAGAGGACATAAATCAGGACTTGATCCAGAGGGCTGAAACTGCCGGTATTCCGATTCAAGTAGCTCAAACCAACTTTGAAGGGGAAATCATCCAATGGATCCATAGCATGGGTCCTGAAGATTTCTTAATTATTAATCCTGGGGCATGGACACATTATAGCTACGCAATTCGCGATGCGATTGCTAGCGTTCAGGTGCCTACGATCGAGGTTCACCTGTCTAATATTCATGCTCGTGAAGAGTTTCGGAAAACCTCTGTCATCGCTCCGGTCTGTCGAGGACAAATCTCGGGCCTAGGAGGAAAAAGCTACAGTTTAGCTATGCAATATGCGCTTGACCTCTTGACACAGCAGGCTTAGCTGGTTCATTATATAGGAGACTTGCTTGTTCACAAGCCTAGTCGAGTTATCCACTGAGAGGATATAGGAGACTTGCTTGTTCACAAGCCTAGTCGAGTTATCCACTGCGTGGACATAGGAGACTTGCATACTCAATTCGTCAGAGTTTTTTCTTATCCAAGTAAAATCCTATCCAAGTAAAATCCTATCAACCGGGACAAGCTAATAATAAATATTAATTGATATTTAGGGGGATATATTATGATTTCATCCAATGAGTTCAAGACTGGCGTTACAATTGAAGTGGATAATGATGTGTATACAATTGTTGAATTCCAACATGTTAAGCCCGGAAAAGGCGCAGCTTTTGTAAGAACAAAGTTAAAGAATGTGAAGACGGGTGGAATCGTAGAGCGGAAGTTTAATGCGGGTGAAAAAGTGCCTAAGGCACATGTGGAGCGTCGGGAGATGCAATACTTGTATAAAGATGGCGACTTTTATGCGGTAATGGATAATGAAAGCTACGAGCAAACCTCCTTAACTGATGCTCAAATTGGTGACGGGGTAAAATACCTGAAAGAGAATATGAATCTGGGTGTGCTTTTCTTTAATGGTGCTGTCATCGGCGTCGATCTTCCTAATACGGTTGTGCTTGAAGTTGCTCATACGGAGCCCGGTGTTCGCGGCGATACGGCAACTGGCGGATCTAAGCCTGCTACATTAGAGACAGGTGCAGTGGTTCAAGTGCCTTTCTTTGTTAACGAAGGCGAAAAGCTGATTATCGATACTCGAACCGGTAACTATGTTCAAAGGGCATAAATAGTATTTAGAATTATAACTCCTCCTTTCGGGAAACCTTTTGTTAGAAAAGGTCTACCGGAGGAGGTTTTTTATTTTATGAAATTAAGTGTCATTCCCCTAGGGGGAACAGGTGAGATTGGCAAGAATCTTTTGGTTTTTGAATATGGTGACTCCATAATCGTCATTGATGGTGGAGTTAAGTTCCCTGATGATGAGTTATTGGGGATTGACCTAGTGATACCGGATATTACCTATCTGGAAAAACACAAGCATAAAATTCTTGGAATATTTATTACCCACGGACATGAAGATCATATTGGTGGACTGCCGTTTATCCTACCCAAATTACAGGTTCCGGTCTTTGGCACGAAGTTAACACTAGGCTTGGTGAAGGCGAAGCTAAGAGAACGGGGAGGGTATCCCGAAGATAAATTTAGAGTCATCAATCCCGGTGAACCGATTAAAGCCGGCGACTTCGAAGTAGAGGCCTTTCGGGTCACTCATAGTATCCCGGATGCTGTGGGTTATGGTATATTGACTCCTGTCGGCCGTGTCATTTATACGGGGGACTTTAAAGTGGACTACACCCCTATTGATGGTCAAGAAATGGATCTAGGGAAGCTATCTGCCTGGGGCCAAGAAGGTGTGCTAGCGTTGCTCTGTGATTCGACGAATGCTGAGCGCAGCGGCTCGACCATTTCGGAGAAGGTCGTCGGAAAGACTCTCATGGACGCATTCTCCAGGGCAGAAGGGAAAATTATCATGGCTACCTTTGCTTCCAACGTTCACCGGATCCAGCAGGCCATTGAAGCCGCAGCCATTTTGAAACGAAAAATATGTGTGGTTGGTCGGAGCATGGAGGCGGTGGTAGCCACGGCGCGAGATTTAGGTTATCTGCATCTTCCTGATCCGGAAATATTGATTGATGCCAGCGATGTTAATGAGATTGCTCCTTCCCGTTTACTCATCTTAACAACAGGCAGTCAGGGTGAACCGCTAGCAGCACTGACGCGGATGGCCACTGGAAGTCATCGTCAGGTGAATGTTACACAAGGAGATACTGTGGTGATTTCGGCAACACCTGTTCCGGGAAATGAAAAACTTATTGGCAGGACCATCAATCACCTTTTCCAAATTGGCGCGGATGTGATCACAAAGGATATGGGTTTGGTACATGTTTCAGGTCATGCCAACCAAGAGGAGATTAAACTAGTTATCCGCTTAACACGACCCAAATTCTTAATTCCTCATCACGGTGAAGTGCGTCATCAGGCGGCATTTCGTAAGATCGGCAATCTAATGGGCTATGATGACAAAAAGATTGCCTTGACTCAGCTTGGATCTCGAGTATTGCTTGATATAGGGACGATGGAGCTGGCAGATCGTGTCGAATCGGGAAGTGTTTTTGTGGATGGACTGGGCATCGGCGATGTTGGGCAGATCGTCTTGAGAGATCGTCAACAGCTCTCTCAAGATGGGGTGGTTGTCGTGGTGGCAGCACTCAGCAAAGGATCGCCGACCACCTTGGTATCGGGGCCTGATATTATCTCTCGTGGTTTTACCTTTATGAAGGAAGCCGAAGAGTTAGTGGAGGGGGCTAAGAAAATTGTGGTAGCCAGTATTGAGACCCAGATTGGCAGAGAGCGCTGGGAATGGGGGGTGCTTCGAGGGGGTATCCATGAATCCCTTAGTCAATACCTCTGGGATAGAACCCGCAGGAGACCCATGATTTTGCCTGTTCTGCTTCAGTTTTAACCTCTGCATACAAAAGAGATTGGATTGTCCTGAAAGGAGGTCATCTAATCTCTTTTTTGTTGTCTAATTTTAGGCTGGTTAAGTTCTTTGAAAAACTTGGTTGCGCATGTCTAAAAACCTGCCTTCGGACATACCTTTTTACAAAGGGGGACAACGCCGTGTCGCTGCATTATACATTTCATCCCATCAACTCTAATCCAGAGCCAAAACGCCAAGGGAAAGGGACTGTGAGTCAGACTCAGGATAACCTCAGCCGCTGGCTTGGTGAAAAGCTGGCTAATATTCTGTTGCAGGTTCAAGGAATAACATTCAAGGACATTGAAGAAATCCGGTTGCGCATAGATAGACCTTTTTTACTCCTAGGTAATCATAAAGAAGTTTTCATTGATGAACAGGGAAGGGCGGTTCCGCCGGAAAAGGGATATCGAATTCGGCGGGAAGATATTTTACAGGCCTTAGAGCGCATGACTCAAAGCTCTCTCTATGCTGCCGAAGAAGAGATGAAACAGGGATTTATTACCTTGCCCGGAGGTCATCGGGTCGGAATCACAGGTGAGGCTATTCTAAAGCAAGGCCAAGTCCAAACCTTAAAGCATATTTCAGCATTAAATATTCGAGTAGCTAAGGCCGTCGAAGGAGAGGCGGAACATATCCTGCCGAAGCTTCTCAGTAGAGAAGGATCACTGTACCATACCTTAATTCTTTCACCTCCAAGGGCAGGCAAAACCACCCTTCTCAGAGATCTAATCCGAAAGATTAGCGACGGTAGTCCCGCTCTCCATACTCGGGGACAGACGGTGGGAGTGGTGGATGAGCGAAGAGAGCTTGCTGGTATGTGGCAGGGTATTCCTGCTTATGATCTAGGCTATCGCACCGATATTCTCGATGGCTGCCCCAAACGCATGGGAATCAATATGCTGATTCGCTCGATGTCTCCCCAAGTGATTGCTGTCGATGAATTGGGACATCCGGAAGATGTGGAGGCGGTGCTGGACGCTTTGCGAACAGGTGTGAAAATTTTAAGTACCGCTCACGCTTCAAATCTAGAAGAAGCGTTAAGCCGTCCTACCTTAAGGGTGTTGTTTGAAGCAGGAGTCTTCGAGCGGGTCGTGGTCCTCAGTCGCCGCCTTGGACCTGGAACGGTGGAAGAGGTTATCGTTTTACATCAAGAGCAGGGATTTACATCAAGAGCAGGAATGCCATCGGGGTAAAGTAAGGGAGGGATAATCTGTGATTTGGGCTGGAGCCTTCTTATTGATTATAGGCTGCGGATGTCTTGGACTCTACCGAGCTGCACGCATTCGCAAGCGACCGGCGGAGTTAAGGGAGTGTCTGACCGCCCTTGCCCTTCTCGATACTGAAATATATTGGGGAAGTACACCTTTGCCAGAGGCCTTTGCGATTTTAAGGGAACGAACGGATGGGGTATGGTCGGTTTTTTTTGCAGAACTCTCCGAGCGGCTGCAAAAGGGTGAGGGAGCCAATTCCGCATGGAATGCTACCATCGACCATCAGATGCCTCGCTTTTGCCTAAAGTTCGGAGATTGGCAGGTGATCAAAGACGTCGGTAAAGGTCTGGGACGATCGGATCGCCAAGAGCAGCATAAGCACATTGAGCTTGTGAAACAGCAGATTTCTTTAGTTAAGGAACAGGCAACCCAAAGCTCTGAGAAACAAGCCCACATGTGGTCCTATCTCGGATTCTTGGGTGGAATCGCTGGCGTTCTCTTCTTAATTTGAGCAGATGGAGTGGATAGTATGGATTTTTATATGGTCATGAAAATCGCGGGAATCGGACTCCTCGTGGGAGTTCTTGTTATGGTCCTCGAGCAGGCCAATCGCAAAGACATCGCTCAACTCACAGTTTTGGCAGGGGTCGTTGTCGTCCTTTATATCGTTGTTCAGGCCGTGGCCGACCTGTTTAACCTTGTACGCAGTGTATTTCAGATCTATTAGGGAGGTCTGAATGTGGAAATATGGCAAATCGTAGGAATTGCTTTAGTAGCCGCCATTCTCGGGGTTGTACTCAAACAGGTGCGAAGAGAAATTGCCCTCCAGCTATCCATATTAACTGGAGTCATCATCTTCACCCTGATCCTAGACAAAATAAAAATTATCATCGACTTGCTACAGAATTTGGCTGATCAGGCAAATATCAGCTCCTATTACTTAATAATTGTCCTGAAGATTGTCGGGGTCGCCTACCTAGCTGAATTCGGTGCCGATATTTGCCGGGATGCGGATGAAAAAGCTCTGGCGACAAAAATTGAGATCGCCGCTAAAGTGGGGGTTTTAGTTCTGGCGATTCCGATTATCGTAGCGATACTGGAGTCTATTATGCGACTCTTGCCGTGAGGTGAAAAAATGCAGCGAATTAAGCGAGTTCTATTTATCGTTCTTCTCTTTTTTTTAATCGGCAGTGGGACAACTTCTCAGAGAGTTGAGGCCACAGGGCAAGATAGTATGGAGGTTAACTCCATTAAGATCAATCCTATTGAAGTTAAGGTGAATGGGAACGGTGATCAGGAGGAAACTGGCTCTCCACCAGACCTTACTCAACAAGTGGATTTGACCGAGATCCGAGGTTTCTTAAACCAAATCGATCGGGATGTCCAACAAGCTATACCTAACTTTTCCTTATCACGAATGTTTGATGATTTGCGTCAAGGAAAGATCAGCCTTAATCCTGTGGAGCTAGGTAAGTCCTTATTGACCTTGTTGGGAAAGGAAATCCTGGTGAGTGCCCCCCTCATTGCTAAGCTCCTGATCTTGGCCGTATTAACGGCAGTTCTCCAACAGCTTCAATCTGCCTTCAACGGTGGAGTGGGGAAGATGGCACAAGCCCTTGCCTTTTTGATGCTCATGGGAATAGCCCTTGCCACCTTCCAGATGGCCATGGACGTAGCATACACGGCCATCCAATCGATGACGGGATTCATGCAGACCCTTCTACCGGTGATGATGACCATGTTGGCGGCCATGGGTAACTTAACGACAGCGGCCTTATTTAAACCGATAGTTTTGGGGAGCTTAGCCTTCCTAGCAACCTTAATTAAAACTGTAGCATTACCCCTCTTCTTTCTGGCAGCGGTCCTCAAGCTCTTTAATCATATTTCCAGCGAATTCAAACTCAGCAAGCTAGCGGGGTTGCTAGAGTTCACCGGTAAATTGAGTTTGGGATTGATCTTAACTGTATTCATTGGCGTGATGACGGTTCAAGGGGTTACCGGTGGAGTTGCTGACGGAGTCGTCCTCCGCACGGCTAAGTATTCAGCAGATTTGATTCCTGTCGTCGGTAAATTCTTTAAAGACGCTGTGGAATTAGTGGTCACCTCTGGGCTCTTGCTTAAGAATGCTCTAGGAATCGTAGGTATTATCGCTCTTGCCTTAATTTGCTTGGGACCTGTGGTTAAATTGGTGGCGATGATTCTTGTGTTCAAAATATCGTCTGCCCTGATTGAGCCCCTTGGACAGACGGAATTGGCGGATACCCTCCAAGAAATGTCGAAGAGCCTAATTTTTATCTTCGCTTCCGTAGCGTCAGTAGCAATCATGTTCTTTATGGCCATAGTTGTAGTGGTTGGCTCCGGCAATCTAACCGTCATGCTTCGCTAAGGAGGTGAAGTTATTGGAGAGTATACAAACTGTGGTACGTAACTTAGCAATTATTCTGCTTTTGGCGAGCTTTTTGGAGATGCTACTTCCTTCTAAATCCATGAAAGGCTTCGTCAAACTAGTGATGGGCTTGTTTGTCATATCCGCTATCCTAACTCCGCTTACCTCGCTTATGGGGATGACAATGGAAACAGGAATTCCTGCCTGGACGGAGAACGCCGCCCAAGAATTGCCGGTCCTCGCCTCAGGTGAAGATGGTGAAGTGATTGGAACCAATGCGGTACAAGAACAGTATAAAACTATCATTGTCAATCAAATTAGAGCTTTAGCAGTGGGGATGGAGGAAATAAAGAACATTCAGGTCAACGTAGAATTAGCGTCCGGGACAGGGGGGCTGACTGACATACCCAGAATTGAGCAGATTTTTATTCATATCTACCATGGAGAGCGGGGGGTTCGACCCATAGAAGAAGTTGTTATAGAAATGAATGAATCAGAGAGCGATCGGGAGCCGTTGCTCTCAGATGCAGCTCAGGAGTTTCGAGCTAAAGTAGCTGCTTTTATGCAGATTCCTATCGAACAAGTTCACGTCACAGAGGAATAGCTTTTCCCAGACTCTAGATTAATACAAAGGGGGAATATTGTATGGATCTTTTTAAAGATATCCAACCTAAAATCTTGATACCGGCCGTAATCGTGGTGCTTGCAGTATTCATGATCTTTTACGCGAAGAGTGGCAGTAACCCGGTACAGCCTATGAACCAGGTCGTAGAGACCGATATTCCGGAAGTCACACGAATTACGACTTTGGAAAAAGAAATGGAGAGAAAGCTAGTGCAAAATCTTCAGCAGATGACAGGCGTCGGAAGTGTTCAGGTTTCTGTGACCCTAGCCTCTAGTCTACGGTCAGATTATGCCACCAATGGCAGTGTCACCAAGAAGACCACTAAAGAGTCAGATAAAAATGGCGGTACGAGAGAATCCACGGAGGTCATTGAAAATAATCAACTGGTTATGCCCAATGGAGCTGCTCAACCGGTTATTGTTATGGAGGAACGACCTAATGTAGCCGGTGTTCTCATTATTGCTCAAGGAGCTAGCGACCCCAAAATACGTGAAAATATTCATATCGCAGTTCGAACCTTATTAGATATTCCTTCAGACAAAATCAATGTCCAGCCGATGGGAGGGGTATAAATGAGAATCGTCACCCTCAAACGTTGGGGAAATTTTACGAAAAGACAAAAGGTGGGATTGATGGGTGGGGTTCTTTTAGCTTGTCTGGTCATAGGGACACTCTGGGGTGTAACGCGAGGTGAAGAGCCTTCTAGCCTCCCCAGTCAAGAAAGTTTGCCTGTCAATGCACACCCTGAAGCGCAGGTTATTGATTTTTCAACAGAGAGGCCTAAGGTGTTGCCACAAGGGGAAGATTACTTTGTTAATTACCGGCTTCAGCGGGAAGCCTCTCGCCAAGAAGCTAAGGATATGTTAGCCCCACTCCTCAATTCCAATGTCGAAAAGACAAAAACGGAAACCCAAGAAAAATGGTTGCAGCTCACTCATAAAATTGAAAAGGAAGAACAGATTGAAAATCTCCTCAAAATAACTGGAATCCAGGATGCAGTTGCCGATTTAGGGAATAATGAAGTTGCAGTCATCGTTTTTGCTCCCCATCTGAATTCTGAAGAAATAAAATTAATCCAAGATGTGGTTCTAAGGGTAACCGATATGCCTAGGGAATACATCCGAATTTCTTATCGTTATTAATCCAGTTAATTCTTCTCTGCATGATTATTCTTCGCAAGAAAACTCAGGCTCCTCTCGATATTCATATCTTTTCTAATAAAAAATACAGTATTCTTTTCTGTGATATTGTATACTTCACGTTGTTTCGTTGAAAAAGAAGTACCAGTTTCATATAATAAAACATAATCTGGAAAAGATAATGTATTTAGAGAATAGAGAGGGGTTATGTTGGATGAAACCGGTCAGAATTACAGATACGACACTGCGCGATGCGCATCAAAGCCTTTGGGCAACCCGGATGAAAACAGAAGACCTAGTCCCTATTCTTGCTGAATTGGATCAGGTGGGATATCACTCCCTTGAGGTATGGGGAGGGGCGACTTTCGATGTATGCCTGCGTTTTCTTGGGGAAGACCCTTGGGAAAGGTTACGCACGATCAAGAAGCATGTAAAAAACACCCCTCTGCAAATGTTGCTTAGAGGGCAATCGTTAGTCGGTTATCAACATTATCCGGATGATGTGGTGCGTGAATTCGTTCAACTCAGTGTCAAGAATGGAATTGATATCATTCGCATTTTCGATGCGCTCAATGATGTGCGCAATATGATTGTCCCCATGGAAGCTGCTAAAAAGGCAGGGGCCCATGTTCAAGCATCTGTAGTGTATACAATCAGTCCTGTGCATACCCTAGAGCATTATTTAGAGACAGCCAGAGCTCTTGTGGACTTGGGAGCGGACTCAATCTGCATTAAAGATATGGCTGGACTGCTCACTCCTATACGAGCTTATAAATTGGTGAGTCTAATTAAGGAAGAGTTAGGGGTTATGGTCCAACTTCATACCCATTATATTGGCGGAATGGGAACCATTGCCTATGTTAAGGCGGCCGAGGCAGGTGTCGATGTTATCGATACAGCCAGTGTCCCCTTAGCTTTCGGGGCCAGTCAACCCCCAGTGGAGCTTGTCGTCCGAGCGTTGCAGGAATTTGAATTTGCTCCACAATTGGATATTCCACAGCTGTTTAGGATTGCCAATTATTTTGAGGATTTGCGCAAGAGCCGTGGCTTTGAACGGGGAATCACTCGCATCTCGGATATGCGCGTATTTGAGCACCAGGTACCGGGAGGAATGATTTCTAATCTTGTCTCACAATTAGAAGAACAAAAAGCTCTCAATCGTATTAATGAAGTGCTTGACGAGATACCTCAAGTTAGGGCAGAATTGGGTTATCCACCTTTGGTAACACCAACCAGCCAAATTGTTGGGACTCAGGCTGTTTTAAATGTGTTAAGCGGGACAAGATATAAACTAATACCTGCAGAGGTTAAGGCTTATGTGGGCGGGCTCTATGGAAAACCTCCCGCTCCGATAGATCCTGATATTCAACAATTGATTATCGGCGATGGTGAAGTAATCACAGTCCGACCTGCAGACAAATTAGCACCTGGTCTTGAAAAAGCAGAACAGGAATGCAAGGATCTTGCCCGTTCTCGAGAAGATGTCCTGAGCTATGCCTTGTTTCCGCAGGTGGCAAAAAAGTTCTTTGAAGAAAGAGAGAAAGGAATAACGGCTTCTAATAAGAATCCGGTCATCCTTGCTCCGAAGGAGGAATCCAAATTGGATTTAAAAGAAATAAAAGAGCTCATAAAGCTCATTGGGGACACCGATATCACTGAGCTAAACCTAGAAAGCGAAGGAGTCAAGGTTTCTATTAAAAAGGGAAGCGCTCCCCTGTCAGTAGGTGCTCTTCCTGTCATGGCTTCTGTTGCGGAAGTGAGTGCTCAACCTGCGCCCACTTTGGTTAGCGCGACAGCAGGAAAAGCCTCTCAAGGGGCTCAGGAGGCAGTTGTTGCTTCTGCGAAAAATGTTCAATATATCAAGTCGCCCATGGTCGGCACCTTCTATCGTTCACCGTCGCCTGATGCCTCGGTCTTTGTCGAGTTAGGGCAGATGGTTAAGGCGGAAGATACTGTTTGTATTATTGAAGCCATGAAACTAATGAATGAGATCGAGGCAGAAATCAGCGGTAAAATTGTCGAAATTCTTGTAGATAATGGTCAACCCGTAGAGTTTGGGCAACCGTTGTTTGCCGTTGAAGCATGAGGAGATAGGCATGTTTAAGAAAATATTAATTGCGAATCGGGGAGAAATTGCCTTGCGGATCATCCGCGCTTGCCGTGAGATGGACATTGAGACCGTGGCAGTTTTTTCAGAAGCGGATCGCGATGCTATGCATGTCCGTGAAGCGGACCAAGCCATATGCATCGGACCCCATCCTTCAGCGAAAAGTTATTTAAATATCCCGAATATTATTAGCGCGGCCGAACTCACCGGTGTGGATGCTATTCATCCCGGTTATGGTTTCTTATCCGAGAATGCTCGTTTTGCCGAAATCTGCGAGTCTTGCGGTATAACCTTCATTGGACCATCTCCTAAGGCTATTGAGACCATGGGGGATAAAGCGACAGCCCGAAAGACTATGATTGAAGCAGGAGTGCCTGTGGTTCCCGGCTCCAAAGATGTCATCACCGATGTGGAATCTGCCTCCATGATCGCCAAGGAGATTGGTTATCCGGTCATGATCAAAGCCTCAGCGGGAGGCGGGGGCAAGGGTATGCGTATCGCTCAGAATGCTAAGGAGCTAGGCAAGTCTATTCAAGCTGCTCAAAATGAAGCTCATGCCGCCTTTGGTAATTCAGAAATCTATCTGGAAAAATATGTGGAGGAGCCTCGACATATAGAATTTCAAATCCTTGCCGACAAACACGGCCATGTCATCCATCTTGGGGAAAGGGATTGCTCCCTACAAAGACGAAATCAAAAACTGCTGGAAGAGGCACCATCCAGTGCCCTAACTCCCGAGCTACGGCAAGCCATGGGGGATGCAGCAATTAAAGCTGCTAAGGCGGCTAATTATTCAAGCGCTGGAACCATCGAATTCCTTTTAGATAAACATGGAGATTACTATTTCATTGAAATGAATACGCGAATTCAGGTAGAGCATCCCGTTACAGAATTGGTGACAGGAATCGATCTCCTGAAGGCTCAGATACGTGTCGCGGCTGGAGAGCCCTTAGGTATTGAGCAGGAGGATGTCCAAATCCGCGGCTGGGCTATGGAATGTCGGATCAATGCCGAAAACCCGGATAAGAACTTTATGCCCTCCCCAGGAACCATCGAGTTTTATCATCCACCGGGTGGGCCCGGAGTTCGGGTGGACAGTGCAGTATACCAAGGATATACCATCCCGCCCTACTATGACTCCATGGTGGGAAAGCTCATCGTTTGGGGAGCGGACCGAGAAGAGGCTATCCAACGCATGAAGCGGGCTCTAGAAGAATTTTATATTGAAGGAATCCACACCACTATCCCTTTCCACCTCCGAGTGCTGGATAATGCCTTCTTCCGTAGGGGAGAAGTCTACACCAACTTTATCCAACGGCGGATTTTAGGGGAATAGCGGATACATTCACCTTTGCCAGTAGGGTATTCTTTTGTTATACTATTAGAAAGTATAACGAATGGCAAAAGATGCATATGATTTTAATATGTGGATATGAGGTGAAACTATGGAAAAGTCAGATATAGAGAATACACTGGGGACAATCAAGATCGCGGATGAAGTCGTGGAGATTATCGCAGGCTTAGCTGCATCCCAGGTGGAAGGTGTAGCTGGTATGAGCGGCGGATTAGTCGGAGATATCGCTCAGATGCTCGTTCGCGGCAAGAACCTCTCGAAGGGGGTTAAGGTTGAAGTCGGTGAGCAAGAAGCGGCAGTGAATCTATACCTCGTTGTAGAATATGGTGTATCAATACCTGAGGTCTCTTCGAAGGTTCAAGAAGCTGTCAAAGAGGCTATTGAAAGCATGACCGGGCTTCAAGTTATGGAAACTAATGTTCATATTCAAGGAGTTAACTTTCGTCCAGCTCCTGAAATTAAAGATGAAGAGCTTCCGCGTTTAAAATAAGCTTTTGGTTACCCCCCCTGGACGACTAGGGGGGGTAAATAAATGTAAGGAGGTGGACAGGTTGTTAGGGTATAGTGTTGGCGCTCTTTTGGTGGTCATCGGCGTCTATATTCTTGCTCTTAGTACCGGGTGGAGTCTTCCTTATGATATCTTTATGGATGGGATGATATGGTTGAGGTCCAATACTTGGGAAGGTTTGATTGTTGCTACCTTCATTATCATTTTGGGAATACTACCTTTCCTAAGGCCGCGGAGGAAGATACCGGATCATACTTTCCGGACCGTATCACAACTGGGTGAAGTCCGTATAACAGTGGATGCTCTCGGAGATATTATCGTGCGCAGCGCCCTAAACAAGAATGGGGTCCGTTTAGTCAAGCCCTTAATCAAACAGAGAGAAGATGGCTTAGAAATTTTCTTGGATTGTCAGTTTAATCCCGAAGCAGCTATTCCAGAGGTTTCAGAGCAATTGCAAGCGCAAGTGAAAGAGGATATTGAGCGCTATACAGGGATTAAAGTTGCCGAGGTGAAAGTGCTGGTGCGTCGCATGGATGCTGATCCGTCCAATCGCCCAGCGCGAGTCCGATGAAGAGTTTCTGGACAGAGTTGGGAAACAAGATATCGAGTTTTTTTCTTTGGGCACTAGAAGAGCATCCCGGGAAACTTTTGGGAACTCTCGCCGGCTTTGGACTAGGACTGCTAGTAGTTGTTTTAGGTTTTTGGAAAGCATTGGCATTGTCTTTATTTGTTTTGGTCGGCCTCACCTTAGGGAAACGGCATGATGATCATAAAGGTCTATTTGACTGGATGAACCGGTTTTTCGGTAATTAAGGCCGGATGCTAAGGATGAATAAATTAGCTTGAAGTATGGATTAGAAAGTAGCTAGGAGGAACCTATGAGCCGTAGATTAGCACGGGAAACCGCGCTGCAAGTTTTGTTTCAGCTTGATATGACAAAAGAGACCTTGGAGCTGAAACCTGTGGTTTGCAAATGGGCAGAAGAATTTGCTGTTCCGGAAGGAAGCATTCCTTTTGCTCAAGAGCTGGTAGAAGGAACATTAACTCACCAAGGAGCGATAGACGAATTACTGGATAAATTCTCCGAAGGTTGGCCCGTATCTCGAATGGCCAATGTGGATCGCAACCTTATGCGTCTTGCTTGTTATGAAATTCTCCATCGGGAGGATATTCCTGGACGGGTGACCCTTAATGAAGCGATTGAAATTGCCAAACGCTATGGCAGTGATGAATCGGCGAAATTTATCAATGGCATTTTGGACAAGGTTGTCGAAAGCGTCAATAAAAGGGATGAGAAAGAGCATGGCACTCTACCTGGGAATTGACACAAGTGCATATACCACTTCCTTAGCGATTGTGGATGATCAGGCTACACTAGTCTATGAGAATAGGAAAGTCTTGGCTGTACCGCAAGGTGAAAGAGGGCTCGCTCAGTCAGCAGCCCTTTTTCAGCATGTTCAGAACCTCCCTCAACTGGTGACTGCTGTACCCCAAGAATATTGGGGAGAAATCGCAGCAATTGGAGTAAGCACGGCACCGCGCCCTCTCAAGGAATCCTATATGCCGGTCTTTACCCCAGGGTTTGGAGTAGCCTCAGCCATGGCTGCGGCTCGCTGTATTCCTCTGGTTCTAACTAGTCATCAAGAGGGGCACTTGGCAGCCGGTCTGATTTCTAGCAAGTTGAGCGGAACCCGCTTTCTAGCGGTGCATATATCCGGTGGAACCACAGAGCTTTTAGAGGTCCAACGCCACCTCCCGGGCCAAATGGATATCCGAATTTTAGGGGGGACAACGGACTTGCATGCCGGTCAATTCATAGATCGAGTAGGAGTGCGTTTGGGATTGCCTTTTCCGGCGGGTAATAGCCTAGAGGCGCTGGCTTCCCAAGCTAATCCTGAAGCTGCAACCTGGCTCCCTTCAGCTGTCAAAGGGTTTGAAGTTAGCTTCTCAGGCGTGGAGTCTGCAGCCCAACGTTTAATTGATCAGGGAAAGGAACCGGCAGACGTGGCCCGAGCAGTTGAAGGGTGTATTGTCAGAACCTTAACCAAATTGTTAAAGGCGGGAACGGAGAAAACCGGCATAAAGGAAATCCTCATTGTCGGTGGTGTCGCTTCCAACCGTTATATCCGTCAGGAATTGGAAAGAAGACTCGCTAAGGTTGGCAATTTTCACTGGGCATTACCGAATTGGAGCCGTGATAATGCCATCGGCGTTGCTGTGCTCACGTTAGAAAAGACAAAAGGAAATTTCCTGGAGGCAGGAAATCTAACGAATCATATCGAATAATTAGAAAGTTATGTACTTTTTCAAAAAAGAAATCATGGGATAAGATTTAGGAGGTATGCACGTGTATCGGGTAGTAAAAAAGAAGCAGCTTGTTTCGTCACCCTGCATCGTCTTGTTGGAAGTCGAAGCTCCTGCAGTCGCGGCAAAGGTCGAACCAGGACAATTTGTTATGGTGAGAATGGATGAACAATCCGAACGGATTCCGCTTACAGTAGCGGACTTTGATCGGGAAAAAGGTACGATTACTATCGTCATTCAAGATGTGGGGTATTCTTCAGCAATGATTAACTCCATGGAAGAAGGAAGCTTTTTCCTCGATTTTGTTGGTCCATTAGGAGTTCCTACCGAGATCGAAAATTATGGTACCGTAGTGTGTATCGGTGGCGGACTAGGCGTTGCCCCGGTTTATCCTATTGCTCGTGCCTTAAAAGAAGCTGGCAACACCCTTATTTCGGTGATTGGCGCTAGAAGTGAGGATATTCTTATTCTTGAGGATGAGATGAGAGCTATTAGTGATGAATTGGTGATAGCAACAGATGATGGCACCAAAGGAGTTAAAGGCTTTGTAACCAATGGTCTGGAGCAAATACTTGCCCAAGGAACAAAGGTCGACGCTATCTGGGCGATTGGACCGGTTGTTATGATGCGCTCTGTAGCCAATTTCACTCGTCCTTTAGGAATCAAAACCATTGTCAGCATGAACCCGATCATGGTCGATGGCACAGGAATGTGCGGAGCATGCCGCTTAAGTGTGGGCAATGAGACGAAATTTGCTTGTGTTGATGGTCCGGAGTTTGATGGTCATTTGGTGGATTTTGATTTGGCCATGAAACGTCTGAGTTTCTATAAAGATGAAGAAGAGCGTGCTAAAGTTTCCAAAGACTGTGATTGCGGAAAGGGGGGGCAACACTAATGGCTTTAAAAGTACCCCGCCATGAAATGCCTTGTCAAGATCCACATGAGCGTGCGCATAATTTTAATGAAGTTGCTTTAGGATATGCCTCAGAAACCGCAATTGAAGAGGCGCAACGCTGTTTGCAATGTAAAAACCCCAAGTGTGTGCAGGGTTGCCCTGTTAACATTTCTATTCCTGAGTTCATCCAGAAAATCACTGAAGAAGATTACATGACAGCTGCTGAAATTATCAAGAAGAGTAGCAGTTTACCCGCAGTATGCGGACGGGTCTGCCCCCAAGAGTCTCAATGTGAAGCGAAATGTATCTTAGGAATCAAAGGTGAACCAGTTGCCATTGGTCGTTTAGAGCGTTTTGTCGCTGACTATGAAATCAGCCAAGGCTGTAAGGTTCCTGAGATTCCGGCTCCGACGGGTAAGAAAGTTGCCGTAATCGGTGCTGGTCCTGCCGGACTGGCTTGTGCAGGAGATTTAGCTAAGGCCGGCCATAAAGTAACCGTTTTTGAGGCGCTTCATGTTGCCGGCGGGGTGCTTATGTACGGTATCCCTGAGTTCCGTCTTCCTAAAGATGTTGTGCAAATGGAGATTTGTAATTTAGAACCTCTGGGCGTAGAGATTCTCGTGAACCAAGTTGTTGGCAAAGTGACCTCTGTTCATGAGCTTCTAAGTCAGGGTTATGACGCAGTATTTATCGGGACGGGTGCAGGGCTTCCTAACTTCTTAGGCATCCCCGGCGAGAATTTAAATGGCGTATATTCGGCCAATGAATTCTTAACACGTACCAACCTTATGAAGGGCTACCGTTTCCCCGAATACAAGACCCCGGTTAAGATTGGCAAGAAAGTCGCTGTATTTGGCGCCGGTAACGTAGCTATGGATGCTGCACGTACTGCCCTTCGCCTAGGGGCAGAGGAAGTCAGCATTGTCTACCGTCGTTCACGGGCGGAAATGCCTGCTCGACATGAAGAGCTGGAGCATGCCGAAGAAGAAGGCGTCAAGTTCCAACTTTTGACTAATCCCGTATCGATCCAAGGAGATGAAAAGGGCGCTGTCAAATCTCTTACTTGTCTCCGTTATGAGTTAGGTGAACCGGATGCATCCGGACGTCGCTCACCGGTCGCTATACCTGGCTCTGAATTCGAAATCCCCGTAGATACCGTTGTTGTAGCGATTGGTCAGGGACCGAATCCCTTGGTAACGAAATCCACTGAAGGGTTAGACCTCAATAAGTGGGGCAATATTGTGGTAAACGAAGAGACCTTGGAAACTTCTATCCCAGGCGTATTCGCCGGCGGAGATATTGTTACCGGTGCCGCTACCGTTATCCTGGCGATGGGAGCCGGTAAGAAAGCAGCGGCTGGAATAAATGAGTATCTTAAAAAGAAGAACTAACTAAATTCTAGGATTTCCTATGTGTTTATAGCAAGCCTTGTGAGTCAACACTCCTTGGCTTGTTTTCTTGTAATAGAGATTTTTGTGTAGCTCTATCTGCACCACTATTTTAGGAGGAAAAGTTGCTCCCAAAGAAAGGAAATCGCAGTCTGCATGGAGAACTATATAGGACAAGCTAAGCAATCTCCGGAAGTTTCAGAGGTGTAAATGAGAGGAGTGTGTTTTTTGGCTCAATTATTAGACGGAAAAGAGATTTCCAAAGTCTTAAAGGAAGAAATCAAGGAAGAAGTAAAAGGGTGGAAGGAACAAGGGATCAATCCCAAGCTGGCAGTAGTGCTTGTAGGGGATGACCCTGCATCTGTTGTGTATGCTAAGTCTAAACAGAAAGTAAGTGAAGGCTTAGGGATTGATTTCGAACTCTTCGTTCTTGCTGCTGACAGTGCGGAAGAAGAGATTTTGAGTCTAATTGATTCCCTTAACACCAACACCGCAGTACATGGCATTATGATCGAGCTGCCTCTACCAAAACACATCTCAAAAGAGCGTGTTATGGCAGCAGTCCGTCCCGATAAAGATGTGGACGGAGTCCATCCCATCAATCGGGGTTATATACTCAGTGGCGAAGAGGGACTCTTCCCCGCAACGCCCCAAAGCTGTATTGAAATACTGCTTCGTTCAGGAGTTGAGATTGCCGGTAAGCATGTCGTTATCCTTGGCCGAGGAGAAACAGTAGGCAAGCCCTTAGTTTTTCTTATTCTTAAGCATAACGCCACAGTAACCATCTGCCACTCGAAAACTCCGGATCTAGGGGCGTTTACCCGCCAAGCGGATATTGTTATTGCTGCTGTAGGTAAAGCGAAGCTCCTGAAAAAAGATATGGTCAAACCCGGTGCTGTGGTAGTGGATGCTGGAATAAACGAGATTCCTGGTGGGATCTGCGGGGACGTGGATTTCGACGAGGTTAAAGAGGTTGCATCTCTTATCTCACCGGTACCGGGAGGGGTCGGCTCCTTAACCACAGCATTAGTCATGAGAAATGTCTTGAAGGGGATTGCTCTTCAGGGTAAGGAGGTAAAATAATGGCTGACAACTCTGTATGGCAGTGGACCACTGCGGAATTTTTGGCCCAATCCGCGAGCTCCGCTCCTACCCCTGGTGGAGGAAGCGTATCTGCTTATGTGGGGGCGCTGGCTGCTTCTATGGTATGTATGGTCGCGAATTTGACGATCGGTAAGGAAAAATATAAGGATGTTGAGCCTCAAGCTCAAGCCATTTTGGAAAAAGGCCAAAAGGCGTTGGTTGACTTAAAAACTGGCTTAACCCAAGATATTGAGGAATTCTCGAATTTTATGGCAGTGTTGAAGTTTCCTAAAGATACCGAAGAGCAAAAACAAGTCCGTTCGGCTAAGATGCAGGAGGTGCTGGTCTCAGCGACAGATACTCCCTTAGGAATTGCCCAAAACTGTTATGTTGTCCTTGAATTGGCCCAAGAGCTTGCTCCCATTGGCAATAAAGGGGCGATTAGTGATGTGGGTGTAGCCGCCTATTTAGCCGAAAGTGCCCTTAAAGCTGCTATGTTTAGTGTGGATATCAATTTGCCTCAAGTTAAAGATATTGACTACCAAGACAAAGTTAAAGCTGAACGTGAACGACTCTTTGCTCAAGCAGAAAAGCTTAAGAATGAGATTGTGGCAGTCGTTCAAAGCAGATTATAAGATCTTTTCGACATATAACGCCATAATAAGGACCCACCGTAAAAATCCGCATCCTTTGCTGAGTGCGGATTTTTTATTGACAGTAGGTCTTTGGTTTTGTATAGTTTAGTATCAATTTTATTTAAATTTTTGACTGGTAGAATTGACACCTCTGGACTGAAGGAGTATAGTTCTAATGTAATCATTAAAAAAATGGCGGGATGGTGAGTAAACTGGACGCAGGAGGGCCTAGTCGACCAAAATTGAATATTTTATTCGAAAATAGGGGTGTGTCCGGTTTAGAAGGGGAATTGTTGATTCAGCCGGCCACCTAAAGGGGGGAGCCGGATGCTCAAAATTTGTAAAAATGATGCTGGTAATTATCAAGAACTAACTTTAGATACTTTGGTGAAAGGATCCTGGATTCAGATGGTGAATCCAACCCCAAGGGAACTCAATGCGGTGGCAGAAGCTACTGAAGTGCCACTGGATCTGCTCAAAGCGGCACTGGACGAAGAAGAGCGTTCACGGATTGAGTTGGAAGACCATTGTATCTTGGTTATTACAAATATACCCTTAATGATCAATGAAACGAATTATGATACATTGCCACTGGGTATGATTATTACTGAAGATCTGATTATTACGGTCTCTTTAGAGGATAATCCAGTGTTTAACGAATTCAATGCCGATAGCTGCCGAAGCTTTAATACAGGGAAGCGCACACGTTTTTTATTTCAGATTCTTTATAAATCTGCTTCATATTATCTTAAGTACTTGCGCCAAATCAATAAGCGCACTGATCAAATTGAGCTTGACCTGCGCACCTCCATGAAGAATCAAGAGATTTTTCAGTTGATGGACTTGCAAAAAGGCTTGACGTTCTTTACGGTCTCTCTTCGTTCTAACGGTGTGGTTATGGACCGCTTGTTGCGTTTACGCTCCAATAGCCAAAGCCAGCATTTGATCAAAATGTATGAAGAAGATGAAGATTTGTTAGAAGATGTTATCATCGAAAATAATCAGGCTATCCAAATGGTTGAGATGTACACCAATATTTTGGGAAGCTTGACCGATGCCTTTGCTTCGATTATCTCGAACAATTTGAATATGGTGATGAAATTTCTTGCTTCGATGACCATTATTCTGGCTGTACCGACGATGTTGGCCAGCTTTTGGGGAATGAATGTTGTGGTGCCTTTTGGTGAAAATCCATACGGATTTAGCTTTGTACTCGGTATAGCATTTGTGATTGCTATGGTTAGTGCCTTTATTTTGTGGAAAAAGAAAATGTTCTAGTAGGGAGGGAAACCTCCCTTTTTGCTATACATCCTTGAAAATACTCACGCTACTTTGTATTATGGGGAAGAGGTGAAATATGTGCCGAAGATTTGGACCGTGACCGAACTAACTCGTGAAATAAGTCAGACTCTAAGTGAAAATCCTGATTTTATTAAGTGCTGGGTTAGTGGAGAAATTTCTAATTATAAAAATCATCGCCCTTCTGGACATTGGTACTTTACCTTAAAGGATGAATCCTCGAGTATCAAGGGAGTTATGTTTCGTAGTCGTGCTGAACGGGTACGTTTCACTCCTCAGGATGGTATGAAGGTGCTCATTCAGGGAAGTATACGGATCTATGAGCGGGATGGAAATATCCAGCTTTATGCGGAAGAAATGCAGCCCAGTGGTGTGGGCGCACTTTATTTGGCTTTTGAGCAGCTTAAGGAGCGTTTAGCCCAAGAAGGGCTATTTGACTCGGAACGCAAAAAGCCCATTCCTAGATTTCCCCGCCGCATCGGAATTGTCACAAGCCCGACCGGGGCTGCTCTTCGGGACATCATCAAAGTTATGGAACGACGTAATCCCCAAATCTCTTGGATCCTTGCCCCTGCTGCGGTTCAAGGGGAACTCGCCCCTCGGGAAGTAGCTCAAGCTATAGCTCGGCTCAATCGCCAGGCTCAAGTGGATGTAATCATCGTGGGACGTGGGGGGGGTTCCCTGGAAGAGCTTTGGGCTTTCAATACGATGGAAGTCGCTCGAGCTATTGCTGCTTCGGGCATTCCGGTGATTTCGGCGGTAGGACATGAGACAGATGTCACGATTGCAGATATGGTTGCCGATTTGCGTGCGCCGACTCCTTCTGCAGCTGCGGAATTGGCTGTTCCGCTTAGGATGGAATTGAAAGCCAATATAGCGCAATTGGAATCACGACTGCGTAATAGCATGGCCTTACAAATTAATCAAAAGCGGCAGAGAGTAGACAGTTTAAAAAGTATTGGACCGCTTTCCAACCCTTTCTGGAGAGTGGATCAGAACCGCCAGCGCCTTGATGCCCTTAGTGAGCGCCTAGAGCAGGGGATGACTAGATTTGTTTCTGACAAAAATGGTATACTAAGGCTATTGGCTGCCAAGCTAGATTTGTTGAGTCCCTTAGCCATTCTCGGGAGAGGCTATTCCCTGACCTATGGCCCAAAAGGAAACGTTCTTCGCCATTCTGATGAAATCAATGTGGGGCAGCAGGTTCAAGTACGGCTACAGCAAGGTGCATTAACTTGCGCTGTACTGGCCAAGAGCTCTGATCCCAAATAAGTATAGAAATTAAAGGGGAATATAAGATGGAAGTTGAGAATAAGGAGTTAACTTTTGAAGAGGGAATCGAACAATTAGAGCGCATTGTTCGAGAGCTGGAACAAAAGGAAATCCCTTTAGAACATGCCTTGAATCTCTTTAGACAAGGCATTGAGCTTGTTCAAAATTCCAATAGTCTACTTGATCACGCGGAAAAACAAATGCAGATTCTCTTAGAGAATCCCAACGGAGAGTTGGAGATTCGACCAGCAGATTTTCCTGTGGAAGGATGATTCGTTGATGTTTCAAAAGGATTTAGAAGCGCATGTACGACAGGTGGATTCATATTTGTTACAACTCTTCAGTGGAAATGGGATTCTCAGCGAAAGCATGAATTATTCTCTTGCAGCAGGAGGCAAAAGAATCCGACCCGTTTTAGCTCTGGCAGCTGCCAAAGCAGTGGGGGGAGACGAGGAATCCATTCTTCCTGCAGCCTGTGCATTAGAATTGATACATACCTATTCTTTAATCCATGATGATCTCCCAGCCATGGATGATGATGATTATCGCCGAGGTCGTTTGTCTAACCATAAGGTTTTTGGAGTCGGACAAGCGATTCTTGCCGGGGATGCTTTATTGACCTATGCTTTCGAACTGCTTGCCCAATCCATCAACGGGGTGACGCCGGAACGCCAGCTTCGGGTCATCAGGGAAGTTGCTCAGGCCGCTGGACCGCAAGGCATGGTGGGTGGACAGGTATTGGATTTGGAGGCTGAAGAAAAAGTATTAGCACTAGCTGAGCTTGAACGGGTACATCGTTTAAAAACGGGGGCTATGCTCGTGGTCGCTGCTCGCTTAGGAGCAATACTTGCTGGGGGAACGGAAGAAAAGATTGAGGCTTTGACTAGTTATGCACAAGCTATCGGACTTGCCTTCCAGATCAGAGACGATATCCTCGATATAGAAGGTGATAGTGAGAGTCTTGGGAAGCCGGCACAAAGCGATATTCGCCAACATAAAGCTACCTATCCATCGCTAATGGGTATAGAGGGTGCGAAATCTGAGCTTATGAATAAAATAGATGAAGCTCATGCTGCTTTGGAGGCCTTAGGGGAGCGATCGAGCTTCTTGCATGATTTAGCAGATTTTATTGCTCAACGTAAGTTTTGAGGTGAAGCATGAGCATTCTTTCTGGAATTCTTGATAACGCTATACTGATTTCTGCAATGTTGGCTTGGCTTATTGCCCAAGTTTTAAAGGTTGTCATCAACTTTGCTATTCATAGAACCTTTGATGTGGGTTTTCTAGTCAGCTCGGGTGGATTCCCTAGCTCGCACTCGGCAACAGTCAGTGCTTTGTCAATTGGAGTGGGAAAATACTATGGATGGAACTCTCCTATTTTTGCTGTGGCCGTGATTTTTGGCATGATTGTCATGTATGATGCAGCTGGGGTACGACGAGCTGCTGGTAAGCAGGCTGAAGTAATTAATCAGTTAGTTCAGGAACTTTATCAACAGATGTCCCATCTATCTCAAGAACGCCTGAAAGAATTAATAGGGCATACCCCATTTGAAGTGTTTGCCGGAGCAATTGTTGGAATCATAGTGGGGATCTTGGTGTAGAATGATTTGGAGGGTAACTGTTGGGATATAAGCGCAAAAGCTGGAAGCATATTTTATTTGTCTTCCTTCTTAGTTTTACATTAGCGGTCATTGCTAGCCTAGGAACAGAGATTTTAATAAAAAAGACCAATATAATTGTCGCGCTCACCCTTTTGTTGGTTATTATTATTATCAATATTGGGTTTGATGTCATTGGGATTGCTGCCACTGCAGCTACGGAAAAGCCGCATCATGCGAAAGCAGCAAACCGGGTTCCCGGCGCTCGACAGACGGTCTTTCTAGTTCGCCATGCCGATACAGTAGCAAATTTTGCTAATGATATTGTTGGCGATGTTACAGGTGCTTTGAGTGGAGGCATGTCTGCCTCTATTGTCTTAGAGATGCTGCAGACGTACCCAGGCTTGGAATCACAGGAGATTTGGATAGATACTTTGATGATTGCCTTGGTGGCTTCCGTTACCGTAACCGGAAAGGCCCTAGGCAAAACTTTTGCTATCCAAAAAGCTGATGAAATTATGGCGCGAGTGGGATTTGTCATAGCACGTTTTGAAGAGCTGACGGGTTGGGTGTTTACAGATAAACGACGGAAGGGGGGGAAGCCAAGTGGGGATTCTCGAAAAGATTGATCAGCCTAAGGATTTAAAAGGGTTGACGTATCCCGAACTTAAACAGCTTGCCCAAGAGATTCGAGAGGAAATGATTGATGTGGTCTCCACCAATGGAGGCCATTTAGCTCCAAATTTAGGGGTTGTTGAACTTACCCTTGCCCTGCATCGTGTCTTCGATAGTCCAAAAGATAAGATTATCTGGGATGTAGGGCATCAAAGCTATGTTCATAAATTAGTCACAGGGAGACAGAAGGAATTTAAGAGTCTGAGGCTCTATCATGGTTTATCCGGTTTTCCCAAACGCGCGGAAAGTCCACATGATTGTTTTGAGACTGGTCACTCTAGTACATCTATTTCCGCTGCAGTGGGTTTCGCCAAGGCAAGAGATCTTCGCCAGGAAAAGCATCAGGTCATTGCCGTAATTGGGGATGGGGCTATGACCGGCGGTATGGCATTTGAGGCTTTAAACCATGTCGGACAGACAAAGACTAAGATGATTGTGCTCCTTAATGATAATGAGATGGCGATTGCACAGAATGTGGGGGCCATGTCCTCTTACCTAAATCGCCTGCGTACCGATCCTCGCTATGATCGGAGCAAAGAAGAGATAGAGAATCTGCTCAAAAGAATTCCCGGGATCGGATCAAAGATGGCAAAAGCAGCTGAAAAAGCTAAGGACAGCTTAAAATATCTCTTAGTACCGGGATTATTATTCGAAGAACTTGGCTTTACCTATCTCGGTCCCATCAACGGTCATGATCAAATAGCATTGGAACAGGTTTTTGAACAGGCAAAGTGCGTGAAGGAACCTGTACTTATTCATGTCTTGACTCAAAAGGGAAAAGGCTATGAGCCTGCCGAGCAAAACCCCTCACTTTTTCATGGTGTAGGGCCTTTTAATAAATTAACTGGTGAAATCCCTAAAAAGCCTGCTCCTCCTACCTATACGCAAATTTTTGGCCAGACCCTCTGCGATATTGCCGAAAAGGATCCACGGGTCGTAGCCATCACTGCTGCCATGCCCAGCGGCACTGGACTTAACCTTTTTGCTCAGAAGTTTCCTGAGCGCTTCTTTGATGTTGGAATCGCCGAACAGCATGCGGTAACCTTTTCGGCCGCATTGGCTTTTGGCGGCATGAAACCTGTGATTTCTATCTATTCCACTTTTTATCAACGGGCCTATGACCAAGTTCTTCATGATGTCTGCTTGCCTAATGCCAATGTGGTGTTGGCTATTGACCGAGCAGGGGTGGTCGGTGATGATGGACCAACCCATCATGGCGTCTTTGATATTTCATTTCTGCGTGTGATACCGAATTTAGTCTTTATGGCTCCGAAGGATGAGAATGAATTACGCCATATGCTTTACACCTCGCTTAAGTATGAGGGACCGGTGGCCTTACGCTATCCACGTTCTGTGGGTCAAGGGGTAGATTTATCAGGGGAACTCGAGGAACTTCCCCTAGGAAAAGCAGAGGTTATTCAGGAAGGCAAAGATCTTACTTTGATTGCTATTGGTCCTATGGTTAATACTTGTATGGCTGCAGCCGCTGAGCTGCATCACCGTGGGGTGGAGGCCACTGTCATCAATATGCGCTTTTTAAATCCTTTAGATAAAGAGACCATCCTCCGCTATGCTCGTCTGACTAAACGCATCATAACCGTAGAGGACCATATGCTTGCTGGCGGGATGGGAAGTGCCGTCATCGAGGTATTAGCTGATGAAGGATTGGCGGACGTGGTTGTCGAGCGTTTGGGTTATGATGAATTTGTGGATCAGGGAGCCATCTCTTTGCTTCATCAAGGTTATGGTTTGTCCGTAGCTGGCATACTAAAAGCAGCTGAGCGCTTAAAGGTATTGCAAAGGATTGAGGGAAGAAGCAGTGTCTAAAGGAAAAGAACGACTGGATGTCTTGTTGGTTAAGAACGGATTATCTCCCAGCAGGGAGAAGGCCAAAGCCATCATCATGGCCGGGTTGGTTTACAGCCAAGGACAACGGTTGGATAAGCCTGGTGTGGAATTACCGGAAGATACTGTTTTAGAAGTCAAAGGAGATCCTTTGCCTTATGTTTCCCGGGGAGGATTAAAGCTAGAGAAAGCCCTTAAGACCTTTCCGGTATCCCTAGCCGGAGCTATCGTTGCCGACATTGGTGCCTCCACGGGAGGATTTACGGATTGTGCTTTACAAAACGGAGCAGCACGGGTCTACGCCATCGATGTGGGTTATGGACAACTGGATTGGAAACTGCGCACAGACTCGCGAGTTGTTTCCATGGAACGAGTTAATGCCCGGTATCTCGATGGGGAATCCTTACCAGAACCGGTTGATTATGTTGTCTCTGATGTTGCCTTTATCTCTGTCACGAAGATATTTCCGGCTATGCTGGAGATCCTCAAGGAGGAGGGGCAGATTATCACCTTAATTAAGCCACAATTCGAGGCAGGTCGGGAACATATCGGCAAAAAAGGGGTTGTTAAAGATCCCCAGATCCACCAATGGGTTATTAACCATGTCCTCGAAGAGGCGGAAAAATGTGGTCTTGTGGTCAAGGGCTTGGATTTCTCGCCCATCCGTGGCCCAGAAGGTAATATTGAATATTTAGCTTGGCTCCAGCGTGAACAGGATAACGGCATACCTTGGCGTGAACTCGTTCCCGAGATTGTTGAACATGCCCAAAAAAGATCGGAGTGAATTGTATGGATCGAGTCGGCTTGTGGATTAACCGTAGTAAACCCGAAGCTATAACCTTAGCCGAACATCTTACCCCTTGGTTTCAAGAGCGAGGATGGGAAGTCTATACTGATTGGGAACAAACTATCGCTCAGAAGGTAAACTTTCTCATCTCTTTAGGAGGCGATGGGACTTTACTGGAAGCCTCCCGTGAGGCCGCTCCCTATGCACTACCGGTTCTGGGAGTGAATCTGGGTCGTCTTGGCTTCTTATGTGAAATCGAGCGTAACGAGGTCTTTGACGCATTAACCAAGATTATTGATCATGATTATACGATCCAAGAGCGCCTTATGCTTACCGTAACTGTAACGGGGCTGGATCAGAGTATAGATACCTTATATGTGTTGAATGATGTGGTGTTTCTAAGAGAACCTTCAGGTGCTATGATAACCCTACAAGCAAATCTATCAGGAGAACCCTCAGTAAGATATCCGTCTGATGGTTTAATTGTATCCACACCCACTGGCTCCACAGCCTATGCCTTATCGGCAGGTGGACCCATCCTGAGCCCCAATGTTGAGGCGATTTTAATAACCCCTCTGGCCGCTCATTCCCTATCGGCACGTCCTATGGTGATTTCTGCAAAAGAGAAGATAGATATTTTTTTGGCTCGCGGAGAAGAGTGCATCGTGAATTTTGATGGCTATCACCGTATGCTGATGAAGCAGGGTCAAATATTCCATATCGAGAGGGCTCCGATTGCCGCCCTATTAATTCGTTTGGGGAAAAGAAGTTTTCACCATGTGGTGCGGGAGAAATTAAAGGATCGATGGCATGAGTAATCGAATTCAAGATATACAAGGATTTCTTAGAATGATTCTTAGGACAATGATACAATCAGGAGACGTGGTTTTAGATCTTACGGCTGGACGGGGGCGAGATACCCTGTTTCTTGCTGAGCTGGTCGGGGAGAAGGGGATTGTCCATGCCTTTGATATTCAAGAGACTGCCCTTCAGGAGACGCAAAGGCTACTAAGTGAATACAACCTGAAAGACCGTGTTCGCTTGCATCATTGCGATCACAGTCGATTATTAGAAAAGGTTCAAGAGCCTGTTCAAGCAGCCATGTTTAATCTCGGATATCTACCGGGGCATAATCAAGAGGTCACCACGCAAGCAACCTCCACAATTTTAGCCCTGACGTCCGTCTTTCAATTGCTCCGTATAGGTGGTGTAATTGTACTTACTTTGTATCGTGGACATCCAGGGGGAATGGAAGAGGCTGTTGCTGTGGAAGAGTTTTTAAACGATTTACCACGGCGTCAATATAGTGTCTTGCGCGGAGAGTATACGAATCAAATCCCAAATGCACCCTACTGGATTTTGGTTCAGAAGAATAAGGGGGATACCGAATGAAGACCCGTCGGCAGATGAAAATCCAAGAGATTATCAATAACCAGCCTATACATACCCAAGAAGAGCTTGCTGAACGATTAAGAAAAGAAGGCTTTGATGTGACACAAGCCACTGTGTCACGAGATATCAAGGAGATGGGGCTAATCAAGGTTCCTACCTCAGATGACGATTATCGTTATGCAGTTCCCGGTTCAGCTCAACCTCTCAGCACTCCCGACCGACTCAAACGCCGGATGAGAGAGACAGTTGTGACCATAAATGACAGCGAAAATCTGATTGTTCTGCGGACGATTCCCGGAAATGCCCAGGCACTTGCCAGTTTAATTGATCATAGCAATTGGGAGG
This sequence comes from Desulfitobacterium sp., assembly GCA_050251735.1. GTDB lineage: Bacteria > Bacillota > Desulfitobacteriia > Desulfitobacteriales > Desulfitobacteriaceae > Desulfitobacterium. The sequence continues at coordinate 71,824 of JBFWMF010000002.1, forward strand.
AAGTGATCGGTACGGTAGCTGGTGACGATACCATACTCTTGGTTGTCAAGCCAATCAGCGCTGTACCTCAAGTCCGAGGACGAATCGCTCAATTCATGGAATAGAGTTATTGGTCAAAGAGGAGATGGATTGCGATGTTAACAGAAATCCATGTAGAGAATTTCGCTTTAATGGAAGAGGTACAGTTGTCATTTTCGCGAGGTTTAACTATTTTTACCGGAGAAACAGGTACGGGGAAATCCATGCTCATCGATGCTCTTGGCGTACTGCTAGGAGGAAGAGCAAGTGCGGATTTTATTCGCCATGGTCTGGATAAAGCTTGGGTGGAAGGGATTTTTGAGGAGTGCCCTCCTGAGGTTCTCGCAGGTTTAGAGGATGCCGGTTATCCTCTCGAAGAAGGGCAGTTAATTCTTTCTCGAGAGATCAATCGCAATGGCAAGAACAGCTGCCGTGTTCAAGGAAGAACGGTTCCCTTAACACTTTATCGAAATTTGGTCCAAGGCTTAGTGGATATCCACGGACAGATGGAGCATCAATCACTTTTTAACCCTTATAGTCATCGCGGCTTGCTGGATGCTTTTGGAGGGGAAAAACAGCTGGAGCTCTTAGGCCAGGTTAATAAGCTTGCCCGAGCTTATCGGAGTCTTATGCAAAAAGAACAGCAGCTTATGCGCAGCGAAGCTGATCGAGAGCGGCGTGAGGATATCTTACGCTTTCAAATTGATGAGATCACAGCCATCGCCCCTCAACCTAATGAAGAAGAGACTTTAGTACAGGAAAAGAAGCGTTTGGCAAATTCAGAAAAGATCATGGGCTACATTGGGGAAATGTATGCTTTACTATATGAGGGTGGGCAGCAGTCCTCCGCCTTAGATCAAATAGGTCGCTGTCGGAAAGCCTTACAGGATCTTGTCCGCTATGATGAGAACTGTAGTCACATGCTCGAGCCCATGGACTCTATCTATTACACAATCGAAGATTTAGCCTCCCAAGTGAGTTCGTACCGAGATGGATTTGATTTCAATCCGGGGCGTTTAGATGAAATTGAAGAGCGCTTAATTCAATTGCAACGTTTGCGAAAATATGGTCATACGGTCCAAGAAGTTCTCAACACGAAAGATGAAATGATGCAAGAGCTTCATACCATTACGAATCTACAAGAAGAGCTGGGCGCCTTACGTCGCGATCGAGAGAACATCCTAAGGGACTACGAACAGAAAGCTAAGGAGTTAACTCTGGCACGATTGGGAGTAGCAAAACATCTAGCTGAAGGTCTCAAAGAAGAATTGGCCGACTTAGGTTTGGAGAAAAGTAGTTTTGAAGTAAAGCTTGCATCTGTTCATGAACCTCAGGTAGGTGGAGCAGAGGAAGCAGAGTTCTATTTTTCAGCAAATCTTGGGGAACCTCCTAAGCCACTTGCAAAAGTAGCTTCAGGCGGAGAAATGTCACGTCTTATGTTAGCTCTGAAAAGCCTTTTATCCAAAATCGAAAGCGTTGGCACCTTTGTCTTTGATGAAGTGGATAGCGGTGTTGGTGGGCGAACGATTCAAAAGGTTGGCGACAAATTAGCAAAAATTTCCGAAAATAAACAAGTATTTTGTATAACCCATGCCGCCCAAGTGGCTGCTTTTGGTGATCATCACTTTGGGATACAAAAAGAAATTAGCAATGGAAGAACCAGAACTCGCATTCAACAGCTTTCTGAGGAGGAGCGTATTCATGAATTAGCCCGCATGTTAGGAGGAGGGGAAGAAGCCATCGCCCTCGAGCATGCGCGAAAGCTCAGGAAAAATATTTATTAATTTTATTATAGAAATGAATTATTATGGGGATTTTATAGATAGAGGGTGAATTTGGCCTTCTATTTTTTTATTTGGAAATACAGAACGGAATTGTCAGGATGAAATGAATTCATGATGGTTAATTTATTATTAGGTTCCGTAAAAAATAAAGAAAAAGAGAGAAAGGAAGAACATGGGGAGACAAAAAGACGGAGGGTGATAAGAGAGTGAAAACGAAGAGAGCCATGGTCTTCGCCAGTGTTCTTCTCTGTACCTTTCTCAGTCTTAATCCAACGCTTCATCAAATGGCACAACTGCCTAAACTCTATGAATCCAGCAGTCATGTTCTTCCACCACTCACGGGAATGCTAGCCAACCTAATTGTTGCAGAAGAAGTCAAAGCAGCCGAGACGGATGTGAATGCGGTCATGGCGGCTCACTCGAAAAACCCCGAAGTTATCCAAGTGACCTACAAGCTTTTTGGATTGATACCGCTGAAGTCTAGCGCCGTAGAATTGATGCCCAATCTTAAGCTCTTACCTGGTGGACAATCGATTGGGGTAAGCCTGCAGGCCAAAGGAGTTATGGTGGTTGGACAGGCTGCAGTGCAGAATCAAGAAGGTAGATTGGTTTGCCCAGCCAAAGATGTAGGAATCGAAGTAGGAGATGTCATCTTGAAAATTGATGGCCAAGAAATGTCTAGTGATCAGGATGTTGCCAATGCGATTCATCGAGCCGGTAAAAAACAAGGTTTTTCGGAAATTCTTATCAGCCATAATGGTCAGCAAACTCAAAAACGGGTGACAACAGTTCTCTGTCCTGAAACTGATCGTTATCGAGTAGGACTCTATGTGCGCAATGAAGCCGCAGGTGTCGGCACACTTACCTTCTATGAACCAAAGAGTAGCCAATATGGTGCATTAGGTCATGTCATCAATGATGTAGATACGAATCAAAGGATTGAGATCGTCAATGGAAATGTGGTTGCTTCGACAATATACGCTATTGAGAAAGGAAAACGAGGACATCCAGGAGAAAAGATCGGTTCATTCGTGAATCAATCAAGATTCTCGGGCAATATCAAGAAAAACACAGTCTCGGGGATTTTTGGTTCCTTAGAAGGAGAAATTAGCAATCCTTTCTTTAGTGAACCCATAGACGTAGGCTGGGAATCGGAAATAAAAGAAGGGCCGGCTAAAATCTATACAGTACTAGAAGGGGAACGAATTGAGGAGTATGATGTGCAGATTGAGCGTGTAATGCGTAATCGTACCGATAGTAAAAATATGGTTATCAAAGTTACTGATCCTGAGCTTATTGAAAAGACAGGAGGTATTATTCAAGGCATGTCGGGAAGTCCGATCATCCAAGATGGCAAAATCATTGGTGCGGTAACTCATGTTTTTGTCAATGATGCTTCGCGAGGGTATGGCGTCTTCATTCAAAATATGCTTAAAGATGCAGAAATTATCGATAAAAAAGAGGCTGCTTAGCCATTAGTATGAACATTAATTGAAGGAGCGTTAATTTAACCATTGAGTGAAATCTCAATGGTTTTTTATGTATGCTGCGCTCATGTTGGCTGTTTTTTAGCAGAGGCTATAATGAAAATAATAGGTAATTTGTCGATTTAAAGTGATTTTATTAGAATGATGGGAAAATAAAGCAACTCCATTGAATTGTTAAATTGTGATGGTATACTGATATAAGATGCTTAATAAGTTCACAAATTGTAGAGAATATCTAGAATATAGAGCTCGTTGTTATTTTTCCATAGTATTGCAGGAAGAATTTATACATTTGTCGAAAGTATAAGCACTTCGGATCGAGCAAGGGGGAGCAGTCTTTATGCAAAAGCCCATCAGAGTATTGCTAGCTGATGATAATCGCGAATTTGTTGAGGTCTTAAAAGAATATATTTTGCGCCAGACAGATATGCAGCTCGTTGGAATTGCTTATCATGGCAATGAAGCCTTAGAGATCATTTACAGGGAACAACCCGACTTGGTAGTCTTAGACATAATCATGCCTCACTTGGATGGTTTAGGGGTATTAGAAAAACTGCAAGGCGATATCAAAAAGCCCCATGTGATTATTTTAACAGCCTTTGGTCAAGAAAGCATGACTCAACGGGCAGTGCAGCTGGGTGCTGATTATTTCATTTTAAAACCCTTTGACTTAGAAACCCTTGGCAAGCGGATTCGACAGTTACAAGGTGTTATCCCCTTAGCTCAATATAGCAATAATGATGGGGCTGCCGGAGGCGGATCTTCCATTACTCCTACCCTAACCTCGACGCAAACAGCAGCTGCCAATGCACGTAATCTTGAGGTTGAAGTGACGCGAATGATTCACCAAATGGGTGTTCCGGCTCATGTTAAGGGTTATCAATATTTAAGAGATTCTATTGTTTCTGTGGTTCAAGATGTGTCCCTCTTAGGGGCCGTGACTAAAGAGCTTTATCCGATGATTGCGAATAAATATAATACTACTCCTAGCCGAGTGGAACGTGCGATTCGCCATGCCATTGAGTTGGCTTGGGATCGTGGTAACATTGAGTTTATGAATCGATTCTTTGGCTACACAATCAATGTAGATCGGGGTAAACCCACAAATTCTGAATTCATCGCCATGGTGGCTGACAAATTAAGAATGGCGAAACTAATGTAGAAATATAATGTTAATTAGTAACACCTCCTTTCAGAACGTTATAGGTTGAAAAGGGAGGTGTTGTAATTTGCATCAGTGGAAGGATTCTACACAAAATTACAAATTATAAAAATTTAAACGGATTGACGCCCTGTAAAGATAGTGATACTATTAAAGTGAAAGTAATAACAAGTACTAAATTTAGAAAGATGACAATTTGGAACACGACTATTAAGGAGGTAGTATTATGTCAAATTGTTGTGAATATTTAGCGGTCATCAGTCAGAAGTATGCTTCATCAAAACGAAATAGTGGTATAAGAGAACTCTGTGAACAGGAAAAGGTAAATTATGAGGAAATATATGCAGAACTAATGGATAAGTACAAAGAGAAAGCGGGAAAGGTTCCTGATGATGTCAATGAAATTCAAATCATCAATAGATTTTTAACAAGCAATGACGAGTGTGTGTCACCAAGGGGACTAGTCAATGTGAGTTTGGAGTATCTTGCCAAATTGTTAACATTTGCTGAAACGGCAGGTTATGGCTGGGAAGTGAATATATTGGAGAATAACAAAACTCACTTTAAAAATTTGTATAATTGTGACGTAAAGGTAAAGTGTTCAAAACAAGAATTTGTGGATATGGCAGTTGGAAAGGGCTTTAGATGTGCTTGAATATTCACTATAGTGGCTAGTAATTTGTAAATGTGAAAATAAGCAAATCCTAAGAGAGAGCTGATTTTTACCTTCTATGAAGGCAAGTCAGCTCTCTCTTAGCTTTATTCGCTATACATATTTTCCAAAAGCTCCTTAACGTGCTCATTTTCCAAGTATTCATCATATTCCATCCGACGATCAATAATTCCTTTGGGAGTTATTTCAATAATGCGATTAGCAATGGTCTGAACAAACTGATGGTCTTGAGAGACGAAGAGAATGGTTCCATCGAACTGAGTAAGGCCATTGTTCAAGGCGGTGATGGATTCAAGGTCTAAGTGGTTGGTGGGCTCATCCAGCAATAACACATTCGCGCCGCTTAGCATCATACGGGAGAGCATACAGCGAACCTTTTCCCCTCCTGAGAGGACATTTGCAGCTTTTAAAGATTCTTCGCCAGAGAAAAGCATTCTGCCTAGGAAGCCACGAACAAAGGACTCGTCAGGGTCCTTAGAGAATTGCCTCAGCCAGTCCACGAGGGGTAGATTTGTCTCGAAATAGCTGGAATTATCTTTAGGGAGATAGGTTTGGGAAGTAGTCACGCCCCAACTAAATTCGCCACTGTCAGCTTCCACTTCGCCCATCAGGATTTTAAACAACGTCGTTTTAGCGAGCCCGTTAGGCCCTGCGAAGGCAATCTTGTCCCCACGATCCACAATGAAAGAGACATTGTCGAGGACTTTTTCCCCATCGATAGTTTTTGTAAGGCTCTCGACTGTAAGCAAGTTGTTGCCTGCTTCACGGTCAGGAGTAAAGGCGATGTAAGGGTATTTGCGGGAAGAGGGCCGAATATCCTCGAGGGTTAACTTATCAAGCTGCTTTTTGCGGGAAGTCGCTTGCTTTGCTTTGGAGGCATTGGAGCTAAAGCGTTGGATAAAGCTTTGCAGCTCGGCGATTTTATCTTCTTTTTTCTTATTGGCATCCCGCATCAGCTTTAGAGCGAGTTGGCTAGACTCATACCAGAAGTCGTAGTTCCCCACAAATAGCTGGACCTTGCCAAAGTCAATATCCGCAATATGGGTGCAGACTTTATTCAAGAAGTGGCGGTCATGGGAGACGACCAGGACTGTACTTTCGAAATTGTAAAGGAAATTTTCCAACCAATTGATGGACTGCAGATCGAGGTGATTGGTGGGTTCGTCCAAAAGAAGAATATGAGGATGACCGAAGAGTGCTTGGGCTAGCAGTACACGTACTTTCTCGCTACCCTCAAGTTCTTTCATTTTCCTATCGTGATATTCCTTGGGGATACCCAGTCCCATGAGGAGTTCAGCGGCTTCAGCTTCAGCTTGCCAACCATTCATTTCAGCAAACTCTGCTTCTAAATCAGCGGCTTTCATCCCATCTTCTTCGTTAAAATCAGGCTTTGCATAGAGCGCATCCTTTTCATCCATAATCTCATAGAGTCGGGAATGGCCCATGATGACAGTTTTTAACACGTCAAACTCTTCAAATTCAAAATGATCTTGCTTTAAGACGGCAATCCGTTCCCCTGGGGTGATAACGACCTCTCCCTTAGAGGGGTCTATTTCTCCTGAGAGAATTCTGAGGAAGGTGGATTTTCCGGCCCCGTTGGCCCCAATGATACCATAGCAGTTTCCTGGAGTGAACTTAACATTGACATCTTCGAATAGAGCGCGTTTACCAAAGCGAAGGGTGATTCCGTTTGTACTTATCATATCTAACGATCGTTCCTTTTTAAATTTATTTAATAATGATTCACGAATTCCCATTATACCATATTTTCTGCAAGATAACTTATTTTGCGCATTGTTATGAAGAAAAGGGAGCCTTAACATAGAAGAATATCTGCTCTGTTGACGTCTATATCATTAGATTAAGATGGATGCTATGATATTGAAGGGGAGGGAGGAGATTATGGTGAGTTTTTCGTTAGTACTGCTTTTAGGCATTGCTTTGGTCGCCGTTATTCTAATCATTGGTGCAATTGCGATTTCTCTTCGTGCACATAGTCGGGGTGGCGATCCAAGCGAACAAAAAGAGGGAGGAAAAATCATGATAAAGACAGTATATACGTATTTGATATTATTCGCGACCTTGATGATGACTATTGGAGGAAGTGTAGCGGCTTTTATGGCTACGGCTGATTTAGTTGCACCACAAAGTTACTATATGTCCTTTGAGGACTTTAAACGAGGTCAAATTTATGATAAAGGAGTAAATGAGCCTAAGGCACCAGCCATCGAAAAAAGCGATGAAGAATTAAAGGCTGATTATCAAAGGCTGGTTGATGAAGAAAAAGCGCGCTCCCGAGAGCGAGCTCTAAACAGCTTAATCAAGAGCTTTGGCTGGATTGTCATTCCCTTACCAGTATTTCTATATTATCAGCGGCGGATGAGGCATGAATAAACTAGAACTAGAATTGGCTCCTTAAGATTAATTTTATTTGCCCAAGCAGTTCGGGGAATGCCCGGCTGCTTTATTTTTTTCTTTGGGAAGGATATGATTAAGCAATAAATGTGTTAGGGAGATGATTACTGATGGAAGATAAACAGAATCACCATGAAGCAGATCGTACTGTGACGAATCAGACTCAATTGGAAGAAGTATTTATAAAAAAGGAGATTGTCTTTTCCGGACGTATGCTCAGAATGGATCGCGATACGGTTTGCTTACCCAACGGCGCTGAAACAACCCGCGAGGTGGTTCGTCATCCGGGGGCCGTCGGAATCCTGCCTTTTAAAGGAGAGGAGCTGCTCTTGGTGCGCCAATATCGCTATCCTATTGAACAAGTTACCTTGGAGATTCCTGCCGGCAAACTTGATCCGGGGGAAACCCCGCTAGATTGTGCAGAGCGAGAGCTGAGAGAAGAAACCGGCTTTCGGGGGACACTGGAGCATATGGTAAGCATTTATACCACTCCGGGCTTTACCAATGAAATCATCCATCTCTACAAGGCAACGGATTTGATTTGGGATCCCTTGCAAGCTGATGAAGATGAGTTTTTAAATGTGGTGAGCATCCCATGGACTGAAGCTCAGAAAATGGTTCTAGCCGGTGAACTCAAAGATGCCAAGACAATGCTTGCTATCTTGATGTTAGCGGGTAAAGAACAATGGTAAATCTTTATGCGGATCTTCATATTCATATCGGCCAAAGCTTAGATGGAAAAGCAGTCAAGATTACTGCAGCCAAGAGTCTAAATTTACCGAACGTTCTCGAAGTCTCACGTCAAATTAAGGGACTGGCGATGATCGGGGTTATCGATGCCCAATCCCCGGGAGTACGTAAAGATTTCCGGCAAATGATCCAAGCAGGAATATTACGCCCCCTAGAAGGAGGGGGATATGGGGCAGAGGGTTTGACGGTTATTTTGGGCACAGAGATCGAACTGTCGGTGGGGACGGGGGCTGCCCATTTTCTCGCTTATTTTCCGACCTTAAATCATATTGAGGGTTATGTTGAGAAGATTCACCCCTTTCTAAAGAATTGGCAACTTAGCTCCCAAAAGGGACACTTGAGCATCGAGCAATGGTTGGCGGCCGTGGCGGACAATGAAGGGATATGGCTACCTGCCCATGCCTTTACACCCCATAAAGGAATTTACGGGAATTGCTGTAAGAGCTTACTGGATATTTTGCCTGGACTGCCCCCGGCCTTAGAGATTGGCTTGAGTGCTGATCGACAGATGGCGAAATCCATCTCGGAACTTGAAGAGGTGGTGCTTTTTAGCAATTCCGATGCCCATTCTCTCCCTAAGATTGGTCGTGAGTACAACCTGTTGAATCTCTCCGAAGCATCTTTTCAGGGATTAAAGAAACTAGTCTACCGCGCTAGTGGCGAGGTTTTGGTGAATTATGGACTACCACCGAAATACGGTAAGTATCACCGAACGTATTGCTTGGTTTGTGAACAGATCGTTGATGGGGAGCCACCGCTCCTGAGCTGCCCGAGCTGTGGAAATCCCCGAGTGGTAACCGGTGTACTCGATCGGTTGGTGAGTATTGCTGATACTGAGATGCCGAATACTCCAGATCCTCGTTATATATATCAAATCCCTCTCCAAGAATTGCCGGGAATCGGACCGAAAATGTATGGACGTTTATTGGAGCATTTTGGCACAGAAATGAATGTCCTGCACCAAGTCGCTGAGAAAGATTTAGTGCAAGTGGCTGGGGAGAAAGTCGCCCAGCTGATAGTTTTATCTCGCCAAGGAAGATTGGAATTTCAGCCCGGAGGTGGTGGAGTATTTGGAAAGGTAGTGGACATACTTTCCTAAGCTCCTGAATAGGATGTCTATAGAGGATGCTGACATGCTTATGCAGTGAGGGTGTCCATTTGGGGACTATAGACAGGGAGGCTGAAGGTATGCGGAAACTCAGCGAGCATATCCGACAATATTGGGTTATTTATCTTACCTTAGCCAGCGTATATCTGGCAGGAATTATCTTTGGGTCAATGGGAGTTGGCGCCCTCAATGGTGGCGAAACCGAGGAACTCACCAGCTTCCTGGACAAGCTGCTCGCCAGTCAACCCACCACTCTGGATTCTAATTTTTTGATGCAATTAGCCAGGGAGCAATTTATTATTATGGCAGGAATTTGGCTCCTGGGATTAACTGTGATCGGAACGCCGTTGATTTTTCTGATTGTATTTACACGCGGATTTGTGTTTGGATTTACCCTGAGCTTTATCATAGGCATAAAAGGACTTTGGGGGTTAGGGCTAGTCTTCATCTCAATTTTAATACCGGCTTTGGCTGGAATTCCTTTTCTTCTCTTAGGAGCAGGTTTAGCAACCATTTTTTCAATGCTACTACTAAAAGGAAAACAGGTTGGGGAATCTTTGCGACGGGAATTTCTTTATTATTCTTTTGCCACGATACTTGTTTCCCTTGGTGCAGTCTTTATGGGGGTTTCCCAAGGCTATTTTTCAATCTTGGGTGTCAAATTTTTTAATCTCTAGAGTTTCTCTTTAATTCCGATAAAAATGTATTGCTTTATTTAGTTAGCGGTGGTAAACTATGCTTAAAAGTTAGCGGGGGCTTACTAGTTTTTTGGGGATCAAAGGAGTGAAAAAAGTGGCAATACAAAGTATAGCTAATCTCCAAGTTGGGAATAGAAATACTGTTTCTTCAACACCTGTAACAGTAGGTGCGATGCCTTTAGCAATGGTGGCACCTGGCGAGGAAGTCAAAGTCGTTTCCATTAAAGGTAGAGACAATACAAGGCGTTTTCTGGAGAATCTGGGTTTCGTTGAGGGTGCTGTAGTTTCGATCGTCACTGAGTTGGCTGGAAATGTGATTGTTTCCATTAAGGAATCTCGGATTGCGGTGAGCAAAGGGATGGCAATCAGGATTCTTACGGTCAGAAAATAAGGCACGCCATGAAGGAGGAAAAAAGATGATAAATCTTAGGGACGTGAAGGTTGGCCAGGCGGTAACTGTGGTCAAGTTGCATGGACAGGGACCAATTAAGCGTCGAATTATGGACATGGGTATAACCAAAGGCACGGAGATTTTTGTGCGCAAGGTGGCACCATTAGGTGATCCTATCGAAGTGAATGTGCGCGGCTATGAGCTCTCTTTGCGAAAAGTTGATGCTGCAAATATAGAAGTTGAATAACGCTTGGGATTATATGTTTGCCCAATAGTTAGCATAAGCTAACAAGAGGGAAGAGGGAGTGGATTACTTTATGTCGTTAAAAATTGCTCTAGCGGGGAATCCCAATAGCGGGAAAACGACCTTGTTTAATGTTTTGACGGGTTCTAATCAAACAGTAGGAAACTGGCCGGGTGTTACTGTCGAGAAGAAGGAGGGCAAGCTCAAGAGTCATAAGGATGTGACTATTGTTGACTTGCCAGGAATTTACTCACTCTCTCCCTATACACTAGAAGAAGTAGTATCGCGGAACTATCTGATCGGAGAAAAACCCGACGCTATTATTAATATCATTGATGGTTCTAATCTGGAACGGAATTTGTACTTAACTACTCAATTGATAGAGCTAGGCATCCCCGTAGTGATCGCCATCAATATGATGGATGTGGTCAGAAAGTGCGGAGATGAGATCAATACAGCAAAGCTATCCCAAAAACTGGGCTGTGAGATATTTGAGATCTCAGCAATTAAAAAAATGGGAATTACCGAGCTTGTCGATCGGGCTGTCAGAACTGCCCAAAGTGCAGAGAGTACAGCTACTAGGCTTGTTTTTGATCCTAAGGTCGAAGAAGCCCTTGAAACTATTGTCGGTAAGTTACCGGCAGATATTCCGGAAACACAAAAGCGCTGGTATGCAATTAAAATGTTTGAACGTGACGTAAAGGTTCTTGAACAGATTAGTGGGGTAGATGCCGAAGAGATTATTCTAAGTGTGGAAGATGCTCATGACGATGATAGTGAATCTATTATCACCAGTCAACGGTATGATTTTATTACTTCAGTGATTAAAGGGAGTTACTCTAAAAAGAGCACCTCTAAATTGACCACTTCGGACAGGATCGATAGGGTAGTAACCAATCGTTGGCTGGCCCTGCCGATTTTTGCTGCGATAATGACGTTTGTTTATTATATTTCGATTACGACTGTGGGGGATATACTCACTTCGTTCACCAACGATACGCTCTTTGGGGCTTGGATCATTGAACCTTTGGCGGCCTGGATGGAAAGTATCGGTACAGCTGGGTGGCTAACCGGACTTGTCGTAGATGGTATTGTTGGCGGTGTGGGAGCGGTTCTTGGTTTTGTTCCCCAAATGCTAGTCTTATTCTTCCTGTTAGCAATTCTTGAGGAATGTGGATATATGGCACGGATTGCCTTCATCATGGATCGAGTGTTCCGTCGTTTCGGACTGTCCGGTAAATCATTTATTCCCATGCTGATTGGTACAGGGTGTGGTGTTCCTGGTGTTATGGCCACGCGAACCATAGAAAGTGACCGTGATCGTCGAATGACGGTTATGACCACCACGTTTATGCCTTGTGGAGCGAAGATGCCCATTGTGGCTTTAATCGCTGGTGCGGTTTTTGGTGGATTATGGTGGGTAGCCCCTAGTGCATACTTTATTGGGGTAACGGCAATTGTTTTGTCCGGCATCATTCTCAAAAAAACCAGCCGTTTTGCTGGCGACCCAGCCCCTTTCGTTATGGAACTCCCTGCCTATCATTTACCCACTGGGGAAAGTGTATTTCGTAGCACTTGGGAACGGGGATATTCTTTTATTAAGAAGGCGGGAACGATCATCCTATTGGCCAGCATCTTTGTTTGGTTTTTATCTTCCTTTGGTATAGTTGAAGGATCTTTCCAAATGGTTGACGATATGGATGCAAGTGTTCTGGCTGTAATCGGCGGGGTATTGGCTCCCCTCTTTGCACCCCTTGGTTTTGGTAGTTGGCAAAATACTGTGGCAACTCTGATGGGCTTAATCGCCAAAGAAGAGGTTGTTGGAGTGTTTGGGGTACTTTATGGGGTGTCAGGAGATGCACTGGCTCTAGTTGAAGAAGGAGCCTTCGGTAGCTTAGGCGCTATCGGTGCCCACTTTACCCCGTTGACAGCTTATTCATTCTTAGTATTTAATCTTCTATGTGCTCCCTGCTTTGCTGCCATCGGAGCGATCAAAGGGGAGATGAACGATCAAAAATGGACCTGGTTTGCTATTGGTTACCAATGCCTTTTTGCATACGCAATGGCCTTGCTTGTGTTCCAATTCGGTTCCTTCTTTACAGGTGGCGGATTTACAGGTGGGACTGCAGCCGCGATACTCGTATTGGCCGTTCTGCTCTATATGTTGTTTAGACCAAGCAAGCCAAGCCTGAAAATTCAAGGTATCCCAGTAAAGAATTGATCATTTAGTTGAGAAGGAGGGGATGATATGATGGATTGGCTCATCGCCAATGGCGCAACCTTAATTATTGGTATGTTGGTGCTGGTAGTCATTGCCTTCGCCGGTCGCAACGTATATAAAACGCGAAAAAGTGGCGGATGTGCTGGCTGTGCCAGTAGTGCAGGGTGCCCAAGTGCTGCCGGGCGCGCTAAGGGTTGTGGGTGAGATTGGTCCGACACAAGGGAAAGCCGCTACTGTTTAACAGTGAGCGGCTTTTGTGTACGTTAATATCCCTTGGTAATAGTTGATTTTTCTTCCCGGTTATACTATGCTTTGGTTAAGATTTTTTTGAAATCGAGGAGAAGGAGCTATTGCCATGAGTATTCATGAATCCGGCGAGATGTATCTTGAGACTATTTATGTCCTGAATAAAAAAAGGGGCGATATTCGCTCCATTGATATTGCCAATGAACTGGGTTATACGAAGCCGAGCATTAGTCGTGCTGTGGGTATTCTCAAGAAAAATAAGTATATCGAAGTTGATTCCGGCGGAGTTATTACCTTGACTGGTAAGGGAGAACAAACTGCCTCGCAAATTTATGAGCGCCATGCCTTGTTGACAAAATTTCTAATGCACTTAGGTGTCGATGCAGAGACTGCTGACCAAGATGCTTGCCGTGTGGAACATGTGATCAGCCAAGAAACCTTTGAGAAGATTAAAGAAGAGTTAAATAAGTGGTCTCAGGCTTAGCCACTTGTTCCACTAGAACAATAAGCCTGGGGACAAAAACTGAACGAAGTGGGATGATCAAAAAATATTTTGGTCATCCCCTTATCTTTTATTCCAGGCTAAGGAGTTCACTTCCGATATACACTTGAATGTCAATCTTCTGGTGTTACTATGTCATCAAGACAATCCTCTACCGCATAAGTTTTAGGGATTGGGGGGCATAGTTATGCAGAGTGGTAAGAGTTGGCCGGAATTTTTCTTCTATCTCGCACGTGTCCTAGTTTTACTTGTTTTGCTTGCAGTACTGTTGCCGAAGCTTGTCACAGTATGCAGCCTATTGATTACTTCTCAAGGGGATCGGGATGAAAAACCTAGCGGCAACCCCATGCGGGTGGAAGAGGAAGGCAGTCATTGGAGTGAATTTGTTATACAGCTTTTCCCTGATATTAAAAGATAGGCTTATTTAATCAAATAAATCGCAGGAAAACCTTCCCTTCTGTAGAATTTTATTCTGGGAGGGATTTCTTGTGGAGACTCAGGCTGAAATATGGATAAAAAAGTATTTAACTTACCTTAATGTAGAGCGAGGACTTTCCCGAAATACACGAATAAGCTACGACCGCGATCTAAAAAAGATCACAGGCTTTCTTCAGGAACGAGGAAAAACTTTGCTAACCTGTGATGGCAATGATCTTTTTCTTTTCCTTCTGCATGAGAAGGATCTAGGAAGGTCTTCTCGCACCTTAGCTCGGTACCTCGCAACCCTGCGAGGGATATTTTCCTTTCTTTTAGGGGAGGAGATGCGCGAGGACGACCCTACCGAATATCTATCGTCTCCTAAGCTTGGGACACATTTGCCTCATGTGTTGTCCGAAGGGACCATGGAAAAACTTTTTTCTAATGAAGAAAATATCGAAACAGCATCAGCATTAACCGCTCAAAGCGTAAATCAAAACAAAAAGAGAAGGACAGGAACAGATGCCCAAGGGAAGACAGCGTTGTTAATGCGTAATATTGCCATGATTGAGGTACTCTATGGTTGTGGGTTGCGGGTTTCCGAATTAGTAGGTCTTAGGGTTAAGGATATAATCTTTGAGACGAAGACACTGCGTTGCCGTGGTAAGGGTAATAAAGAACGGATTGTACCCATAGGCGAGTATGCCCTCAAAGTAGTACAGGATTATTTGGACCAAGGGCGAGAGCAACTGAGGGCTAAGAATAAAAGTGAGATACTTTTTCTTAATTCTCAGGGAAAGGCTCTTACCCGACAAGGGGTCTGGAATATTCTCAAGAAATGGGCACTGGATCATGGCGTCACCGAGAATATCTATCCTCACAAATTCAGACATAGCTTTGCCACCCATCTCTTAGATCATGGGGCTGATCTCAGATCAGTGCAAGAGATGTTGGGGCATGCCGATATTTCAACTACCCAAATTTACACCCATCTTTCTAGGCAAAGGTTGATAGAGGTTTTTCGTAAAGCTCATCCACGAGCAGATTAACATAACGAAGCTACAAGGGGGAATTACTTTTTGAAAAGAGTTATTTTGATCGTTTTAGATAGTGTAGGAATTGGTGAAATGCCGGATGCCCATGTGTATGGTGACGTGGGCAGCAATACCCTAGGTAACATGGCAAAGGTCCGTGGTGGGTTACATTTACCACATCTGCAGAATTTAGGGTTAGGAAATATTGAGCCTATACAGGGGGTCGCACCGCTGGCCTGTCCCGCGGGATGCTATGGAAAAATGGCAGAAAGATCTCCTGGTAAGGATACTACCACGGGACATTGGGAGATGGCTGGTGTGGTCTTAGCAAAGGCCTTTCCCACCTTCCCTCAGGGTTTTCCGGATGAGTTTATTCAAGCCTTCGCTATGCGTATCGGGCGTCAAGTCATCGGTAATGAAGTGGCTTCAGGCACAGAGATCATTCAACGTTTAGGTCAAGAGCACGTTACGACCGGGAAACCCATCGTTTATACTTCCGCAGACTCCGTTTTCCAGATTGCAGCCCATGAAGAGGTCATCCCTCTCGGTGAGTTGTACAAAATTTGCGAAATAGCCAGAGAAATGCTTGACGGAGATTTAAAAGTTGGCCGAGTGATCGCCCGACCCTTTTTGGGCACGGCAGGTAACTTTAATCGGACAACCCATCGTCATGATTATGCGGTTGAACCACCCCATGAGATGCTCTTGGATGTAATTAAAGAAAAGGGACTTCAGGTCATGGCTGTGGGGAAGATCAAAGATATTTATGCTGGCCGCGGGGTAACCGAACACGTTCCTAGCATCAGCAATAGGGATGGCGTAGATAAGACGCTGGTCTTTATGGGTGAGAGAAAATCTGGTTTAATCATGACGAATTTAGTAGATTTTGATATGCTTTATGGCCATCGTAATGATGTAGAGAAGTATGCTCAGGCTCTTCAGGAATTTGATGCCAGATTACCGGAGGTCCTCGCTGCTCTAGGCGAGGAGGATATCTTAATGATCACGGCGGACCATGGCTGTGATCCGACTACAGCAAGCACGGATCATTCTCGTGAATACGTCCCCTTGCTAGTGTATGGGAAGCAAATCAATCCGGGTACGAATCTGGGAGTCCGTTCTTCCTTTGCCGACTTGGGAGCAACTATCGCGGCATATTTGGGGACCGATGCGCTACGCAACGGCCAGAGCTTTTTGGATGATTTGCTTAAAATATGATCGTATTTAGTTAAATGAACATGAGTGTATCAGTATGATAGTAGAGGAGCGATTATGATTATGAGTGAGCAAAAGTTTATGGACAGTTTGAGTGAAGCCCGACGTAGTATTATGGAGAGAGTAAACATTGAACCTCAAATGGGAATTATTCTTGGTTCAGGCTTGGGTGGTTTTGTAGATTTAATCGAAAATCCAGTGGCTATCCCTTATCATGAGATTCCTCATTTCCCAACATCTACTGTAGAGGGTCATAAAGGACAGCTAGTATTCGGGAAGGTTTTAGGCAAGCCTGTGGTAGCTATGCAAGGACGTTTCCACTTTTATGAAGGGTATTCCATGCAAGAGGTAACCTTTCCCGTCAGGGTCATGCAGGCCTTGGGAGTTACCGGCTTGATTGTGACTAATGCCGCCGGTGGTATCAACCCCGGCTATCGACCCGGGGATCTGATCTTAATTAAGGATCATATTAATATGATGGGAGACAATCCCTTACGCGGAGCAAATCTTAGTAATCTTGGTCCTCGTTTCCCAGATTTGAGTGAGGGCTATGATCTGGAATGGCGCCAAAGAGCTTTAGCTATAGCTCGGGAAGTCGGCATCTTCCCCCAAGAGGGAGTATATGCGGCCATGAGCGGCCCAAGCTATGAAAGTCCGGCCGAAATTCGCTTCCTTCGCACGGTCGGTGCTGATCTGGTGGGCATGAGTACCGTTCCTGAAGTCATTGTAGCTAATCATGGGGGGATGCGGGTCTTAGGGATCTCCTGTGTCACCAATATGGCGGCGGGTATTCTTTCGCAGCGTCTCAGCCATGCTGAGGTTATGGAGACTGCCCAACGCATTGAGAAGCAGTTTGTACGATTTGTCCAAGCTTTAGTTAAGGGACTTGTCCAGTAAAATCTCTTTTCCTGTAATCGTAACTCGCTTTGTAGAGATGATTGCATAAATATTAGGGGGCGAAACGATGAGAGTTGTTGATATAATCAATAAAAAGAAAATGGGGCAAGTCTTGTCCCAGGAAGAAATTGAGTTTTTTGTACAAGGTTATGTCAAAGGTGAAATTCCGGATTATCAGATTGCTGCTCTTTATATGGCAATCTACTTCCAAGGCATGATGGATGAAGAGATAACCAACTTAACGATGGCTTATGTAAATTCAGGAGAGACAATAGATTTATCGGGGATTCAAGGTGTAAAAGTTGATAAGCATTCAACTGGAGGAGTGGGGGATAAGATAAGCCTTATCGTCATCCCCTTAGTTGCTTCCTTGGACATTCCTGTGGCAAAAATGAGTGGCAGAGGATTAGGACATACCGGTGGTACCATCGATAAATTAGAAGCTATTCCAGGATTTAAGACCACTCTAAGTACAGAGGAATTTATCGCCAATGTGAACAAACATGGGATGGCAGTAGTAGGACAAACAGCAAACTTAACTCCCGCAGACAAACTAACTTATGCCTTAAGGGATGTTACAGGAACAGTGGATAGTATTCCTCTCATAGCAAGCTCGATTATGAGTAAAAAAATTGCCTCTGGGGCAGATGCCATAGTCTTAGATGTCAAAGTAGGCTCAGGTGCTTTCATGAAATCGATCGATGAAGCAAAAAAATTGGCTGGATGCATGGTGCAAATTGGTAAGTCTTTAAATAGAAGGACTATTGCTATTATCACCGATATGAATCAACCCCTTGGCCATGAAGTGGGCAACGCTAATGAGATAAGAGAGGTTATTGATGTTTTAAGCGGAAAGGGTGCTGAGGATGAAACCACGGTTGCCTTGACTATTGCTACATATATGGCTATCGCCAGTGGAAAGTATGCAGATTTTGAATCAACCTATGGCGAACTTCAACAGATTATTGCCTCCGGTAGAGCTATCGAAAAACTAAAAGAGCTCATCACCATTCAAGGGGGAAATCCTCAAATAGTTGAGGAACCGGCCATACTACCTCAGGCTAAGCATCATCTCGAAATTCGTGCTGACCAGGCGGGGTATATAAGTCATATTGATGCTGAACAAATTGGCATTGTTGCTATGCTCCTAGGTGCGGGACGGAAAAAGAAAGAAGACCCAATTGATTATGCAGCAGGGGTAACTCTCTTGAAGAAGGTCGGGGATTATGTGAAGCTAAATGAACCTCTTTGTCTTCTTCATACTAACCTTGATCAAGTGAAAACAAATGTCTTGAAGGCCTATAAGATTCAAGATAATAAGCCTGACCTGGTAGAATACATTCATGAAGTAATCAAGTGAATAATGGGACCTGTCCCCATTATTCAAGTGACATAGGATGAGCTTTTTTCACGTAGTCTTTTAGTACCAGAATAAGGGGTGACTATTATGCGTGAAAAGAAAGTGTATTCCTTGGTAGGGGAGACTACAACTGGTCAGCGTTATGCTGTGGTGGGGAATGCCGATCGTTTCTTAAAACATAAGCATGCCTATAAGGCTTGGCAGATTCTGAGACAATTTGGTTGTGTGGTCCATCCTGTAGCTGAAGATTTGCAGCGGCTGGAAGGGTTTAAGGTTTACCCACAGTTGGCAGCTTTAAAAGACAAAGTGGATGTAGTGGTTCCTTGCTTGAAAGGGGAACTGATTCCAGATATTATCAATCAAGCGCAGGAATGTGGAGCCCAATTCGTCTGGTTTCAAGAGCGCAACTGGACTGAAGAGTTCCAGGAGCAGGCTGATAATGCTGGAATCCAGGTATTACGAGGGTGTGTTCTCAAACATAAAATACATCCAAAGCCTTTTGGGTATCTCCATCCCTGCTATTGGCATGGACTCAAATCGCCCAAAGCGCCTAAACGCCGTTAAAGATAATTTTATTCAGTTTTCATCGAAAGAACGTTACCCTATAGTGTTGGGAACGTTCTTTTTTCAATATTATTTGTTTTTCTGGGGATAATAGAACAAACATGTTTTAAAGGGGGTCAAAGGAATGCGTAAAGCATTAATCTGGATTTTTGCATTTGGTCTTTTTCTAGGAAGCTTAATTGTCCCCACCCAGGCCTATGGTGCAGTGTTAGAAACGGACGCCGCTAGCGCCATTCTCATGGATGCTAAGTCTGGCCAAATTCTATTTGAGAAAGAAATCCATAACGAGCTACCACCAGCTAGTGTAACAAAATTGATGACCCTACTCGTGGCTGCTGATGCCATCGAGTCGGGCCGAGTGAGTCTAACAGACAAAGTCACAGCCAGTGAAGGGGCCAGTGCACTAGGAGGATCTCAGATCTACTTGGAGCCGGGAGAAACCTTCACTCTGGAAGAGATGATGATTGCCATAGCCGTCGGAT
Source organism: Desulfitobacterium sp. (assembly GCA_050251735.1). Classification (GTDB taxonomy): domain Bacteria; phylum Bacillota; class Desulfitobacteriia; order Desulfitobacteriales; family Desulfitobacteriaceae; genus Desulfitobacterium. The sequence goes on from JBFWMF010000002.1 coordinate 91,492, forward strand.
CAGCTAATGATGCCTGCTATGCAGTAGCTGAACATATCAATGGTACCCATGAAGCTTTTGTTGAAGAGATGAATAAAAAAGCTAAAGAATTGGGAGCAAATCATACTAACTTTGTGAATGCTTATGGCTTACCAGCCGAAGGTCATTACACAAGTGCCTATGACCTAGCTCTCATGGGACGCGAAGCCTTAAAGTATCCCTTGGTGCGTAAGCTGACCAGCATGAAAGAATATGATTTGCGGGACGGCAAGTTCAAGCTTTGGAATACCAATAAATTACTGTGGTGGTACGAAGGAGCGGATGGCTTTAAAACGGGTTGGACTACGGAAGCCAAATATTGTCTGGCTTCGACAGTCGAACGGGATGGGCTACGCCTTATTGCTGTGGTCATGGGAGTTCCTCCGGTTCGGGGACACTTTACTGAATCGATGAAACTCTATAATTATGGATTCGCTAATTTTACATATAAAGAATTTGCACCTGCAGGTCAAAAGCAAGGGGTTATTATGGTTCGCAAGGGAATAGAGCAAGAGGTTGTGGCTGTGACTGAAAACGCCTTAGGGATTACGGTTCAAAAAGGAAATGACAAAAACATCTGGGCAGAGACGAAGCTCAACCCAGATGTGGAGGCACCTATTAAAGCAGGCCAAAAAGTAGGAGAAATAGTGTTATATCGGGATCAGGAGCTATTGACTTCCGTGAACTTGGTAGCAGAAAAGGAAATTGCCAAGGCAGGTATTGGGAAACAAATAATGCGAACCCTGCAAGGGGTGTTTGGCTTCTGAAACGTTAGCTATCTGTCGAACTATCTGGTTCATGGAGAAATTGGCGAATATGAAACAGTGCCGCCCGTTCAATTCGTGAGATTTGTACTTGAGATAAGTTAAGGAGTGCGGCAATCTCACTTTGAGTTTTATCTTCATAGAAACGCATCATGAGAACTCGCTGTTCTCGTTCAGGAAGTTTAGCCAGTACTTCTTTGAGGGCAATCTTCTCGAACCAACTGGGTTCTAATTCTTTATCTATGGGAAGTTGGTCGAGAATATAGATCGGATCGGAGTCGTCTTGATAGAGAGTGTCATGGATGGAAGCAGGGCTTTGAACAGCTTCCAGGGCAGATACAATATCTTCACGTTCGACTCCGATATTTTCTGAAATTTCACCGATGGTGGGTTCTCGACCGAGGCTAGCAGCTAAGATTTCCCGTGACTTATTGACCTTATAAACCAGCTCTTTATAAGAGCGGGGGACCTTCACAGGATGGTCATCCCTTAAGAAACGGCGTATCTCACCGATAATCATAGGCACAGCATAGGTAGAAAATTTCACGCCGTAAGTAAAGTCAAATTTGTCAATAGCCTTAATTAGACCGATGGTGCCGATTTGAAAGAGGTCTTCCAGCTCGTAACCCCGATGAGAGAAGCGCTGAACAAGGTTGAAAATGAGCTTGAGATTACAATTAATGAGTCGCTCTCTGGCTACAGCATCTCCTTCTTGGGCACGATGAAGTAAATCCATCATCTCCTCATCTGACAGGAGTGGGAAACGGGGAAGATTCATTTCCGTTAGTCTTTGAATCATTTTTCATCCCCCCCTAATGCGTGGAGGGCTGGATTTTATCAAGTCGCTTAATCATTGTGACGGTGGTTCCTTGATTGACGGCAGATTCCACTTGAAGATCATCCATAAAGGACTGCATGAAGACAAATCCTAAGCCCATACGTTCTGGATCGGTACTAAAGGCTGGCTGCATTGCCTGCTCCACATCAGCAATGCCGCAACCCTCATCCTTAACAATAATCTTTAAGCTTTCGGAATTAAATTCAATAATTAAATCGACCTGCTTGTCCGTGTCGTTGATATAGCCATGGATAATTGCGTTGGAAACAGCTTCGCTTACGGCGACCTTAAGTTCCTCGATATCATTGAGAGAGAGATCCAGTTGAGCGCCGACGGAAGCAATTAACATCCGAGCTATTCCTACGTTTTCGGCAAGACTTGAGAGCGTAAGTTTTAAAAGATTACTTTTCATACGGTTTTTCCCTTCCTTCCATCTTCCTGGCCCAGCATCTCTTCAAACTGAATAATTCGAGGGAGCCCAGATAATTCCATAATCTTATAGATGTGTGGCGGCACTCGGGTAATGATAATTTTACCCCCCATGGGGAGAAGTTTCTTATAGCGGCCGAGAATGACCCCAAGACCGGAACTGTCGATAAAGCTAATCTCTTCTAGATTAAGAATTACCGTACGGACTCCTCGACGTTCAATCTCGCTATCGATGGCTTGGCGTAGACTTTCAGAGGTATTCATGTCGAGTTCACCCCTTAAATGTAAGAGCAAGGTCTGGCGCTCAATTTTTTTATCAATAAGCAATTGTGTTCCCCCCTAAAACGTCTTCTCAGAATCAATTCGACGGTATCCATAATTTTCCTTCTGATTTGCGAGGAAAATATTAATTTCATAACGATGGAAGGCTGATCGTTGTGAGGCATAATTTTTTTTTAAAGATTCATACTAAGTGTTAGCAAATTCCTGATGGATAGTTACTTATGCGTCAGGTCTATAGGAGTGATTTAATTGCCTAAACAGAATCTAAGACCGCCTAATCTAAAAGTAACTCCCCAAGAATACGAACAATTATCTAAATCTATGACCCCTAAGCCTACGATCGGTAAGAATGTCATACGTGCATTTCTCGTGGGTGGGCTTATCTGCGTATTCGGCCAGATTATCATCAATTCTCTTGTTCAAGTGGGATTGCCCAAGGATCAAGCTTCAACAGCAACGACAGCCTTGCTTATATTTCTCGGAGCCCTATTGACCGGGTTAGGTGTATATGACGAAATCGGCAAGTTCGCAGGGGCCGGCTCCATCGTTCCGGTCACCGGATTTGCTAATTCTATTGTTTCCTCGGCATTGGAGTATAAACGCGAAGGATATGTAATGGGCGTCGGGGCCAAACTATTTACGGTAGCTGGGCCGGTATTGGTCTACGGAATTGCGACATCGATAGGGATCGGTATAATCGTCTATTTCCTGCGTTAAGCCGAAACCTTCTCCTGAGATAAGATTGATTTTTTTTGATAATACTTGAAAGAGAACGAAGGGATGAAGAAATAATGAAGCTTAAACGTATGGGGAATCAAACGGTAGTTTTCTCTAATCCGTCGGTGATTCTCTCCTCATACTCTGTAGTAGGTCCCATGGAAGGGCAAGGACCGCTGAGTAAATCCTTTAACAGCGTCTGGAAGGATAATATTAGTGGGAATTCGTCCTGGGAGGTCGCGGAAAGCAAAATGCTTGAGGAAGCGCTGGAGGGTGCGATAAGCCGGGCGAGTATGCCAAAGGATGAGATTGATTATCTTTTGGCCGGTGATTTATTGAATCAGATCATCTCAGCAAATTTTGCAGCACGAACGATGGGGCTACCCTTTATCGGACTTTATGGAGCCTGCTCAACCATGGCCTTAAGCATGTCGGTCGGTACCATGTTGATCGATGGTGGATTTGCCCGACGAGTCCTAGTGGGTGTGTCTAGCCATCATGAGACAGCTGAGCGACAATATCGAATGCCTACTGAGCAAGGGGGACAAAGAGCTATGAGTGCTCAGTGGACCGTGACGGGGGCAGGAAGTTTAGTATTAGGTGAAAGTGGTGAGGGACCCCGGATTACGGCTGCGACGATCGGGAGAATTGTTGACTTTGGGGAAAAGGATACCAATAACATGGGGGCAGCCATGGCCCCAGCCGTTGCCGACACCATACTCAACCATTTAAACGATATGAACCGTACACCTGATGATTATGATTTGATTATCTCTGGGGACTTAGGTAGTGTCGGACTCAATCTTTCCCAAGAGGTGTTGAAAAAGAATGGTTTAACGTTCAACAACTTCTCCGATTGTGGAGTTTTAATCTATGACAAAAAGCAGGATGTTCATGCCGGAGCCAGTGGCTGTGGATGCTCTGCTGTGGTTTTCGCAGGTCATCTCCTGGATAAAATAAAGTCTGGCGAATATAAGCGGGTACTTCTCGTGGGAAGTGGTGCTTTGCATAGTCAGACATCGTCCTTGCAAGGGGAATCGATCCCCGGCATTGGTCATGCTGTGGTCATTGAAGCATAAAGGGGGGGATAGTGATGTTTGAACAGGTCATTCCGGCATTTATTGTCGGCGGTTTGATTTGCGTTGTCGGTCAGTTGCTGATGGATTTAACAAAACCATCGTTTACACCTGCTCATGTCCTGGTCACCTTTGTTACCGGGGGAGCAATTTTGGGAGGGCTAGGTGTTTATGAACCTCTGGTGAAATTTGCAGGTGCAGGCGCGTCTGTTCCCTTATCAGGTTTTGGTTACACTCTAGCGAAAGGTGCTATGGAAGCTGTGGGAGAGAGAGGTCTTCTGGGAGCTTTTTCAGGAGGAGTAGAGGCCGCAGCGGTAGGAATTGCGGCGGCAGTCTTCTTTGGCTATTTAGTTTCCATAACCTTCAACCCTAAAGGATAGGGGAATAAGACGAGTTAGAATCTAAGAAAAGTTAGGACTAAGCGGGGGATTAATTGTGAGCTGGGGGTGATAGTTTGGAAAACTCAAGTGAACGCAATGTGAAAGTCAGTAAGAATTATCAAAAGAACATCGACTATCTAAATCGGGAACTGGGGGTTCCCGATAATTTTGATATTGTCCTGAGAGAAATGTCCATTGCTGGTAAAAAAGTGGCCATTTACTCTGTCAATGGTATGGTCAATACGTCAGTGGTCAGTATGATTTTGGATGCACTTATTGATTTAGAGCGGTCGGACTTAGTGGTCAATGCACTGCACACCCTCGTGAAAGGCCGCATTGTTGGCCTTCAAGTATCTGAAGTAGATACAATGGATAAGATTCTTTACTTTATTTTATCCGGCCCCATGGCTCTTTTCGTGGAGGGTCAGGAAAAGGCCATCATTGTCGATGCTCGCAGCTTTCCCGCGCGGTCACCTGATGAGCCGGATATTGAACGAGTAACCCGAGGGGCGAGAGATGGTTTTACCGAAACATTAATCTTTAACACAGCACTGATTCGTCGGCGACTCAGAGACCCTATGTTAAGAATGAAGCTCATGCAGGTCGGCGGACGCTCGAAAACCGACGTCTGTGTTGCTTACATTGAAGATATAACCAATGAACAGTTGGTTAATGAGATTACGGAAGAAATTCAAAAGATAAAGATCGATGGAATTCCCATGGCTGAAAAGAGCGTTGAGGAATTTATTTTAGGTAGTAAGATTTGGAATCCTTACCCCCGGGTAAGGTATACGGAGAGACCGGATGTAGCGGCTGTCCATCTCTTAGAAGGGCATGTGGTAGTTTTAGTAGACACTTCACCTTCCGTCATGATTGCGCCAGCCACTTTTTGGTCCCATACCCAGCATGCCGAGGAGTACAGACAAGAGCCGATCGTGGGGGCCTATTTGCGGTGGGTCCGTTTTATGGGCATCTTCGCCGCTCTCTTTCTTCTTCCCTTATGGTTAGCTTGCGCTTTGAATCCCCATATCCTACCGGAATGGCTCCAGTTCGTCGGTGTCGAGAAAATCGGGAAGATCGGGCTTATTCCCCAGGTCTTTTTAGCGGAATTTGGAGTGGACTTGGTGCGCATGGCAGCCATCCATACCCCGGGTCCCTTAACAGTTGCGTTGGGATTGATCGCCACCTTCATGATCGGGGATGTGGCGATCAAGGTCGGGTTATTCTCGCAGGAAATTATCGTTTATATCGCGGTGGTCACCGTAGGTACTTTTGCAACTCCTAGCTATGAGCTTGCTCAAGCCAACCGCTTGGCCCGTCTTTTCCTCATTGCGATGGTTGCCTTAAATAACTTCATTGGCTTTGTCATTGGCGCTCTAGTGCTATTTTTCCTACTGTGGAGGACCAAATCCTTCGGTGTACCGTACCTTTGGCCACTCTTGCCATTAGACCTTAAAGCCTTAGGCACAGTATTAGTCCGATCTCCCCTGCCGATCAAGAATAAGCGACCCAGCATTTTGAAACCGAAGGACGCTATTCGCCAACCGGAAGGTCATGATGAATAAGGAGGATTTTGATCAGTGAGATTAGGGTTTCCACGGGCGTTGATGTATTACGAGTATTATCCCTTTTGGGCAGGATTTTTTTATAAGTTAGGTATTGAATTGGTCACATCCCCTTCGACCAATCGCGAAATTATGGAGATGGGTCTTAAAAAGGCCACGGATGAAACTTGCCTGCCGGTAAAAATACTGGTTGGACATCTTATGGCTTTGCGTGATGTGGAGGGGATTTTCCTGCCTCGCTTGGTAAGTATGGAAAAGAATACTTATCTTTGTCCAAAGATTTTAGGGCTTCCAGAGAGTGTGCTCTATGCCATTCCTGAGCAGGAAATTTATACTTTGGATATTAATTGGCGTAAAGGGAAAAGGGAAGTTTTAAAAAGCCTCTTGGCCTTCCGAACAAGAATAGGGCGCACAAAAAGCCAGATTAGAGAAGGATTTGCGGAAGCTCAGCGGTGGCAGAAAGCCTACCAAAGAATGCGCAATGCGGGTTGGCCCTTTGAGGAAAGTATGAAGTGCTTTGAGACCTTAGCCGAGCCCATGAAGCTCAAAAATTTGGGATTTAGTCGAGAGCGTAGCCATAGACAAAAGAATTCGGAATTTGAAGATGGGTGGCTCCTGGATCAGGGAAATATCACGGACTCTTTAGTAAAGAAGCCCAGAATCGCTTTAGTGGGACACAGTTATCTAACCTATGAATCCTACGCTAATATGAACCTGGTACAGCGGCTTCGCGAAAAGGCCCAAGTCAAGGTGGTCGAAAATGTGGAGGCTAACCCTATCGAACTGCAACAAAGTCATTTGCAAAAGAAGATTTTTTGGAGTCATGCCAAGAAAATCTATGGGGCGGGGTCCTTCTACGTAGAGGATCCGGAAATTGATGGCCTGATTTACCTATCTTGTTTCGGATGCGGGACCGACTCCATGACTAATGATTTACTTGCTCGTAGAGCTCGGCAAAACCAAAAGCCCTATTTAGTTCTTACATTAGATGAGCACACTGGAGAAGCTGGCTTGGTTACTCGGATCGAAGCCTTTCTCGATATGCTTGAAAGGAGGGACGATTATGAAAGTAACCTTTCCTCATATGGGGAACACATGGATCATCATTCAAGCCTTACTTGAAAATTTAAGGGTGGACTATGTCGTTCCGCCGTTGAATAGTAAAGAGACCCTAACCATCGGGACCCAGCTTTCCCCTGAATCCTTTTGTCTTCCTCTCAAGTTGAATCTAGGAAATTTTGTGCAAGCTGCAGCTCAGGGAGCTGACACGGCCCTTATTACCGGAGGCGTTGGACCCTGTCGCTTTGGTTATTATGGAGAGATGGAACGGCAAATTCTCCAAGAAGCGGGGTACCTCTTTGATGTCATCACCTTAGAGCCTCCTGATGGTAGCTTGATCGGCCTCGCCGAACGTATACGCAAGCTTGCCGGTGAAAAGAATAATTGGAACCGAATCGTCAAAGCTATGCTTTTTGCCTATCGTAAAAGTTTATTCCTGGACCAAATCGAAGATTTGTTCCATGGTTTCCGTCCAAGGATTCAGTCCCCCACCCAGGTGGACCGGCTATCTGAAGAAGCTAAACGGCGTTTAGTTCAGGCTATGACTGATCAAGGGTTAAAGGATGTTTTAAGTTGGCTTAAGGATGAAATGCAGCAGAGCTTAGCTGATTACGCAGATTACATGGATGAAAATCCCTTAAGGATTGCCGTAGTAGGAGAGATCTATACCATATTAGAGCCGTTTATATCTATGGATGTCGAAAAGGAGTTGGGCAATCTAGGCGCAGTCGTTGATCGATCCATTTATCTGTCGGGATGGGTTGGGCAGCATGTGTTCCGAGGCTTAGCCCAAGGGTATCGGCCTTTAAAACCATACTACACCTTAGCAAAGCCTTATCTGAATCACTTCGTGGGAGGGCATGCTCGAGAAACCATAGGAGCAGCGGTGAAATATGCTCAAGAGGGTTATGACGGTATTGTTCAGCTCTTACCGCTGGGCTGTATGCCGGAAATTGTTGCTTCCACGATCTTGCCAAAGGTTCAAGAAGATTATGGAATACCGATTATGACCTTAACTGTGGATGAACATACAGGAAGAGCGGGGGTTCAAACTCGGCTTGAAGCTTTTGTGGATTTATTAGAACGATCCCGCCATAATTTAGCAGCGATCAATGAGGGAGTGGTGGAACTTGCCGGTAGATAGGTATTTTCTTGGTGTTGATGTTGGTTCGGTAAGTACGAATATTGTACTGCTTAATGTGGATGGCACGATAGCTAAATCAAAGTATTTGCGAACCCAAGGAAGACCCATGCAGACTATCCAAGAGGGGATGAAGGATCTGCGAGCACATATTGGTTCTACTGCCGAGATTATCGGTGTCGGAACCACGGGGAGTGCGCGTCAATTGGCAGCCACGCTACTGGGAGCCGATGTAGTCAAAAACGAGATTACAGCCCATGCCGTAGCCGCATCGCGAATCCAGCCTAAAGTCCAAACCATCTTAGAAATAGGGGGACAAGATTCCAAGATTATTCTCCTGCGCAACGGTGTCGTCGTGGATTTTGCTATGAATACAGTTTGTGCAGCAGGGACGGGGTCGTTCTTAGATCAACAAGCCTCTCGCTTAGGCATCCCTATCCAAGAATTCGGCCCCCTAGCTTTGCAGGCTCAACATCCTGTGCGAATAGCAGGGCGTTGTTCTGTTTTCGCTGAGTCAGATATGATTCACAAACAGCAGTTAGGCCACCCACTTTCCGATATATTAGCCGGGCTATGTCAGGCCATGGTACGCAATTACCTTAATAATGTGGGCAAAAACAAGGAAATTCTTGGCCCTATCTTCTTTCAAGGAGGAGTAGCCGCAAATCCGGGAATCCGCAAAGCCTTTGAAGAAGAATTAGGGCAAGAGGTCACCGTGCCGGAGCATTTTTCAGTGATGGGAGCCTTAGGAGCCGCTTATCTTGCTCAGGAGCGTTTTTTAAACAAAAAGGGCCTTACTACTAATTTCCGTGGTTTAAAAATGGCAGAAAGCCATTTCAACGCTCGAAGTTTTGATTGCCAAGGCTGCAGCAATCATTGTGAAGTCGTGGAAATTAGACAAGAGGAAAAAATACTAACTCGTTGGGGTGACCGTTGCGGAAAGTGGTCCTGTGGAGATTGGCCCTCACTGAGCGAGAGCATGCCAGTGGCCCCCCTAGCGACGGGGTCGCACAAATAACATATCAAGTGCGATGAGAATTAAAATAGCAATCAGAATAGTCTCCAGCCCTTGAGAAGGAATCATAAGTTCAGGTTCCCGCCAGAGATAGGTTAGGCTTTGGGGGGGATTGTATTTTTCATAGGAGTATGGGTAATAGTGATGAGGCTGGGGGGGAAGGAAAACCTGGGAATTTGTGCTAGGTGAAGTCATCTGCTGAGGAGAGAAATAAGGGAGTTGTGCTCTTGCTGGATAGCCGGAATTTCCATAAGGATAGTTTGTCTGTGCTTGTGAGAGAAGATAGGTATACCTAGAATAGTCAAAGTTTTGCTGAGAAGGATATGAATAAGGCTCATAAGAATTTCGATGATTGAACAGACAAGAATTCATAGCTACCTCCTTAATTCATACCATGAATATATGGTATTATATTCCACTTGGTAAAATCTGCTACCGAAAAGATGTGACTCAGGTATTAAGGATGCTGCGTAACGAAGGGACTTCCCTAATTTAGATAAGAAGATTTTATAACTGGTGAATAATGACCAAGAATTTGTTTGATGCTAGAGGAGAAAACTTTTATGGAGATGGAGTGAGCAAAGTTGAGGGATAATAAAAAATGGAAGCGAATCATTCACTCCTTTCAGGTTTATGGATTCAATGCCATCATTGGTTTTGGCCTAGGCATAGTTATTGTTTTTGCTATCCTTGCTTTTTCGGGTAACCAGATTAATGTTGGACAGGAAGCTCAGGGCAGCAACCCCCAAACCTTATCATCCCAAGAAGGGAGCTCAAGTCAGCATTCGGAGCAAATTCAGCGTAGTGAGGACACAGAGCCTCAGGATGCCAGCGAACAATTACTCTCCCAGAACAGCTTACCCATCGATACTTCGAGTGATATTGAACTAAAGGATCGCTTTACCGTATTGTTGGTCGGTATGGATAATCGTCCAGGTGAGATTATCAGTAACACCGACACATTGATTGTAGCGAGTTTAGATCAGAAGGCCAAAAAGATGGTTTTGCTTTCAATCCCCCGTGACACACAGGTCATGTTGAATAAGAAAAAGGAAAAAATCAATGCACTTGCACGATTGGGAAAAGGTCCTATCTCAACTCAACAGTATATTCAAGAGCTAATCGGAACACCTATCGATGGCTATGTTCTCACAAATTTTCAAGGGTTTAAAAACATCGTGGATAGCATGGGTGGGATTACTATCAATGTGGAAAAGGATATGTACTATGACACGGGAGATGATAGGGATCGCTATATAGATTTAAAAAAAGGAAGCCAACGTCTCAATGGAGCCCAGGCTTTACAATATGCTCGTTTCCGCAATGATGAACTTGCGGATATTTCACGAGCCACTCGTCAACAAGAAGTAATCAAAGCTATAGTGGCAGAGGCCACCATGCCACGTAATTTGCCGAAATTGCCCATTATCATACCTAAAGTCTATCAAGCTATTGAAACGAATCTGAATCTTGGGCAGGTCTGGTCTTTAGTAGTAGCTTTTAAAAATAAAGACACTTATGCAGTGATCAATCAAACTCTACCTGGTCAATTCTCTGACGAAGAAGGTATAAGCTATTGGAGAATTAATCCCAAGGAATCCATTGGTATCTTAAATGAACTTTTTCAGGGGCGTACTGCCCCCATATTTGACAATATCCGCAAAGTTCAGGCTCCCGCGCATAAGCCGGTTGTGGATGCGAAGAAAGCGGATTCAGAAGCTGAACCTATCCTTGTCGAGGTACTGAAGTCTGCAAATGATTCCACTAGTGCCGGGGGAAATGCTATGGATGGGTCTGAAATAACCTTCGAAGTCTTAGAGTAGGAATATGTATCTTGTCATTTCTTGTAAACAAAGGTATAATATTTGAGGCAATCGTTGATATATGCAGGATACAAAGATGGAGGTTATTACATGGATAAGTTGTTCGAGGTGTTAAAAGGGTATTTACATATGGAGACAGAGATTCCATTTGACGAATTTTCCCAATATTATAAGGACTTGATTGAGTGTCTAAACATGACCTTTGAAGAAATGGATCAGGATACTCGTCTCAAGGCTCGTTATGCTTGCTCTATCGTTCAAGCTAACGCAGAGTCTCGAGAAAAACGCGAAAAGAAAGATAGCAAAGCATATAAGAAAATAAGTGCTAAAACAGCATTTTGGATGAATGCTATCAATTATCGATTGATTAAAGAGGGTATGACCCAAGCGGAGATTGACGAAGCCATTGAAGGCATTAATGATAGTATTTAAACGACTATAATGAATTAGCCAAGCACCTCGCTCGCGAGGTGCTTGTTCCTATTTCCATCTGCTGTTTCCTTGCTGGAGCTACTATATAAATGATATAATTATGCTTAATATCTATATCCGCATATTTTTTTAGAAACGAAATATAAGGAAGTACACAATGAAAGTGATTCTTAGCCATCGCCAGATGGATTTTGATGCCTTGGCTTCCATGGTGGCCGCCCAAAAGATTTTTCCGGACAGTGTCATGGTTGTGGACGGAAAATCCAATCCTTATGTTCAAGACTTTATTGCTTTAGCCAAAGATAGTCTGCTATTTTGGCGTGCGAAAGATGTAAACTGGAGTAAGGTGCAACAGATTGTGCTTGTGGATACTCATGATTTGCAACGAGCTGCGGGGCTAAAGGGAGAGGGGATGCTGGATCATATTCCGCTTATAATCTATGATCACCATCCCTACCAGGGGCCCCTTGCTGAAGGGATGCATATCGAAAGTATTGGCGCCTGTACAACCTTGATCGTTGAAGAAATTAAGAAACTAAAACTTAGACTTAGCTCTTTTGAAGCGACACTTTTTGCTTTAGGTATCTATGAGGACACGGGAAGTTTACTCTTCGAGAGCACGACTGTGCGTGATATCAAAGTAGTTGCCTATCTCCTCGAGCAAGGTGCAAATTTGGGTGTTGTAGCAGAATACCTTCGCAAACCTTTAATTGAAGAGCAAAAAGAACTCCTGCATCAATTGTTGGATCATGGAGAAACCATAGATTTTCATGGCCAGCCTGCTTATATTTCTTGGGCTAAAAGCGAGGAATATGTGGGAGGACTCGCCCTTCTGGCTCATCGTGTTGGGGAAATGGAAGGGTCAGAGACCTTGTTTTTAGTGGTCCATATGGAAAACCGTGTCTATCTGATAGGACGTTCCAGTGGCCGAGGAATAGAGGTCAACCGCATCACCCAGGCCTTTGGTGGAGCGGGACACCCACGTGCAGCTTCGGCAACTATAAAAAATGCCTCTGTGGAAGAAATCTTGGAGCAACTTAAGCATGAACTCGATCATCTAGCCCCTCGAATTGATCGAGTAAAGGACATTATGAGCTATCCGGTTAAAACAGTTTCCCCTGAGATGAGGCTTAGCGAAGTAGAGCAAATTCTCCTCAGATATGGGCATACAGGAGTACCAGTAGCACAAGATGATAAGCTAGTCGGGATTATTTCTCGTCGCGATGTGGATAAAGCCCTTAAACACGGTCTGGAACATGCACCGGTCAAGGGTTTTATGACAAAAGAAGTCATTGTGGTGGATGCCAACGACAGCTGGGAAGATGTGCAAAAAACCATGGTCTTGCATGATATCGGCCGAGTTCCGGTTTTGGAAGACGGAAAACTTGCGGGAATCGTTTCACGCTCGGATATTCTGCGCATCGTACATGGGTGTGCGGTTCCTACAGAAATGTCATTGACTCGGAATCGTAGCTTAGCTATGACTGAGGACATTTTGCAATTATTCTCGGAGTTACCGGGACGAATCCTCAATCTTTTGCGGGCAGCCCAACGGGTTGGCGATGAGTTAGGATATTCGGTATTTGTTGTCGGAGGCTTTGTCCGAGATCTGCTTCTCAAGGTACCCACACAAGACCTGGATTTAGTCATTGAAGGGGATGGACATGCCTTCGCCCGAGCTCTTGCCCAGCAGTTTCCAGAGGGTCAATTGATTCTTCATGAACAATTTGGAACAGCTCGTTTGGAATTTCCGGATGGAGCTCATCTAGATGTAGCCCGCTCACGCCGTGAGGATTATGCTTCACCAGGTGCACTACCGCAAGTTGAAGAATCCCGCCTGAGAGATGATATGTTTCGTCGCGACTTTACAATCAATGCCATGGCTATTGCCATTAATTCTACGCGCTATGGTGAATTGGTAGATTATTATGGAGGACTAAGAGATCTCAAACAGGGTGAGATTCGTTTCCTGCATCACCTCAGCTTTATTGAGGATCCCACCCGTATCCTCCGCGCTCTCCGTTTTGCCGGACGCTATGGCTTCCGACTTGCTAAAGAAACCCGGGATGGGGTTTATACAGCTTTGAGTACGGGGGTTCTAAGAAAAATAAGTAGCGAACGATTTACAGAAGAATTGATGCATATGCTCCGGGAATTGAGATTTGGGGTGATGGGGGAGTCCCTGCTTCAGATGGGAGTACTTAAGGAGTGGTTTGAGTCTGAGCTTGCCTGGGATTTTACTCATCCTCTGTTAAATATGGAAGTTTCCCCGACAAAAAAATGGCTGATCTGCCTTCGTAAGATGGACATATCCCAATTCGAGAGAGTGCAGCAGAAGCTTCGTTTGTCCAAGGAATTCAAAGGGCTTACGCAAAAGTTTTTTGAGGCCATAACAGGACTTTCAGCCCTAAAGGGTGGAACTGACTCATCGGAAGGTGCTACTTATGCAAACGATAAGATTCCTTTGATAGATTTAGATCATTACCTCGCAGGTCTGCCGACGGTCATTTTAGAAGTCTTGATGCTTGATGAGCGGTTTCGTGATTTGCTTCAAAGATACTATGAAGCAGTAGAGGTAATAAAACAGAAGGTAGATGGAGAGATGTTGCTCCGTTGGGGGGTTAAAGAAGGACCGGAGATTGGACGTATCCTCAGACTCATCCGCTCTGCTTGGTTAGAGGGCGAAATTAACAGCGAGGAAGATGAAAGAAATTTTGTCGCTGGGATTCTTAAGCATAACCCTTCCAAATAGACCTAAGGGGGAACAACAGTGTTCAATTTCACGACGATTATTGCCAACATACCCGCCTTACTTATTGGATTCGCTTTTCACGAATACGCCCATGCCTGGGTTGCTGATCGTTTGGGGGATCCGACTCCAAGGAGTCAAGGGCGACTTACCATGAATCCTTTTGTTCATTTAGACATCTTTGGAACTCTTATGGCGGTTCTTTACTCTTTTGGCTGGGCTAAACCGGTACAGACACAACCTCATTATTTTAAAGGAAATAGAGAACGAGGGAGAATTTTAGTTTCGATGGCCGGACCCTTGGCCAATCTTGTGGTTGCCTTTGTAGCCATGTTCCTTTGGATTATTACCTTGTCATTCCTAGAAGATTCATCTTGGTCAAACGTTATCTCTCAACTATTCATGTCTATGGTTATTATGAATTTAGGCCTGGGCGTGTTTAATTTGTTGCCCATCCCGCCTTTAGATGGTTTTTCGATCTTAAGAGGGATTGTTCCGGGGAAGTATAGTCAAGTACTGAACACCTTGGAGACTTATGGTATGTTTATTTTAGTTATAATACTTTTTACAAACTTCTTAGGCGCGGTTCTTCATCCAGTGGTATCTGGACTTTATGCTTTTTATCGTGACACGGCTTTGTTTTTGCTCTCGCCCTTTGTTGGGTAACGAAAATATTTTATCCTTGAAAGGAGTTTTATAAGTGAAGGGAAGAATTTTTAGCGGCATGCGACCTACGGGGAGCTTGCATATTGGCCATCTTAGTGTGATTCAGAATTGGGTCAAGCTACAATCCGAATATGAGAGTTACTTTGGTATTGTGGATCAACATGCGTTGACCACCGGCTATGAGGATCGTTTGGATTTTCGCGCATTGAATCGAGAAATAGCATTAGATTGGCTAAGCGTGGGAATCGATCCGGATAAGGCGGCAGTTTTCATTCAATCGCATGTCCAGGAACATGCGGAACTTCATCTTCTTTTGTCGATGATTACCCCTCTTTCCTGGTTAGAACGCGTACCAACCTATAAAGATCAAATGCAACAGCTAGGGAAAGATGGAGGGAAGGATCTGTCTACATACGGATTCTTGGGCTATCCTCTTTTGATGGCAGCAGATATCTTGGTGTATAAAGCGGACACTGTACCGGTAGGGGAAGATCAGATTCCCCACGTTGAACTCTGCCGCGAAATCGCACGGCGGTTTAATCATATCTATGGTACTGTATTTCCGGAGCCCAAGGCACTCATCGGCAAAGTCCCCCTTTTACCTGGGGTCGACGGTCGAAAAATGAGTAAGAGCTATAATAATACTATTTCTTTGACCGCGTCAACAGAAGAAATAAAAGCCAAAGTTCAACAGATGGTGACCGATCCGGCTCGTTTGCGTAAGGATGACCCGGGGCACCCTGAAGTCTGTGTGGTCTATAAATTTCATCAGATCTATACACCCGAAGTGGCAGAAGTGGAAGAAAACTGTCGTGGCGGAAAAATCGGTTGTGTGGTCTGTAAACGTCAGTTGTCTGAAAACCTAGACAAGCTGTTGAGCCCATTCCGTGAACGGCGTGCTGTTTGGGAGGAACCCGGTAAGGTTGAAAAAGTCTTAGAACAGGGTGCTGAACAAGCTCGTCACAAAACCCAAGAAACCATGAAAGAGGTTCGTCAAATGATGGGGCTAAGATGAGCGGCGGAGCGTCCATAAACCATAGCACGAACACCGTTCCTTATATAGAGCTACCGGCATTTCAAGGTCCAATGGATCTATTGCTCCACCTCATTCAACAAGAAAAAGTAGATATCTATGATATTCCTATTGCCAAGATCACCGATCAATTCATTCAAGCCGTTCGTCAAATGGAAGATCTCGATATGGAGGTAACAAGCGAGTTTTTAGTCTTAGCTGCCCAGTTACTGCAAATTAAGTCTCGGTATCTGCTGCCCAAGCCGGTGAGGGATATCCCGGAAGAGGAAGAAGGGGACCCCAGACAAGAGTTAGTGGAACGGCTCTTAGCTTACCGGGCTTATAAGCAGGCTGCTGAGACCTTAGGAGATATCCAGATTTCTTCAGGTCTCAGGTATTTTCGCGAGGTCGATGTCGAGGAGATCCGCAGCCAATTCCCTGTGGTTGACCCCCTAGATGGGGTACAATTTGACGCTTTATGGCAGGCTTTTCAGCGAATCATTGAGCGGGCGGAGCAAGGTGAAGAGATTAGGACCGTTGAACCGGACGAGATTCCCATTGAGATGATGGTCGATGATGTGCTGCGCCGAGTCATCCTCCAGCCACGGGGTGTTCGTTTTAGTCAGTTGATTCGAGGCACAAAGCGTATGGAGATTATTGTCTCCTTTTTGGCCTTGCTCGAGCTATTAAAATCCGGGAAAATTCATTGTGAACAAAGCTCGCAGAATGAGGAGATCTTTTTGTTTCCAACCGAAAAGGCTTGGGAGTTTACTGAAGGGGAGTAGGATGATGTTGTTTCGTGAAAGAGAAATTGCGGGAGTCGAAGCGCTACTATTTGTTGCCGATCATCCCTTGACCAAGGAGCGTTTAGCAGAAATCCTTCAGTTGAGTATTAAGGAAATAGCAGAAATACTTTATGAGCTTAAGCAACGCTATGCATCCCCCTCCAACGGGGTTAATCTTGTTGAAGTGAACGGGGGGTATAAGCTTGGGACCAAACCGGAGATGTCGGCTTTTATCGAGAGCTTATATCATCAGCCCGCCCAAGGCTTATCGGGTGCTGCGTTAGAAGTGCTAGCCATCATCGCCTATAAACAACCGGTCACAAAAGGTGAAGTGGACTTTATTCGTGGGGTGCAATCTGATCGAGCCTTAGCAACTTTAGTGGAAAAGGGCTTGGTTAAGGACGTGGGTCGAAAAGAAGGTCCGGGACGCCCTATTCTTTATGGATCCACGGAACAATTTCTAATTCATTTTGGTCTTAAATCAATTGAGGAATTGCCACAATTGAATTTTGAGAGTATGAGGGAAGTTGCTCTGGCTGAAGGATTAGTAGATGAGTGCATAGAAGATTCTATAGAAGAGCCCGCAGAGGGATTCGGCGAAGAGAAGACTTTAGAACCCAAAGTGGATTGATTTTCAAAAGAGTAAATAGATTTGAGGGGCCGTCACTTATGAACTATTTTGAGTGATAGCCCTTTCTTTGATTTTATCCCAACGAACGTTCAAAATCGGAGTATAAATATACCTTTTCGGGGCATCCTAAGTTGTTAGGAAAATTCTCGGAGGGATTAGCGTGCAAATTTTAGCACTCTTGGTTGCAGCCTTACTCTGGTTAGGTGTGATCCTATGGATACAAGCAAAGTTAGACTTTCGATATCGCCGCTACGAAGAAAATGACAATATTGAAATTGAACTTTCTACTTATCGAGGGTTGTGGAAATTTAACATGAGTATCCCGACAGTCCAATTGGCATGGGAGGATGGGCCAACCATTGAAACTACGCAGGAAACAAAAGCTCCCACAGGGGAGAAACGAGTAGGCTTTCAAGCATTGAAAGCTCGGTATCTGCGGATAGGCTTTCTCTACGAGCTTTTTCCCAATATCCCTTCTTTACTCCTAGAGTTTAAGCGGGTGAAGAAGAAGTTTTATCGTGGTATTCATTGTACCTCTTTTGATTGGAAGATAGAGTATGGTCATGAAAACCCTGCGACAACAGCCCTAGTAGCGGGTAGTTTCTGGGGGATGTTAGGATATTCTTTGGCAAGAATGTATAACCAAATTACTGTGGACACTCAAGAACCGCGAATTATGGTAACGCCCCAATTTAAAAAGCCGGGTTTTCAGTGTGATCTTCAATGCAGCTTTCGCCTGCGCATTGCCCATATTATGCTGGTAGGCTGGGACTTGCTGCTTGTTGTTCTCAGAAGAATTTTGAGATGAAGAAATATGCATATTAATGCCTGAAAATGTCCATATTGTTAATATAAATGAATAAATCTTAAGGGGTGGATAAACATGGGGAATCATCCCATTGAAGCATTGATGAAGAGTGCAATGGAAAGCATTCAGGCCATGGTAGATGTCAATACGATTATAGGTGATCCTGTTGAATCTCCTGATGGTTCGGTGATTATTCCGGTATCCAGAGTATGTTGTGGATTTGCGGCAGGGGGTAGTGAATTTGTTCCTCCGGAAGGGGATAAAGATGAAGGGGATAAAAAAGAAAAACCGACGGCATTTCCCTTCGGTGGAGGTAGCGGTGCCGGGGTATCCGTTCAACCGGTTGGTTTCCTAGTTGTAGGACATGGCCAAATACGCCTACTGCCCATCGATCACAATGTAGTTATTGACCGCTTGTTCGATGAAATTCCTAATTTGATGGATAAAATATCGGGCATGTTGAAGAAAGAGAAGCCACAAGATCATTTAGACAAGGAAGATATCATCATTCTTGATCATTGAGATAAGCTTCCAAGATGAGTTGGGCATGTCAAATACCGCACCAGTGCGGTATTTGACATGCCTGTGTAAAAAGCACAGTATCCAAAAAAACGCCTGAAATCGAGAGATTCCAGGCGTTTTTTGCGAATTATAGAGATAAATGTATCAAGGTCTAAACCCCCAGCTTCTGTCATAAAATTAGACAAGGAGGGGAGGACATGGTTAATGCCATCTGGTTGTTCATGCTTGTTATAGGCATAATCGTGGCCGCCCTCAATGGGCGGATTGATGTTGTTACGGAGTCGGCCATGGCAGCTGCAGAATTAGGTGTCGAGACGGCTTTCGGACTCATCGGTGTCATGAGTTTATGGCTGGGACTTATGAAGCTAGCAGAAGATGCGGGCTTTATAAAAGCCCTAGCTCGTTTTTTTGGGCCGGCAATTCGTAGGTTATTCCCGACACTTCGCGAGGACAGTCCGGCACTTGGGGCAATAATCATGAACTTAAGTGCTAATGTTTTGGGATTAGGTAATGCAGCAACGCCGTTTGGTCTCAAAGCTATGCAGGAGTTGCAGAAGGAGAACCCCCATCCGGATACAGCCAGCCCGGCCATGATAACATTTCTTGCTTTAAACACCTCTTGCATCACTTTGGTCCCGGCGACAATCATAGCGATACGCATGAAAGCTCAATCCGTCAATCCTACAGAGATTATCGGTCCTACTATTATTGCTACAGGATGTGCCATGACTCTGGCAATCATAGCCGATTATCTGATACGACGGAGGTCGAAATCATGAGTTTCATTGCCGAGATCTCCCGCTGGGCAATTCCATGCTTGTTGCTGATCATTCCTATAGCTGCTTATCTTCGCAAAGTTCCGGTTTATGAGTCCTTTGTCACAGGGGCAGAGGAAGGCTTTAGAACGGCAATTCGCATTTTGCCCTTTCTCGTGGGCATGCTAGTATCCATCCGTATTTTCGTAGATTCAGGAGCATTAGAGATTCTAGCTCGGCTGCTACAGCCTGTTTTTATATTTTTTGGCTTAGATACAGAGCTGACCGCAATCATACCCTTGGCAGTAATGCGACCTTTGAGCGGTTCAGGCGCTTTAGGAGTTGCGACCCAGCTAATCAATCAATATGGTCCGGACTCCTTCATTGGCCGCCTGGCCTCCACACTACAAGGCAGCACCGATACTACTTTTTTCGTTTTAACTGTCTACTTTGGTTCGGTAGGTATTAAGAAATATCGCTACGCCCTTAAGTTGGGCCTTCTAGCTGACCTGATTGGGTTGGTTGCTTCCCTTTGGATTGTCCATAAGATGTTTTATTAAGTGATTCCTTGAGCATACTAAGGAGGATAAGGAGGCCTTGGTATGCTTTTTGTCGTCTTACCCGCTTACAATGAAGAAGCAGCGCTTAGAATATTGCTTGATGATATACGTGAGGCTTGCCGGAACATTCCCACCCAGATTATTGTGGTCAATGATGCTAGCACCGATCAGACGCTGCAGCTTGCCCAAGACTATGCCCGCAGCTACCCTCAAGTTCGTGTGGTATCTCATCAAGAAAACAAGGGGTTGGGTGGTAGTTTAATGACTGGATTTAAGCAGGTCTTCACCTTGCGGAGAAGTTTAGCCAAGGAAGGCCCAGTGTGGGAAAAAGACCACTACCACGATATCATCCTGACAATGGATGCCGATAATACCCATCCTGCGGATCGCATCCCCCTCATGGTGGAACAGATTAACCTCGGAGCTGATTTAGTGGTGGCCTCTCGTTATGCGCCCGGTGGCAATCAATATGGTCTTCATCCCCTGCGAAAGCTACTCTCTTGGGGTGCGGGACAAGTGATGGGGCGCTTTTTCCCTGTTGAGGGACTTAAGGATTATTCCTGTGGTTACCGAGCTTATCGGGCCTCTGTCTTAGAAAACACCTATCTGATTTATGGTGAGGAACTTATTGAGAGTCGTAGCTTTGCCGGCATGGTGGAGCTCTTAGTAAAAGTTGTGAACTATTGTCGTGATATCAGGGAGATTCCTTTTGATCTGCATTATGAGAAGAAACAAGGCAAGAGTAAAATGAAAATATTGGCAACGATTGGGGGATATTTCTCGTTAATCATCCGTCTGAAGAAGGAAACATGGGGTTGGGTGGAATGGGTCAGAGAGTAAAGGGAATTTTGGTTCTCATTTTAGTTGTGGGGATCATATTACGTCTTCAAGGAATTGGGAATCCTTATTTGGATGATCAGGGTTGGCGCCAGGCCGACACGGCGAGCATGGCATCGAATATGCTGGGACATCTGGGAGATTTTCCTGATGTCTTTTTTCCTACGCTTAATTAT
Organism: Desulfitobacterium sp.; assembly: GCA_050251735.1. GTDB lineage: Bacteria > Bacillota > Desulfitobacteriia > Desulfitobacteriales > Desulfitobacteriaceae > Desulfitobacterium. The sequence goes on from JBFWMF010000002.1 coordinate 112,532, forward strand.
AATGGGGTCGGCCCGCAGCCTGTGGAATTGGAATTTCCTTTCTTGCCCTATCTTCTGGCATGGACCTGGACAATCTTTGGTTGGCATGACTTATGGGGGAGACTGTGGGCAATCTCCTTTTCTGCACTTACTATGATTGGGGTCTACCAATGTGGCAAGCTGACCTTCTCTTTTCGCGCCGGGTTATGGGCAGCTGCCTTTTATACCTGTATGCCTTTAACCACCTATTATGGCAGGACAGTGATGCCGGAGCCTGTGGCTCAGGCGTTCAGCATCTGGGCTTTAATCGCAGTGATCTATTGGCGAAAGAAACCTTCCTTTATTCGTTTGCTTGGAGCTTCCCTGCTTATGTCCGGGGCAATTTTGGCTAAGCTGCCCCAACTGATGATTTTACCCGTAGCTTTGCTGCTCGGTTTTTACCCTTTGCGGGGGATAGGAAAAATGTTAACATATAGTGCCTTATCTTTAATTCTTCCTGTGCTATACTATAGTTGGGTTCATATGGGAGCAGGGGAGAGCAGTCAATTTGTATCGGGAATTATGTCCTATCAGGTCATGGGTGGACAGAATATTTATGCGGAAAATCTGTTCATGAATCTGAAAAGAGGATTAGGTTTCCCGACTCTTTTGGCCCTGATGGGGTTGGTCATCATGATTCGTAAGGAAAGCTTAAAGAATAACGTACATCTTGCCATGATTTTATGGGCAGTAGTTTGCAGTGTTTATCTGGGCGTGATTTGTCTGAGGATTCCCTTGGATTATTATCTTATTCCGATAGCCTTGCCGATTGCTTTGCTGGCGGGCTTTGCTCTCGATAGAGGAGAACAAACTCCAACCATTGGAGTTGGAGTGCTAATCATCGGTTTGCTTTTGACCAGTCAGTATACGAACTACAGGCCAAAATATCTATGGAATGAACAAGTTCTCACTCAAGCTGAATGGATTCGTCAGCATACCAAAAAGGAGAGCGTGTTGATTTTAAGCGATTCTCCGCCGATGACCCTGTATTATGCCCAACGTTATGGTTATCGACTAATCAGTCCTGATGATGAGCAGGCTTGGTTGGATTTACATACTCTACCTGGGGATTACGTTGTCGCCCTCCCCCATTCCAGAGGGGAGGAGTTCTGGAAACGGATCGAAGCAAGCTTTCCACAGGTCGGTCCCGGCGTCTATAAAAGACTAGGTAAGAGTTAAAAAAATAGAGTTGTGATTTTAGGAGCGGTTGGATTGAAAGATAAGAAGAAAGAACCGGGTGAACGATTGCAAAAGGTTTTAGCACAGGCAGGGCTTGCTTCGCGACGGCATGCGGAGGAGATCATCCAGCAGGGACGGGTTCAAGTGAATGGTGAGGTCATTCGGACCTTGGGCACCAAGGTAAGTCCCGACGATCAGATAGTAGTGGATGGTAACCTGCTTAAAATGCCCCCAAAGAAATATGACTACTATCTATTACACAAACCTACCGGTTATATCACCAGCGTCACAGATCCTCATGGGAGAAAAACAGTCATGGACCTGATGCAAGGAATTCCTCGGCGGGTATACCCTGTAGGACGCTTGGATTACGACACGTCGGGATTGCTTGTTCTAACCAACGATGGAGAACTGGCTCACCGCTTAATGCACCCTTCTTATGGGGTGGGGAAGACCTATCGGGTTGAGGTGCGTGAGCGGATTCCTAAGCAAGCAAGGCAACGACTAGAAACAGGAGTTGACTTAGAAGACGGGAAAACTGCTCCAGCCAGGGTGCGAGAAGTTGTTCAGCAGGGACAAGATCTTCGCCCTTGCTATGAGATTACCATCCATGAAGGTCGGAATCGCCAAGTCAGACGGATGTTCAAAGCGATCGGGTATCCTTTGATTTCTTTAAAACGGATTCGCTTTGGCTCTCTTCGGCTCGAGGAGAAGATGGCACCAGGGAATTTTCGCTCCTTAACACTACTGGAAGTCCAGAAATTACGTCAAGAGGTAGAACTAAAATAAGGACCCCGTTAGGGGTCCATTGTGCTTGTATTTCATAGGCTAAAAGTGAAATGCTAATGGGGCATATGTAAGGGGTGGTCCAGCTCCTTATTCCATTTTTCAATGTCACGTCCACCAAACTTTTGGAGGGCGTTTGCTGCGGAATTAACTTTTTCTTGATCAGTGGTGATTACGACGAGAAAATGGCCGGTTCTGACTTCATGCTCATAATGACGTGCCCGTTCAGAATTTAATCCGTAGCTTAACAAAGCTTCAACTAAGCCTTGCCCATGGGGACGATGCAGAAGGTCATTGGCCAAGGGGCCTGCAACCACGCATTCCCCAAGATTCGGGATATCCATGGGAGGAGCTTGAACCAGCCAAGCGTTAAAACGGTCGAAGTTAATTTCTGCGGGAGCGAAGGCCAGCTCATTAGCAATCTCTTCGTGAAAATCTCCTTGATGGAGAGAGTTTGCCCGGACTATAACAGAAATATTGCTATTCGCTAAAGACTCGCCTTGGATTTCTTCTACGGCTTCTTTGGTTTGCTGAGGTCCTTTGAATATTGCAAGAATCGTTCTAGACATTTTTATCCCCCTTAATAATTTTTGTTAGTATATCCATTGCAAAAGACTTCATTCAGTGAAAAAGAGTGCTTAACACCAAGAAGAGAAGGAGAATCTGAAAACATTGCCGAATAAACAAGCTAGAACTGAACGAGGAGATGGAAAATGAAGATTCGTATTGGGAATGAGGAACTCACCGAACATATTCGTGTTAGAATCCGCTTGGATTTTCGAGGTGAAGGGAAAAGCGGTCGTTTTATATTCGGCGGAAAGAGCAGAGAGGAGATTGCCGAACAAGTTCGCGAGCAAGAAGTGGCCTTATTAAGAAATGTACCCTTGCAAGGAATATTTTTAGAGGATATTGATCTAAGCCTTGATTTATATATCGTCAATGAATCCGATGGTCGACGTAAACGTGAGGTTGCCTATGCACCGGTTATCTTGACCTTAAGAATAGAAAATCTAGATGATCTGTTACCGCTTGTCGTCAAGCAAGAATTTCGCAAGATTGAGTTTTTGACCCCAGAGAACTTGCAGATACATCGACTCGATGTGGAGCGACTATTCTTTCGAGTAAGTCAGCACATTCAAGAGGAAATCAAAAAAGCGGAGTTGCGTTTTCAGTGATATAAACCATGAACCCAGCCTAAAGTGCTGGGTTTATTTTTTGGTGTGCCACATGTTATGTTTAGATTTTATATAGAAAGGTATGATAATTTCTCAAGAAATGAAAATAATAACCTTTGAGCATATCTCGTCAAACGAAGCATCTCTAAAAAGAAAGGTGGAATTATTTCATGCCTTGGACTCAGAATTATTCTGCATTGGGAGGAAGTATAGCCCTTACTGCTTTAGTTGTATCTATCCCTATATTTTTTCTCCTCTGGGCGCTTGCCATTAAACGAATGAAAGGGCACATTGCCGGGATGTTGACGCTTCTGATCACCATCGTTGTCGTCGTCCTCGTGTACAAAATGCCCATTTCTATCGCCCTTTCTGCAAGCCTCTATGGAATTCTCTATGGACTTTGGCCTATCTCCTGGATCGTTGTAACGTCGGTGTTCTTATACAATTTAACTGTTGAAGCGGGCCAATTTGAAGTCATTAAAGGTTCTATTTCCTCCATATCTAATGATCGAAGGATTCAAGCTTTATTGGTGGCCTTTTGCTTCGGAGCATTTTTAGAAGGAGCAGCGGGATTCGGTGCTCCGGTGGCGATCACAGCTTCCATTCTCATCGGGTTGGGATTTAATCCAGTCTATGCTGCAGGAATCTGCTTAATTGCCAATACGGCACCGGTTGCTTTCGGAGCCATTGGGGCACCGGTCATTGCAGCAGGTGCGGTCACTGGCATGGGAGATTTTATTATTTCCCAAGCTATTGGACGCCAACTTCCTTTCTTGTCGATCATCATTCCTTTGTATCTGGTGATCTTAATGTCAGGCTGGAAAGGAGCTATGGAGGTTCTCCCGGCAGCTTTGGTTGCAGGTGTAACCTTTGCAGTGGCCCAATGGTGGTCGTCGAACTATCTGGGAGCTTATTTGCCGGATATCATTTCATCTCTGTTCTCATTAATCGTTTTGACTTTCTTCCTGCGCGCCTGGAAACCGAAAAATATTTGGCGCTTTCCTCATGAAAAAGGAAATGAGCAAAAGGTTGTTCAGCAGAAGTTCACAGCCGGACAGATTATCAAAGCCTGGTCTCCCTTTGCCATTCTTACCGTCATAGTTGCAATCTGGGGAACGCCTGCATTCAAGACCTGGGCCACCAATGCAGGACTCGTTTTGAATATTAAGCATTGGCCAGGACTTGATGGCTTAGTCTATAAGGCAACTCCCATTGTGGCTAAGCCAACGGTCTATGCAGCAGCTTTTAAATGGGACTGGTTCTCTGCTGCTGGTACTGGCATTTTGATCGCCGCGATTATCACTATGTTTATTCTCGGGGTTAGCCCAAGTAGAGCTTTGGGAGTGTTTGTTAAGACTGTCAAGCAATTAATCTTTGCGGTTATTAATATCGCCGCGGTTCTCGGTTTTGCATATTTAGCCAATTACTCTGGTCTATCCTATACCTTAGGTCTCCTCTTTGCCTCCACAGGGGCTTTGTTCCCCGTCTTGTCCCCTGTTTTAGGATGGGTAGCTGTGTTCCTTACTGGTTCAGACACCTCCGCCAATGCCTTGTTTGGTAAACTACAACAGGTTACAGCCGAGCAGGTGGGCGTCAACCCGGTATTAACGGTTGCCGCTAATAGCTCAGGTGGAGTTGTAGGTAAAATGATTTCTCCTCAATCTATTGCGGTAGCCGCTGCCGCTACATCTCTAGTCGGTAGGGAATCGGAGCTTTTGCGATTTACCTTCAAGCACTCGTTGATCCTGTTGGTTGCGGTATGTATTATAGTTACCCTGCAGGCTTATGTGGTTCCAGGGATGATTCCTACCATTTCGGCAGGGCCATAATTGGGATACATAATATTACAAATATTTAAAAAATAATACACGATAAAGCAGTAAGAAGGAAGTGGAGAACGCGCTTCCTTCTTACTGCTTCTAAGGAAAATAGACGAATTCGTGATAATCTACATTCCGACGTTATAAGTGAACTTATTCTTATTTTCGTTTTTCTATTGCAAATGTTGCGAAACTAACATACAATTAATTGGTGCTCGGATCATCTTGTTCAAAAACTGATCTGGCATTTCATTGGCCGATTATGGCCTGACCATACTACTATAAGGGGGCTAGACAGAAAATTTAAAACACTTAAAAAACTTAGAATTTAAATTAAATTAAAAAAACACACATTTTTCTGAAAGGTGGAAACTCTCATGCCATGGACTCAGGATTACGCAGCGCTTGGTGGTAGCCTTGGCTTAACTGCACTAGCTGTCTCTATTCCAATCGTATTTTTATTTTGGGCTTTAGCCGTAAAAGGGATGAAAGGGTATGTAGCAGGATTATCTGCCCTTGCCATTACCATTGTGGACGTAATTATAGTATATAAAATGCCAGTGACCCTCGCTCTTTCTGCTACGGCATATGGTATGCTGTATGGGCTTTGGCCTATTGCTTGGATTGTAGTTACCGCTGTGTACTTATACAATTTAACCGTAGAATCCGGACAATTCGAAATTATTAAGAGCTCTATCGCATCCATATCGAATGACCGCCGTCTCCAAGCGCTTATCGTTGCTTTCTGTTTTGGAGCTTTCCTAGAAGGTGCGGCTGGTTTTGGTGCTCCTGTTGCGATCACTGGTGCGCTACTTATCGGTCTTGGCTTTGATCCTATTAAAGCTGCCGGACTTTGCTTGATTGCTAATACAGCTCCAGTTGCCTTCGGTGCTATCGGAGCTCCAATCATCGCTGCAGGTGCTGTTACCGGTATGGGTGACTTCGTAATTTCGCAAGCCGTTGGTCGTCAACTTCCTTTCATTTCTGTTATTATTCCTCTTTACCTTGTTATTTTGATGGCTGGTTGGAAATCTGCCAAAGAAGTTATGCCTGCCATTCTCGTGACCGGGGTATCCTTCGCAGTTGCCCAATGGTGGTCTTCTAACACCCTTGGTGCATATCTACCAGACATCATCTCTTCTTTGTTCTCCTTAGTATGTACTACCGTCTTCCTGAGATTCTGGAAACCTAAAAAAATCTGGCGTTTTCCTCATGAGAGAGATGTCGAAGAGCCCGTTGCTATGAAATATACAGGTGGACAAATAGCTAAGGCATGGTCTCCCTTCGTCATTCTTACTGCAATGGTTACTATTTGGGGACTTCCTGGCTTCAAGAGCTTAATCCTTGATAAACTCCATCTAGTGCTTAAGTTTAGCTGGCCTGGCCTCGATGGCATGATTTACAAAGCAGCTCCTATCGTTGCTAAACCTACAGTCTATGATGCCATCTTTAAATGGGACTTCTTATCTGCTGGCGGTACTGCAATCTTGATCGCTGCAATTATCAGTTGTTTCGTTCTAGGAATCAAACCTGCCAAGGCTGTTAAAGTCTTCAAAGATACCCTGAAGCAATTGATTTATCCAGTCATCAATATCGCTGCAGTTCTTGGTTTTGCTTACCTAGCTAACTACTCCGGTCTTTCTTATACTTTGGGACTCTTCTTTGCTTCTACCGGAGCATTGTTCCCTGTCCTTTCCCCAGTGTTAGGGTGGTTAGGTGTATTCCTCACCGGTTCTGATACTTCCGCCAATGCCCTGTTTGGTAAACTGCAACAAGTTACTGCAGAGCAAATTGGTATCAACCCTGTCCTCACTGTCGCAGCTAACAGTTCCGGTGGTGTTGTCGGTAAAATGATCTCACCACAATCCATCGCAGTGGCTGCTGCAGCAACCGGTTTGGTTGGGCGTGAGTCTGAACTCTTTAAATTTACTATTAAACATTCTTTGGCAATGCTCGTTGCTGTAATTGCGATTATCTGTCTACAAGCATATGTGGTTCCCGGAATGGTTCCAACCATCGCTGAAGCAGCTGCATTTCTTCAATAATTGAATGGTATAACTGGAGTAGACAACTTTTCTGAAATGCGTTATATTTAACTCAATAGTCTTCAAAAATAATGGGAAGTAGATATCTGCTTCCCATCTCTTTCTATTGTAATAGAGGAGGTTGGCATGGATCTAAAGCCAATAAAAACCAAGAAAATATATGAGGAAATCATCGAGCAGATACGACTTTTGGTTGTCAAGGGTGAACTTAAACCCGGTGACCGCCTACCTTCTGAAAGGGATTTGGCGAGTCGCCTCAATGTAAGCCGCGCTTCAGTGAGGGAAGCTCTTAGTGCTTTAGAAATGATGGGCCTCCTGGAGATACGAAGCGGTGAAGGAACCTTCATGAAGAAGATCAATCTGGATTCTGTAGTCACTCCTTTGGCATGGGTTTTAAGTATGGAGAAGGACACTGTGCTGGAACTTATCGAAGTGCGTAAGCTATTGGAAGGTCAAACAGTAGTTTTAGCAGCCCAAAGGGCTGAGTCAGAGGATTTGCGAGAGTTAGAAGATGCTCTCAAGGCTATGTATGATGATTTGCTGGCAGATCAATTAGGGGAAGAGGCGGATATCCGCTTCCACTACGCAGTGGCGAGAGCCGGTAAGAATAAAATTTTGCTGAGGCTTATGAATGCCATATCCGACACGATGCAACAGTCGCTGAAAGCAAGCCGTGTGAGGCTTTATGAATGGAATGAATCTCCCGATCGGTTGTATAAAGAGCACGTACAAATCTTAGAGGCGATTAGGTCGAAAGATGACGAGGGGGCTAAAAAAGCTATGCTCGGCCACTTAGATGGAGTGGAGGTGAGGCTATTGAAATATTATTTAAGTAATAATGTATGAGTAGCCTTCGTTTAATTCCGAAATTTATTTATTTTTCGCTTTTTAAAAATCGAAATTCTTGGTAGAATTAGTTCTTGAAGGGCTAGTGCAAACCATTGAAGTTATCCTACCCTTAAACTTATCTTATAAGGAGGAGAAAATGGAACAATCTTTAGGTACAATTTTACCACTGTATTCAATCATTCCTTTTGTCGGCATGTTACTATCCATAGCCTTAGGACCGGTACTACTTCCGAAATTTTGGCATCATAACTTTGGCAAGGTGTCCGCAGCTTGGGCAGCCTTGTTAGCAATTCCTCTGATAACTGTTTATGGGAAACAGGGTGTTGATGAATTGCTTCATATATTGATTGTCGATTATATCCCATTCATTGTTTTAATTGGCTCTCTTTTTACTGTGGGTGGTGGTATCTTAGTGCGCACAACCATGAAAGGGACAACTTGGGTTAACACGGGCTTTCTGACGGTGGGTTCCATCCTTGCCTCTTGGATGGGAACCACAGGTGCCGCGATGTTATTGATTCGTCCCTTCTTGCGTGTTAACAAGGAACGTAAATACAAGGCTTTCATGGTAGTCTTCTTTATCTTCACAATCGCCAACGTGGGAGGAGCACTAACGCCGTTGGGCGATCCCCCGCTTTTTCTTGGCTTTTTACATGGCGTTCCTTTCTTTTGGACATTACGATTAATTGCCCCCATGGCGGTGGTTCTCCTTGGCCTTCTTTTGATCTATATTGCCTTTGATAAATACTATCTAAGTAAGGAAATTAAGGAAGGTCATTTGATCTCGACAGCTTCTTCGGAAGATCAAGTGGGAAGTACGACTCCAAAGAAAAAGTTAGAGATTCTTGGAGCACAGAATTTTATTCTACTGGCCGTGATTATCGGAGTCATTCTTTTTAGTGGCTACGTAAAAATGAGTGAAGTAAACATCCTCGGTGTGCATCTTGGCTGGCAAGATGTTATTCGTAACGTTTTGTTGGTGGCGGTGATGGTGATATCTATGAAGATTACACCAAAGGCTTTACGTGAGGAAAATGAATACTCTTGGGGGCCTATCCTAGAAATCGTTTATCTCTTCTTTGGGATTTTTATCACGATGGCTCCCGCCTTAGCGATCTTGAAGGCTGGAGGAGCGGGCGCTTTGTCGTTCATCACTTCAGCAGTTCAAGAACCTATTCATTACTTCTGGATTACCGGTGCCCTTTCTAGCTTTCTTGACAATGCGCCGACCTATCTAACCTTCTTTAGCACAGCCTTGGGTCAATTTTATCCGGGGATGGCGGAAGCCCCTGCGGTGGCTTTGCTCTTAGTTGAGCACCCAATCTATCTTCTGGCAATCTCAGCAGGATCGGTTTTCTTTGGAGCAATTACCTATATCGGGAATGCCCCGAATTTCATGGTTCGTAGTATAGCTGAGGAATCTGGCGTGAAAATGCCTAGCTTTTTCGGTTATATGGTATATAGCCTTTGCATTCTGCTACCCCTCTTTGCAGTAGTAACATTGATTTTCTTCCTTTAGGGTAAGCAAATGTCCTTGGTATGAATCTGGTATAGACGAGGGTATAGCAAATGAGAGGTGGTTGATTTACCACCTCTCATTTTATTGATGAATATTTTGTTATTCAGAATTAAGTGATTTATTACGCCAAACAGAAATAGTTCTAGTCAATAAAGTGTTATTCATGATAAACTTAATCGAGATATGGAGTTATCGTTAGGAGAGTTAGAATTGGAGCTTAAACCGATTAAGACACGCAAGATATACGAAGAAATTGTTGATCAGATTCGTGATTTGGTAGCTCGTGGAGATCTTAAGCCGGGTGATCGACTACCTTCGGAACGAGATTTAGTGGAGCGTTTACAAGTCAGCCGCGCATCCATTCGTGAGGCTCTTAGTGCTTTAGAGCTGATGGGATTGCTCGAGGTGCGCAGTGGAGAGGGGACTTTTGTCCGCAAATTGCGTTCTGAATCTGTAGTTGCTCCGTTAGCTTGGATGCTCACAATGGAAAAGGGAACAATAATCGAATTGCTGGAAACTCGTAAGATTCTCGAGGTTCAAGCTGTTGGAATTGCTGCCGAGCGCGCGGAAGTTGAGGATATAAGAGAACTTTCAGCAGCTTTAGATGAATTGCGAGCCGATTTGAGTTTGCCGACTTCAGATGGATCTTCTGACCATCGCTTTCATTATGCAATTACTCGAGCTACGAAGAATAAGATCATGATTCGACTTATGGATACAATCTCTGATCTTATGAAGTATATGCTCAAAACAAGTCGCTCCAAGTTGTATGAAGGAAAGTATACCCCTGCTCTGCTTTTCCAAGAACATCAAAAGATCTTTGATGCTATTTTAGCTAAGGATGCTCGGGTGGCAAAAGACATAATGCTAGCTCATCTCAACGGAGTAGAGCAAGAGGTCTTAAAAGGTTTTGATGAGTACAATAATTCTATAATTCAAGCAAAGGAAAATCTGGTTTTCAAGAATTAATTTAAGAATCGAATAAAATTCGAGCAAAGGCGCTGAAAGATGTGCAAACGTTAGCGAGCCATAATGAAGAGGAAGAATAGGGCATATAAGTGTGAGCTGCCCCTGTCCTTCCTTTTCTTTATGAAAAAGTTTATACTTAATAGCATGAAGTAAAGTTCAAATGATATTATTGTGCAATAGATTATGCGGATCAAAGAGGTGTAAACAATGCTAAACACATGCCAAATGGTGTATCATCATAAGAATTGTTTAAATACAAAAAGACCCTATGCCAAGCCTTGTCGCTTATGTGTTGATGCCTGTCCTCATCAAGCTATATCCGAGTATCGAGAAATCGATACCAAAAGATGTACGGAATGTGGAGTTTGTATGGCTGTCTGTCCCAGTGATGGATTTGTAGATCGATATGTTGACCTCCTCCATCAATATATCGAGGGAACCGACGGAGATATTATTTTAAATTGTCCGCAAGCTGCGAGCTTAGGATTTGAGATATCTTGTCTAGGAATTATTGATCATGATTTGTGGCTTACCTTAATTGATCTGGCTAGAGAAAAAAAGATAACAATTCATACGGGTAAATGTACAGAATGTCCCGATAAGAAGGCTTGCGCCATAAGTGTTAAAACATTTAAAGAGATTCACGAGAGTTGGCCGAATCATCCTCCAGTGATGATCAAAGTCAGTCCTGACCAGCAGGTTGAGGATGAATCCGCATCATCGGATGTAAGGAAAACAGTCCTTCCCAAAATAGAATCAGCAGAGAAAAAAGGATGGAGAAAAAAAGGATGGGAGAAACTTGAAAACATTTTGCCTGGACTGACAGCCGATGAAGCATATCCCATACCACGAACTCGAGAATTATTGGTCAGGCGGATGTCAGTAACGTCACAGGACAAAATTCCATTGCCTGCTTTACAAGTGAAGAAGGGTTGTACGAGCTGTGGAGTTTGTGTGGCTATCTGCCCTCAAGCTGCTCTCACTAAAAAAGAAGAGGGGGATGAACTTTCTCTAATCTATGAACCTTACAAATGTGTGCGATGTCAACGCTGCGTCAACATATGTAACCCTAAAGCGTTGGGTTTTGCTAAAAAGCTATTATCTCAGCGGCATTTCACGGGTAAGATTCTTCTCCACAAAGGTAGTCCTAAACATTGTGTTCGTTGTGGAAAGCAGGTGTTTGACAACTCTGAACCTCCCATGTGCATTGCGTGTGCTTCCTCTAAAAGTGATAGCATCTTTTCTTCATAATGTTTCTAAGAGAATCATGGGGTGGAGATTGCGTGCTCAAAACATAAAATAATGATATAAGAGCTTACCATGATTAATACCTATCAAAACAATGTAAACTAGTAAGAAATCAGTGGCTATTCCTGCTGCAATTCCAGTTAATAATCTGCGTTTATTTGTGCTCTTCCATAAACCTAAATATTGAGCGCTCCCATCGATTCCTAGTGGAATAAGCAGAAGGACCAAAATACCGAGAGGTATATGACGGTATTTTATAGCAATTAATCCCCCAATAATATATCCGAATAATATTCCGGTACATCTTGCACAGATGGGAAATTGATGGCCTCTAAAAAAGAAGGACCTTTCGGGTAACTGGTGACATAGAAAGAAATAATTTAATATTTTTCCAACGTTCATGATAATCACCTAAACTACTACTTCTAAACTATTTTCCTATAATCAAGAACCTGTAGCTGAACTGAGAGCTCCCCATATAAGGCCGATAGTATAAAGAACCATTCCGCCTGCAACCCCTAATATCGTCCAATTGCAAACTGACTTAGCACTTTCAGGCTTCTTTGTCCGCCAAACAAAAAATAGTATGATACCAACAATAGGCATACAAAACGAAAACGCTTTGGCTACTTTTGGCGTATCGTCCTTAACGGTAGGCCCGTGCTTAATAAGTCGTACTCCACATTCCTTACAAAACTCTTGTTCTGATTTAGTAGTCGCGCCACAGGCTTGACAATGCTTGGTTCCATAGAGGGGCCGTACTCCACAATTTGGACAAACCTTAGTTTTTTTGCTAACTTCCGAACCGCATTTACGACAGAACAATCTTTCTATCCCCTTTCGAATAATTTAAAATCATCGCAAGATATTCTGCGTTACCTATAATATTCTTTGATTATACGTAAATTTTGATAAGATGTCCAAAATTATTATCTAGAAAATTAATAAGACACATCGTTTCATTATCAGGTATCATTAATCCAAACGAATTGATTTAACTTTTTCGATTACCTTAACAGAAAAACACGGTTGACAACCGTGGTTTTTTACATTCTGACTATAACCGGGCTTAATTGTTATGGTGATGATGACCGCATCCACAGCCCGGCCCATGAACATGTAGGGTAGGCGTGGGGCCTTTTTGATTTGCGGTCTTTTTTTTAACGGTTTCTCTCAGAAGTTGATCTGTTAAATGCTGAGTATGGGAAAGAGGCTGTTGTTGAATTTCTAAGGCGAGTTCAACGGTTTGGCGCAGGATTTCCTTGGGTACCCCTAAGGCTTTAGCGTCCGTCATAGCAGAACGTAGACTTGCTAGAGCATTTGTTGCAGCTGCTGCAGAGATTTTTATCAACAGTGTTGTTTTTTGATCTAACTCCATCCGGATCCCCCCTAAATCTTATACTAAAGCTAATATAGCATAAGACACTTCTAATCTCAAAATTTGCCGGTATTCTTAATGCAACACAAAGCTTGTAGTTGAGTTGATTTCTATTCTAGGAAAAGTTGTGCTAAAATTAGGATATTGCGATTAGAGGAAGGATGTAAAATGAGCAAAGAACGCGTTATTGTAATCGGAGCAGGAGCAGCAGGCCTCATGGCTGCCGGACAAGCAGCTTTAGCAGGAGCCGAGGTTATACTATTGGAGAAGAAGGAACGTCCCGGGAGGAAAATTGCAATTTCGGGAAAGGGACGTTGTAATCTAACCAATGCTGAGAATGTGGTCGATTTTATTCAAAGCTATCCCGGCAATGGTCGTTTCCTCCACGGGATTTTACGAGAATTTGATAATATTAAACTTCGAGAGTTTTTCTCTCAATATGGTGTCGAGACTAAGGTTGAGCGGGGAGGGCGGGTTTTCCCTATTTCCGATGATGCGGAGCAGATCGTCGAAGCTTTGTTGAAATATATCATGGATGCCGGCGTAGAACTGGCAACAGAGCGGACGGTTGACGAAATCCTCCTAGAAGAGGGGGGTGTTTGTGGGGTTCGCTTAAGTACTGGCCAGATCATGGAAGGAAAATCCGTTATTCTCTGCACCGGGGGCGGTTCTTATCCAGGCACAGGCTCTACAGGTGATGGCTATAGAATCGCTAAAAAATTGGGACATAAGGTTATTGCCCCGAGACCGGCTCTTGTGCCTTTGAAAACGGCTGAGAACTGGGTGAAAGAAGCGCAAGGACTTTCCTTGCGTAATGTGGAAGCTACTTTATGGTATGGAGGGAAAAGGCAAAAGACGGAATTTGGAGAGATGCTCTTTACCCATTTTGGTGTTAGCGGTCCTATCATTCTCTCCTTAAGCCGTTGGGCGGGAGAGGCTTTAAGCCGCGAGGAAAAGGTGCGGTTAACTATTAATCTTAAACCTGCTCTCACTTTGGAGCAGCTAGATCAAAGAGTGCAAAGAGATTTCCAAAAGTTTTCTAATAAGCAGTTTAAGAATTCATTGGATGAAATGCTCCCTAAGAGTTTAATTCCTGTGATTATTAAGTTGTCCGAGATTCCTCCGGAACGAACGGTTCACAGTATTTGCCGCGAGGAGAGAAAGCACCTAGTCCAACTAATGCAGGAACTACCGTTAACCATAATAGAGACATTACCCTTAGCCGCTGCTATCGTGACAGCTGGGGGAGTAGATGTAAAGGAAATCGACCCAAAAAAAATGGCTTCAAAAAAAGTTTGTGGACTATATTGGGCTGGTGAAGTGGTAGATGTGGATGGAGTAACAGGAGGATATAACCTTCAAGCTGCATTTGCCATGGGCTATCGAGCAGGAAGGGCTGCTGGGGAATATGTCTTAATGAAAGAGTAGCTATTTAAATTTAGTTTAATAATTCATGATCAAGTCTTAGTTCATGAAATTGACGCATAGACTAATGAAGAGGTGAGGTTTATGCGTCGTTTGAATTTATTTAGCAGGAGAAAATGGAGAAGGGCAAAGAGCCGTTCTTGGTGGAGTGTGCCCGGGAGCATAGGCCTTAGGAAAAATTCGCCCACAGGTTTTCGAAAACTAGAACAGATGATGATTCGTGCAGTTGTTCTCTCTGCTGTAGTTTTGGTTTTGATTCAAATGGGGCTAGGGCTGGCGAAAAATCCTGTTGATTATTATATTTCAGTCGCTCAAAATGTTGAAGCTCCTTCCTTGGATAGTACACCTGTATCCAGTACGGTAACACCGGACTTAATACAAGAAATTGTTTCTCAAACATTTCAAATAACGCTCAAGGCTGATCCTGCTGCACCGATTCGTGTGGCTCAAAATGGGAAATTCTTAGGGACATTAGCGCGGGGAGAATTAGTGATCCCAATTCAGGTAGGAAATCTGCAGTTGGATGGAACTAATGTACCAACAATAGTTCGGGTACAAGTCATAGAAAAGGCTCCGGAGCTTGTTGAACCACGACAGAATCAGACGGTTATGATCGAACATAATATTCAGATGTTAAGGGTCAGGCGCTAATTTGAGTTTGCTGTTTTTAAATTCCTTGTTTTTTCGTATTATTTATGCTAAATTTATATGGATTATGGAATTTGTATATGTCATGGGGTTGAGGCAAACTTTACGAAAGTAAAGGACGCTAAAGCTATGGGTCTAAGGTTGTATATTACAGCTAGGATTGCCAAGCTACAAGTTTTTAGAACTTCTTAGGGGAGAGTAGTTCCTTTTTGGACTGCTCTCTTTTTATATTCTTTTTTAGGAAAGGAGGAAAGAACATGCACGAATGAGTGGGCTATTTTAAGCACTCTATTAAGATATGAGTATTTTTGAGGGGGAGATCGAATGATTACGCAGAATAAGACAATCAATTTATTGCAGGAGTTTTCAATTCCTCTAATCTTAGGTGTCATTATTGCACTTGTCTGGGCTAACATATCACCGGAAAGCTATCATTATTTTGTTCACTATGAGGTTGTGGGCCATATATCTTTGCATTTTTTTGTTAACGATATTTTTATGGTCTTCTTTTTTGCTATGGCAGCTATCGAAATTACTCAAAGCTTATTACCCGGAGGAAGTTTAAACCCGCTAAAGCGGGCAATCAATCCGCTGATGGCGACTGTTGGTGGTGTCTTAGGACCAGCCCTTGTATATATAGGTTTGAATGCATTGATTGGAAGCCCCGAATTTACAAAAGGTTGGGGTATACCTACAGCCACAGATATTGCTTTAGCATGGCTGGTAGCAAGAATGGTGTTTGGTGCTCACCACCCTGCAGTCTCCTTCTTACTTCTTCTAGCTATCGTTGATGATGGAATTGGTCTGATGATTATCGCTTTCTTCTATCCCGACCCTGCTAATCCAGTGGCTCCAATTTATTTACTGCTTACAGTGGCGGGTATGATGGTTGCCTATTTTCTTAAACGTAAAAATATTCAGAGCTACTGGCCCTATATAATTTTAGGCGGAGCCTTGAGTTGGATAGGCCTTTATCAGGCTCATATTCATCCTGCTCTAGCCTTAGTTTTTATCGTTCCTTTCTTACCTCACCCCTCACGAGAAGAGGCCGGCTTGTTTGAAGATGACCCTAATGATCACTCTACTCTGAAAACGTTTGAACATGAGTGGAAGATCTTTGTTGATTTTGGCCTTCTCTTGTTCGGATTAACCAATGCTGGGGTTGAGTTTTCCGGAATCAGTACCCTCACATGGCTTGTGTTTATAGCTCTCATTGCTGGAAAAACCATTGGGATTTTCTTGATGGGATCACTGGCAACGTTTTTGGGCTTTCCTTTCCCAAAAGGTATGGGCTATAAAGAGCTCTTTGTCGCTGGTGTGATTGCGGCAATGGGGCTTACTGTTGCACTGTTTGTATCAGGTGTTGCATTTGTTGATCCGGGTCTTCAAGGAGCTGCAAAAATGGGAGCTCTCTTCAGTGTGGTTGCAGCTTTAATTGCTTATATTGCCGGTAAAGCTCTGAAGATTAGAAAAATCAAAGTCATGGATAATTGACCTTTAATGATGATAAATTAAATTAGGCCTTGAAAATGAGCCTGAACCATCATATAATTTAATTTAATATTTAATTGCGACATCTGGAGGACGGCGTAGATACCTTGTAGGATGGTTTGGCGAATTATAAGATTGCTTTAGTACAAATGAAGAAGGGAAGGACGGTAGTACGGTGAATTGAAAAAATTGACACCGTTAGGTGTCTTTTTTATTATCTTTTTTGAGCAGGATATAAGCATTATAGTGATCTGCGACTAGGAATAACACCCTAAAAGCCTTAATGTCTAAAATCTCATTGTGTAGTACTATTAAGGATGGGTTAATCTAATTAATGAATCCCTTCAGGGAAAGGATGAATAAGATGGTAGCCGAAAGTAAAAAGATTGCTATGGCGGCACTGCGCATGGCTATGACAGAAAGTAGAGAGGAGGAAGCTCATTTAAAGGAAGGTTTCAATCGGCATGGGATACATGCTGTGGCAGTGGATTATGGCGGCGAGTATCTTACTGCGATTAAAAAGATTGTGGAACGGAGTATTGTCGCAGCTAAACGAGAAGGTGTCATTAAAGAGACCCATGGGGACGAAGGGGCTGTGGCCGGGGCTACTCGTGAAGCTCTAAGCCAAATTATGCCTAAGGCCATGGGGTTAAATATCGGTGGGAAAGTAGGAATTGCGCGAAGGGATGAGCATTTATCAGTTGCTGTATTCTTTGGCGTTGGCTTATTACATCTCGATGAGGTAGCGGTAGGGCTTGGTCATAGAGCTGTTACCAAAGAGATGAAGAGTTTGGATACTTAAGCGAGGTGAATGAATTGACAAGTGTACGTGGTCTTCGCGGTGCGATTACAGTAGAAGAAAATGATCCTGAACACATTCGAGAAGCAACTCATGAACTCATCAATGAAATAGTAAGACGAAATTCACTTGCACCTGAAGATATCATTAGTGCGATATTTACGCTTACGCAGGATCTTGACGCGGCATTTCCGGCAACCTTTGCCCGCCAGTTGGGCTGGGACCGAGTGCCTATGATCTGCCTCAACGAGATTCCAGTTCCGGGGTCACTTCCTCGATGTCTACGAGTGCTGCTGCATATAGAGACATCTCTAACTCAGGCTGAAATCCAGCCGGTTTATTTACGGGATGCAATCAATCTTCGTCAAGATTTATTTCAATAATACTAAATTGTTTCAGAATGGTAGATTTTGCTCGCATCGTAAGTGAGTAATCATAAGCAAAAAATGTAGGACGGTAGTGAGGAGTGTAGACCATGATTATTGTATTAAAAAATGGAACATCTGAAGAACAAGTTCAGGAAATCACTGAACGTTTGAGCCAAGAGGGATTTAAGATCCATCTCTCGCAAGGAGTTGAGAAGATCATCGTGGGGGCTGTGGGGGATCGATCAAGACTAGAATCTTTGGATCTGGAAGCATTACCCTGGGTAGAGAAGGTGGTACCAATACTTGCACCATATAAGCTGGTAAGTCGTGAATTCCAGAAAGAAAACACGGTCATTAAGGTTGGGGAACATGAGATTGGTGGCGAAAAGATACATGTTATGGCTGGACCATGTAGTGTTGAAAGTCGATCGCAAATTCTCGAGACTGCTCATGCAGTTAAGGCAGCGGGGGCAACCTTTTTAAGGGGTGGGGCCTTCAAACCACGCACATCACCCTATGCCTTTCAGGGGTTAGAGGAAGAAGGGTTGAAGCTTTTGGCCTTAGCTAGGGAAGAAACCGGGTTGCAGGTGGTCACAGAAGTAGTCGATATTCGCGATGTAGAACTAGTTGCCCATTATGCAGATATCCTGCAAATTGGAGCTCGCAATATGCAAAACTTCATCCTGCTCAAGGAGGTAGCCAAAACGAATAAACCGGTCCTCCTCAAACGTGGGCCTTCTGCGACCTTAGAAGAGTGGATGATGGCCGCTGAATATATCCTGGACGGCGGTAACAAACAAGTCATGTTCTGTGAACGTGGAATTCGCACTTTTGAGAATTATACAAGGAATACTTTAGATCTAAGCATGGTCCCTGCTTTGCATGCGCTATCACATCTTCCGGTCATTGTCGATCCCAGTCATGGAACCGGACGTTGGAGCCTAGTCCCTGCGATGGCAAAAGCAGCGGTCGCAGCCGGTGCAGATGGCCTCATTATTGAGGTGCACCCCCAACCGGAAAAAGCCATGTCCGATGGTAAACAATCCTTAACTATCCCCAATTTTGCTACCATGATGGACGAGTTGGAGAGTTTATCTACTGCACTGGGAAGACCGGTGAAGGGAGCTCACTAGTCATGGAGAATAAGCAACGGCCGGTTTTATCCAAGGGCTGGACAGGAGAGAGGAACCCTCGTGCATGCATCATCGGATTGGGACTTATCGGCGGTTCTTGGGCGGGGGCTTTAGCGGGCCAAGGCTGGTCAGTATCTGCTGTTGATTGCAATGCTCATAGCTTGGCATCAGGAAAATCGCGGGGATGGATTCAAGAAGGTTGGCAGGTAATTCCTGAAGCCCTGGATGTGGATCTAGTCGTTCTAGCTACTCCCATAGCGTTATTAACAGAAACGCTAAACCAGATTAAGGGACGGATTCCTGTGGGTTCCCTCATAACGGATGTCGGCAGTATTAAAAAGGAAATATGTCAAGCTACAGATGATCTAGAGTCTGTCTACTTTATCGGCGGACATCCGATGGCAGGCTCAGAACAACATGGATTTGAAGCCTCTAATCCGAACTTGTTTGGGGGTTATCCCTATGTCCTTACCCCCCACCCTTTATGCCCGCGGGAAATTATCGAGAGCTTTTCGCAATTGCTTAATACCCTGGGGGCAAGGGTAATCTATCGGGAATATGAGGAACATGATCATCAGGTAGCCTTAGTTAGCCATGTGCCCCATTTATTATCCCTTGCTTTGGCCCTAGCTGCTGCAGAGGGCTTTCCCGAAGGAAAACCTTTAGAATTAGCTGGTCGGAGCTTCCGAGAGATAACCCGTCTGGTGGATAGTTCTCCGGAGATGTGGAGGGACATCATCCTTCGCAATTCCTCAGCGATTCTTTATGCTTTGGATATTTGGGAAGATAAGCTTCGAGAAATTCGTGGGGCCATTGAACAAACCGATGAGGAAGAAATTATTAAAGTGTTTGAACGGGCTCAATCAGCCAGAGGTCGCGTACTCAAGTGATTCTTGGCTTTAGATGGAGTTTGCCTATGAAGTTGGGGAGTCATACGGCTGGTAGTCATCGGATAAACCGGAGGTAGCAAAATGCATAATAACCATGAATTAGAAGGAATACGAATTAATCCTGTGCAGAAAGTACAAGGTGAAATTCAAGTTCCGGGGGATAAGTCAATATCCCATAGGGCTGCGTTATTTGGCGGGATGGCCAATGGTGAAACCCATATTACAAATTTTTTGCCTGGTCAAGATTGCTTAAGCACGCTGGAATGCTTGCAAAGGCTGGGAGTAGAATGGGAACGAAGAGATACTGAGGTCTGGATTAGAGGAGAGGGTTTTGAGCAGTGGCAGGAGCCCCAAGATATTTTAGATGTAGGGAATTCTGGGACCACAATGCGCCTCTTCTTAGGCGTATTAGCAGGCTGCCCATTTAGTGTCACGTTAACTGGAGATTCATCCATACGCTCCAGACCTATGGGCCGAGTTACCCTTCCTTTACAGGAGATGGGTGCTCGAATTCTGGGTCGCCAAGCAGGGAAATATGCTCCCTTGACGATTCAGGGGGGCTCTTTGCAGGGGATTGATTTCCACTCACCTGTAGCCTCCGCTCAGGTGAAATCCGCCGTTCTGCTGGCTGGACTTAAAGCTGAAGGAGAAACTACGGTGACGGAGCCCTTCCTTTCTCGGGACCATACGGAACGAATGCTACGGGGATTTGGAGTCCCTGTCATCAGTGAAGGAAATACAGCGAAGATCAAGGGCGGAGCCAAACTATCTGGACAAGAGGTTTCAATACCAGGAGACATTTCTTCGGCGGCTTTTTTTCTAGTTTTAGGTAGCTTAGCCCCGCAAGGAGAAATCCTCATCCAAAACGTGGGAATGAATAAAACACGAACAGGTATCCTCGATGCCCTTTGGCAGATGGGTGCTAATATTCAAGTGGAAGATGAAAAGGAAGAGTGTGGGGAACCTCGCGCCAATTTACGGGTTCGACCTGCTCAACTTCATGGTATTGAAATCCAGGGTGAGATGATTCCACGGCTGATTGACGAGGTTCCTATCCTTGCAGTCGCTGCTAGTATGGCTAAGGGCGTAACCACGATCCGCGATGCAGCAGAGCTTCGGGTAAAAGAGACCGATCGAATCCAAATGGTAGCCCAAGGATTAGAGGCTTTAGGAGCCGATATCCAGGAGCTTCCGGATGGATTAAAGATTACAGGTGTCTCTCAATTGCATGGCGGTAATGGGTCAAGTCATGGAGATCACCGTTTAGCAATGGCCTGGGTTGTGGCCGGGCTGCTATCTAAAGAAGGGGTAAGCTTGTCTGGTATCGAAGCCGCAGCTGTTTCTTTCCCTAATTTCATGAGCTTAATCGGAAGAATTACTAACTAAAGAAATTAGAAATTTAGTATTTGTAATAATTCTATTACTTAAGAGAACTACATTAAACCTTTAAGTGTGGTTCTCCTTTTTATTGCGTGAATCCAGTCTAAATTCATTATCTAAATATTCAGCCTATAGAAAAGATATAAAATTATTTAAAAAAATAGAACTAGTCAGAAGGATTTATCATTAGTTCGTCGAATTATTTCGCTCAGTATCTTAAAACCTGGATTCCCACCAACTCATAACGAGGACGGTGGACTAACACCCAGCGCGTGATAGATTTCCTTTTGTTTCTCCAGCACCTCTCCTACACGCAACTGTTGACCTGGCACTTCAAAACATTCAATAATATCCACCTTGTCCAGAGCGCTCTGGATGGTGTATTTATTGAATAGATCGGAAACTTGCATCTGCTTTTTGATGTATGAGAGGTAAATCAGTGCTACAAACTCTACGAAGAGCTTACCGTCAAGACTTTGTTCGGAGGATACCAGGGCACGGCGGAGATTTAGCCGTTCTTTCAAGTTGCCGAAGGCCTTCTCTACCAGATCCTTGTTCCGGTAGGTTTCAAGGGCTGTCACAGCGTCCATGGTTTCGTTGGTAAGAAGGGCGAAGAAGCCGAAATACTTCTTGGCCTGGAGGACAGCTTCTTCTCTTACTGTGGATTTTGTGCCCCGCTTGGGAGTAGTCTTCACATCAAAGTACTTTTTGTACTGGGCTTCATGTTCCGGAATCCGTTTGTCGGATTCCAGTTCACGGCGCAGGGCCATCAGTTTTCTGTCAAAGGCTTTTTCTTCTTCTGCGGCTTTATCGATGTTGTAGTAATAGTGAATGTAGATTCGCCGGGGTTCTTTCAGGGTTTCTTTCTTGTAGGGTTGGTACTGGGTATACTGCCACTTGGTCTCGACAGTACGGCAGTAGAGTTCATAGGCCTCGTTGTAGTGTTCAAAGCTTCTGAAGTTTTCGTAGATGTCTTCCAGATTGCTTTTCATAAAGTTGAGGGACATTTTCCCAGCGATAATAAATTTCACATGTTCTTTATAGAGGGCATTGATGTTGTATTCGCTGTAGAAGCCTCTGTCCATCACCAGTTTCACTTTGTTAAACCCTAATGTATCCAAATCTGCCATCAGGTGTTCTAATGTCTTAGAATCCGGTATGTTACCCGCCAGCTTCCGGTAATAGAAAGGCAGGTTGGAGGTTTCTCCAAAGACCAGGGCCAGGTTCAACTGAGGGAGTCTATCATCTTCTTTGTTCTTCCCATACTGCACCTGTCGAAGAGTCTCTGAGTAACTGGAGATGGAGGTGATGTCATAGGCCCAGTATTCCTTTTCACTTCTGCGTTTTCCCTGTAGCTTAAAGAACTGCTGCTTGTCTTCTTCCGTGATGGAAGCAAACAGGTCGCTGCTTCTTTGGGAGGTAAGGTTTTTGCCATAAGGGTGCTTATGAAGGCTACCCCATTTTTCAAAGCGGTACAAGGGACTGTGGTCTTCCAGCACCAGGTAATAGGCTGTCGTCATAATCTGTCTGTACGTCTCTGGGAAGCATGCCTTCAGGTCCTGGGTGATACCCAGCTTTTCACCAATGGCGTCAAGCAAATAGGTTGCGCCATAAAAGGATCTGTCCACTATTTCAGCAGGCACCGGGCCTCTTTTAGCCGGCACAGCAGTTTCTTTATTTTTGCGACCTCGACCGTCTGTGGGAATAATTTCACCGGTCTTGTCATCCACCCGGCCGATGAGTGTTCGTTTGGATCGGGACTGCTGTTTTTCCTTATCCCAATAGGACACAGATTCATAGGCGTATGTAATGCCGGAGCGCTTGTCTTTCTGGTGAATGATAGCTGCCACAGAAGCACCTCCTCGTTATGTATATTGTAACACATAACGAGCTTGGAAACAACTGTTAATATGGATAAACACAAGTTATTTCAAGCTTTTCAAAGGATTTTTGTAGCTGACTCGTTAGGTGTCAGCGGGAATCCAGGTTAAAAAATTTTTAGGCTTGGTTGGCAATTCCGTCAGTTAATGGCGTAGTAATTATAAAGAGACAGAATTAAATTAAGAGTTAAAATTTTTAGAAATTATTTATTTCACGAAGAAGGGATAGAAAAGTAGCCGTCGAATAATAAGTAAGAGAAAACGTAAAATTCAGATTATTGGAAGTAATAGAACTCTTCAAGAATCTGAGTATCTTATTTTTCTCACTAAAGGAGGTGATGCTTCTAAAAAGGAATTAGAGTAATCTAATAAAACCGAATATTGAAATAATATTCTGAAAGGAGAGAGAACTCGAGATAATTATCATTCGGACTTACTTAATAATATTGCTATCAATAGAACAAGCTGAATTTTTAATTATTTTTTAATTGGTATAGTAATATTTAGTAAGTAAACTTTACCGAGTATTAAAAAAACAGTATTGGGGAGGTAAATTGATGAATATTCTAATGCAGGGATTTTTGGCCTTATTACCAATTTTGGTCGTGGCAATTTTCCTTGTTGGCTTAAGATGGCCGGCAAGTAAAGCGATGCCCCTTTCGTATATTACCGTCGTGCTTGTAGCGTTGTTTGCATGGCAATTACCTGGGATGCAGATCGTTGGTGGTACAATCAAAGGTCTCGTCGTAGCGATTACACTCCTATATATTATCTTTGGATCTGTGCTTGTTCTCTATACCCTTATGGAATCGGGCGGTTTAGCACAGATTCGCCAAAGTCTTATCAATGTTTCAGCTGATAGGCGTGTTCAAGTAATCATTGTAGCTTGGTTATTTGGCTCTTTCATTGAAGGTTCTTCCGGTTTCGGAACTCCTGCAGCTGTAGCGGTTCCGTTGATGTTGGGGCTTGGTTTCCCTGCGTTTGCAGCAGTTCTCGCCGGTATGATGATCCAGAGCACCCCTGTTTCATTTGGTGCTGTCGGTACGCCAATGCGTACGGGAGTCGGTCAAGGCTTGGGAGCCGGCGCTGACCAAGGCGTCAATGAATTTGCATCTCAGCTTGGTATTCAAGTTGTGGATGCCGCGGGTAATCTCAATCAGATTGCTTATTTTGATCAATTTATCGCACTTATTACTCATAATGTCGCAATCTTGCACTTTGTTGGTGGTTTCTTGACCCCTCTTTTCGTTGTCGCTTTTATGACCAGATACTTTGGTAAGAACAAGTCTTGGTCAGAAGGGTTGGCTATTTGGCCCTTTGCTTTGTTCAGCGCCCTCGCTTTTACAATTCCCTACGTTCTGGTCAACCGTTTTATTAACTACGAGTTAACCTCCATGCTGGGAGCTCTCATAGGACTGTTTATCGTGGTCTTTGCTGCGAAGAGAAAGTTCCTTACTCCTAAAGAAGAAGATACTTGGGACTTCATCGACAAGAAAGACTGGGATCCTTCGTGGACAGGTACGGTTGAAGTTCATTATGTGGAAAAGCCCGGTGGTATGTCATCATTTATGGCATGGCTTCCTTACATTTTTGTAGCCGTTCTGATTCTCTTTACTCGTCTTATACCGCCGGTTAAGGCTTGGCTGAATTCTGTAATTCTTACCTATCCTCAGATTGGTGGACTAGCAGAAAAATGGGCGATTCTCTATTCGCCGGGTACTATCTTTATCATTGTTTCCTTCCTTACCTTCTTAGTTCATGGTATGAAGATGGAGGCCTATACTAAGGCTTGGAAACAAGCTTTTTCAGTCACAGCTAGTGCCAGCGTCGCCTTGATTTTCACCGTTCCCATGGTTCAAGTATTCATCAACTCCGGTGGAGGAGCTGCTGGATTACTCAAGATGCCTTACGCTCTGGCTGAAGCTACTTACTACTTAGCCGGCGGAATGTGGCCCTTGTTTGCTCCGATCATCGGAGGTTTAGGAGCTTTTATTGCCGGTTCCAATACCGTCAGCAATATGACCTTCTCCCTGTTCCAGTTCCAGACTGCTCAGCTGATTGTTGAAGGTAATCCTGCTCTTGCTCCAATGGCCATGGAGTGGCCTATGTGGATTGTTGCTCTCCAAGCGCTAGGCGGTGCTGCAGGTAATGTTATCTGTATCCACAATGTCGTAGCTGCTTCGGCCGTGGTTGGCTTCCTAGGACGTGAAGGGGATACTATCAGAAAAACTTTCATGTTCTTCCTCTACTATGCCCTAATTCCTGGTGCCTTTGGCTATTCTCTCTTGTACTGGGGTTCCAAAGGACCGTTTAACCTGGGCACAATTATTTTCGTTGCATTCTATGCAGTGCTTATCTATGTTCTAGCTACTAACAAGAGCAGGATGAAGAAGCTTAAAGGTCAACTATAACTGACCTAGTATCATTACTTGATTCCATCGATTAAACCTAAAAGGGAACGCAACGAAACAAAAGTTTCGATGCGTTCCCTTTAACTTATTGTTTTGATAGTTAATTTTCTAGGGGATAACGAACAGCCGCATCGAGGTAAACGTATTGATCATCCCGATGTTGACGAACCATACCGATAATGCCCTCGTCGTGAATTTCGTTCAAGAAGTGTTGAATATAAGCTTGATAGGCTCTTTCGTTCCAAGGATTGGTGAAGTCAGCAACTTGTTTGAGGTAGGCTGAAATAGGGATCCGCAAATATTGATGATCTACTATAATACTCATTTTGACCTCCCGAGTGCTTTAGTTTACAATGGAATGAGAATTGAACAGAAATTGAACAGAGATAGTATTTACAGTATCCCCACAAATAATCTAAAATCTCTGATATATAATTCTCAATCCCAATAAAAATTGAGAGAAATTAGTCGGTGCTTATGAAGCAGTTCATTTGGAGCAAGTCATTTGAAGTTAAAGGGTAGGTGAGACCAATCGATCATCAATTGTCTGACATTGAGAATAGGCCATTGGAGCAAAATGGGGCTGAGGCCGGGCAAAGGAAGTTAACTTGGGTTGAATTGCTCTATGCCCTTATAGGGATTGCAGTTCTTTACCTAGGGCTTGGCTTTATCACGGCTTGGATAGCTAGTTGGTGGGAGTATGAGCGTGTCCTCCTTTATGTTAATGGGTTTATGACGCAGGGTATGTTTTTACTGATCATTTTATTCATCATGCGCACTCGTAAGTGGAGCTGGAGCGACTTTGGTTGGGATGATGTGAAAGAAAGATACTTGGGAAGGGTCGTTGCTCTTTATATCCTCACTTGGATTGTGAATATCATCTATGCGGCTTACCTGTTTGAAAGAGGGTTTACTCCTCCGGATACTGATGTCTATTCCAAATTATTAGGTAACGCTACGCTAATTACTTTCTGCTTGAATCTTATTTTAGCTGGAATGCTTGCCCCTATCCTCGAAGAAACGATGTTTCGAGGGATTATTTATAAAAGCCTGAATAGCTACATGGGCAAATGGACAGCTGCTGCAATAAGTGCAGCCATCTTTTCTGGATTGCATCTTCAGTCTTATGGCTTTATTCCACGTTTTGTCCTAGGGATGGTTTTGGCTTCCCTTGTGATGAAATATAACTCGATCAAGCCGGCAGTGGCTCTACATGCGCTCAACAACATTGTCGCCCTGCTTCTAGTCGTCATATCCGAAGGTTTTTAGAGGTACAATGATTGTGAGGGCTTCGGACATTATGGTATAATAAAATGTCGTTCTTAGAAGAATGTAAATCGAGGGTGTGAATAGTGAAAGATAATTTTCAGATTGCTATCGATGGCCCGGCGGGTGCGGGTAAAAGCACAATTGCTAAAGGAATTGCTCATCGGTTAGGGCTTTTTTACGTGGACACTGGAGCGATGTATCGAGCGATTACATATAAGGCGATGAGCATAAACATCCCCTTGGACCAGGAAGAGGCCATTGTAGAGCTAGCTTGGAAATGCGATATCGTTCTTGATCATACTGAAGCTAGAAAAATACATTGCGACGGACAGGATATAACAGAAGCCATACGGACCCCTGAGGTTTCACGTAATGTATCGATCATTGCAGCTTATGCTGGGGTTAGAGAAAGATTAGTGGAATTACAACGACGTGAAGCTCAACGAGGAAGCGTCGTGATGGACGGACGAGATATAGGAACCTATGTCTTGCCGGAAGCGGATCTTAAAATCTTTTTGACAGCAACCGCTGAAGAGAGAGCGAGACGCCGCTGGCTGGAGTTGCAAAAGACAAGCAAGCAGATTTCCTTTGCAGAGGTTGAGCGGGATATGCAGATGCGTGACCAAACCGATCAACAGCGAGAAGTATCACCCTTGGTTC
Source organism: Desulfitobacterium sp. (assembly GCA_050251735.1). Lineage (GTDB taxonomy): Bacteria > Bacillota > Desulfitobacteriia > Desulfitobacteriales > Desulfitobacteriaceae > Desulfitobacterium. The sequence continues at coordinate 139,872 of JBFWMF010000002.1, forward strand.
CGGCTGCCGATGCCATTATCCTTGACACCACTGGCTTGAGTGTGGAGGAAATTATCGAGCGTATCATCAGCTTGATCAATAATTAAGTCTGATGATACGCCATAAAAGTGAGGCGAAAGGATAATGAGCCTATATCATTTTTTAAAAAAACTATTTCGCTTACAGTTTCGAGCGATGGGCTGGAAAGTCCACGGGGTTGAAAACTTTCCGAAGAACGGACCGGTGATCTTAGTAAGTAATCATGTCAGCAATTGGGATCCGATAGTGGCAGCCTGTAGTGTACCGCTCAATGTTTCCTTCATGGCAAAAGAAGAATTATTTTCTAATCCACTTTTAGGAAAAGTCTTTCGTAACCACCTAGGAGCTTTCCCTGTAAAGAGAGGCCAAGGTGACACCAGTGCCATCCGAAATGCCTTGAAGGTTCTCAAGGAAGGGAAAGTTTTAGGTTTGTTTCCCGAAGGTACACGCTCGAAGTCTGGTGAGCTGCAAAAAGGTTTTTCTGGTATGATTTTATTAATGGAGAAAAGTCAAGCTCCCATCGTGCCTATGCGTGTGAATGGCACCAAGAATCTCTTGACTCGAGGATGGGGTCATATTGAAGTTGTTGTCGGCCCCCCCATCAGTCCCGAGCAACTCAAAGCCCCTGAAGGGGTAGAAAATCGCCGGGAATGGGCTGCAGACCAAATAATGAAGGCTATCGATAATTTGTCCGTTGCTAATCTCCACTAAGCCCCTTGCTTGTTAAGCAAGTGACATGAGACAGCAGGACAATGCATTATTTTTCTTGGAGAGGGCAATTTAATTCTAATGAAGGAATTTTAGGAATTATAGCGAATTTTAAGCGTAATGCGAGTTAAGGAGGAGCAAAATTGAAAATTATCCGGGCGGAAAAGGCCGGATTTTGCTTTGGCGTTAAGCGAGCATTAGATATGGCTGAACGAACTGTTGTTTCTTCTAGTGCCGCATCCTTAGGGCCTTTGATCCATAATAAGCAAGTGGTAGAGAAGATGGAAAAACAAGGAGTTCGTGTTGTCGGGGAAGTGAAGGAAACACAAAACGGAGATACTTTAATTATTCGCTCCCATGGGGTTCCACCTGATATCTATCAAGAAGCCCAACGCTTACAAGTGGAAGTGGTAGATGCTACCTGTCCATTTGTCCAAAAAGCACAACGACTGGCCGCCGAAGCTTCCAAGTCTAGTCAAGTCATTGTAGTGGGGGATCGCCAACACCCTGAAGTACAAGGAATCTTGGGATGGGCAGGAATTAAATCAATAGCGATTGAGACACTTGAGGAAGCTATGGAACTTCCCTTTTATGAAAAACTATCTGTACTGGCGCAGACGACGCAGCCAGCTGCGAATTTCCACAGTATTGTGGAGGAGTTAAGAAAACATACCCAAGAGCTCAAGGTACATAATACCATTTGCAATGCTACAGAGGAGCGGCAAACCGTTGCCCGAGAATTGGCTGGTAAGGTTGATGTGATGATTGTGGTCGGAGGTAAAAATAGTGCCAATACCAGAAAGTTGGCCGGGATTTGCGCCGAACATACCAAAACATATCTTATCGAAACGGCTGATGAATTAGAAAATAACTGGTTTGAAGGGGTAGAAACCGTAGGACTTACGGCTGGAGCCTCGACACCAGATTGGATTATTGAGGAGGTTTATAACAAGATGTCAAACATGGAAAACCAAGAAATGAATGAAATTATGAATATGGAGGACTGGGCCGCAGAGATGCAGAGTTTGCATCGCGGTGCTTTAGTCACTGGAACAGTCGTAAAAGTGAACCATGATGAAGTCTTTGTTGATTTAGGTTGGAAGTCCGAAGGGATAATCTCCCTTAAAGAACTCACTGTATCTTCTAATGTACAACCCAGTGATATTGTTGCAGTTGGCGATAAGATCCAAGCTGTTGTACTTCGCGTGGAGAATGAAGAGGGAAATCCTATTCTTTCCAAGCGTAGAGCTGATGAATTTGCTGCTGCCGATCGCCTCAAAGAATATGCAGAGACCAAACAAGAAATTCAGGGTAAAGTAGCTGAGGTAGTTAAAGGTGGATTAATTGTTGATGTGGGTATGCGGGGTTTCGTGCCTGCCTCGCAAATTCAACCGGGCTATGTGGAAGATTTAAATCAATTCAAAGGACAAACTCTGCGCATGCGGGTTATTGAATTTGATCCCTCGAAACGCCGGGTGGTGCTTTCGCAAAAGGAAATCTTGCAGGAAGAGCTTGCTGTTAAGAAGGAACGCCTGCTCGAGAACCTCCAGGAAGGTGACGTTATCAGCGGTACTGTGAAGCGTTTGGCTCAATTTGGAGCATTTATTGATCTTGGTGGAGTAGATGGACTGCTTCACGTGTCCGACATCGCCTATACACGGGTAAAGCATCCTTCTGAATATGTTAATGTCGGAGATGAAGTGGAAGTTCAAGTTCTCAAAGTGGACAAGGAACAGGGCAAGATTTCCTTGGGTCTTAAACAATTGAAACCGAGTCCTTGGGAAAACGCCCTTGAGAAATATGCGGTCGGCACCCTTGTTACTGGAAAGGTTGTTCGTATTGCCACCTTTGGAGCTTTTGTGCAGTTGGAAGATGGGGTCGATGCTTTGATTCATATCTCCCAGCTTTCCGAAAAGCGAGTGAATAAGGTAGAAGATATTGTGAAGGTCGGCGACATGGTTCAAGCTAAGGTTATCGAATGCAAGCCCGAGGAAAAACGCGTTAGCTTAAGTATTCGCGAAGCTGCTGAAGAAGCTCAAGCGACTGAAGATGCAGAACTCCTAGCGAGTCAACCCGAAGCCCCTCAAGTTACCATCGGTGATGCTATCCAAACAGAATCCGAAGGATAAAGGGAATTCACATAAAATATAACCAATGAGCATCTATGACTTCTTGCAAGCATGCAGGAAGTCATTTGCTGTCCATAGAATATTACTCTCATGGAAGTTAAAGCGAGGGATTAGCAGTGCCGAAAAGACGAAAACGCTCAATACTCGGAAAGTTACCCAAGCCACTCCACGAGGTAGACTTTTATTTGCTGATCTCGGTGTTAGCAATTCTCGCCTATGGGTTGGTAATGGTACTTACGGCAGGTTCTGTTAGAGGATATAATGAAACCGATAATACATTCTTCTACGTGCTGAAGCAAGGAAAATGGGCAGTGCTCGGGAGCTTTTTGGGGTTGACTATCACAAGGATTCCTTTTCCAGTTTTCAGGAAATTTGCCGGCCTAGGAATTGGTGTCACTTTGTTTTTGCTGGTGCTAGTGTTGAATTCCGACAGTGCAATTGAAGCCAATGGAGCATCCAGGTGGTTGAAAATTGGGCCAGTCAATGTACAACCTTCGGAAATTGCGAAAATTGCTCTCATACTTTTTTTAGCAAACTACCTTGACCGTTATCCAGTGAAGAAGTTAAAGGATCTTGCTTGGCCGGCCTTCGTTCTTATTCCGCTCTTAGCCTTGGTTTACAAGCAACCTGACTTAGGAACAACGCTAGTGCTTGTGTTTACTGCTGCTGCCCTTCTTTGGCAGACTGAACTACGCACCGGCTGGTTTCTACTGGCAGTTCCTATGCTTGGTGGACCTCTTCTGTATCTTATCTATAATACACCTTATCAATGGAACCGAATTCTTGTTTGGTTGGACCCCTGGCAGTATGCCTCTGGAATGGGATATCAAATCACCAATGCTGAGATTGCCTTTGGGTCAGGGGGAATCTTTGGGGTAGGATTAGGTCGAAGCTTGCAAAAGTTCGGATATTTACCAGAAACCTATACGGATATGATTTTTGCTTTAATCGGTGAGGAACTAGGCTTAATGGGTACCGTATTCTTGATTGGGTTGTTTATATTCTGCTTTGGCAGGGCTTTTTATATCTCAAGAAAATGCCCGGATCGGTTTGGACGCTTGTTGTCCTTTGGCATCACCTTCTCTTTAGCGATTCAATCAGGGATCAATCTTTCTGTAGTGACTGGAGTATTACCGGTAACAGGAATCACTCTGCCCTTGGTATCTTACGGTGGTAGTTCCTTAGTCATTACCTTAGTCGAGATAGGTATCTTACTGAATATTTCTCGCTATAGTCATATAAATTCGCCACATCCAAGTTCCTTTTCCATGCCTCCGATTGAAGGACAGACTTTGCGGGAATAATAAGGGAACAAGCTTGAGGAGGCGATAAGAGTTGGTGTTCCCGATTGGCGAGTGGTTGCTCTTGAGTGTTGGGTTTCTGGCATGGGCAGAGTGGCCGATTTTTCGTATTGATAAAAGTTTGCGAGTTCTTCCACTGGCTTGGATCTTGGGGTGGATTATTGAAGATAGCTTTACTCTTTCCCTTACCTGGGATTGGGATTTTCCGCGGGTCCTAGTCTTGGTTGCCGTAACCTGGATTGCTTGGAAGCGAGCTAAGTGTCGCAAATTTCCGGGGATACTCGTAACTTCAATATGTTTATTAGCTCAGGATCTGTTTGTACTGAATGAACCGGGGATTCTTTCCTATGATCGATGGTTGTTTGCTGTAGTTTTTTTAGCAGTGGCTTTTTTCAGCACTCATGACCTTTGGAGTATGACCTTAGCCCTTTCCGGTGGAATGCTCATCAACATGGGCTTAGTCATGTTTTTATTTGACGGAGTTGTCAGATACTACAGCCTTCCGAATGCATTTCTTTGGCATTTTAGCAGTGTAGCATGCCTTATGATTGCCGCCTTAAGGCAGATTCGTGAGTATAATCAGATTAAGAAAAATCTAAGAACTGGGATGATAGTAGTGCAGGAGTCCATAACGGACGATGGAGGGACATATAGAAAGGATGACTAGCTTGAAAGAAGGTTTAGTCGTAGCTACAGTCCATAAAGGCAGTATTGCTGAAGAGATGGAGATTGAATGCGGGGATCGTATTCTTGCTATTGATGGGCAGGAGATCAAAGATATTATTGATTTCCAATACTTAACTGCTGAGGATGAATTTATCATGCTCGTGGAGAAGGCTAATGGAGAACTATGGGAGATAGATATTGAAAGGTCTTACGGTGAAGTGCTCGGTCTTGAGGTTGAGGCTATAAGCACTCAAGGTTTAAAGCTTTGTAAAAATAATTGTGTCTTTTGCTTTGTAGCTCAGATGCCGAAGGGAATGCGCGGAAGCCTTTATGATAAAGATGATGACTATCGGCTTTCTTTAACCCAAGGAAGCTTCATTACCCTCTCTAACTTGGCTGAAGATGAGTTTGAGCGCATTCTCAAGTTTCATCTAAGTCCTTTATATATCTCTGTGCATGCTTGGGATGCGGAAGCCCGCGTCCGTTTGATGAAGAACCCCAAGGCAGGAGATTTGTCTAAGCAGCTTGCACAATTGGCGGAGGCAGAAATACAGATCCATTCACAAATTGTTTTGGTGCCGGGTTATAATGATGGTGAAGTTCTTGAACATACCGTTAAGGAGTTAGGTGGACTATATCCGGCGGTTCAATCTATAGCTGTAGTCCCGGTGGGATTAACGAAATATCGGGAGAATCTGCCGGGTCTTCGGCCATTTACTCCCCAGGAGTCCCAAGATATATTGACAAAGGGTGAAGCTTGGCAGAGAGAATACCGCCAGGCAACGGGTCGTAGTCTGGTGTATTTCTCTGATGAGTTTTATGCTTTAGCGGGTTGGGATTTTCCATCTGTAGATAGTTATGATGATTTTTCTCAGTTAGAAAATGGGGTGGGAATGGCTAGCAAATTCCGCCATGAATTTAATCAGTTTCTTCAGCGCCTTCCTCAGATTGTCCCCGAGCGGAGGGTCCACCTGATAACCGGAGTTTCAGCTACTCCCTTTTTTGCACATTTGATAGATCAGTTAGCCACTATTCAAGGCTTGGCTATTGAGCTACATACCATAACGAATGAATTTTTTGGACCGACGGTGACGGTGGCAGGGTTGTTAACAGCGCAGGATATTGCCAATCAGGTTGGCAATATTAAAGGTGAGATTTTTTTGATTCCTGAGGTTATGCTTAAAGCAGATGAAGATATTTTTCTCGATGATCTAAGTGTAGAATGGTTGAGTCAGGCGCTGCAAGGGACACCTTTAGTGGTTAAAAACCAGGGGAAAGCATTTCTGGAAGCAGTGACTGGATTGAGTTTGGAGGGTGAAGAAATTGAGTAAGCCAGTAGTAGCCATCGTGGGTCGACCCAATGTAGGAAAGTCCACCCTATTTAACCGTTTGGCAGGTGGGCTTGTCGCCATAGTTGAAAACCGCCCGGGAGTTACACGGGATCGTTTATACCGCGATGCTGAGTGGTTAGGTCGGAAATTTACGATTATTGACACCGGAGGAATTGAATTTGTCAATGAAAATACTCCGATATCCTCGCAAATGCGTCGCCAAGCGGAGATTGCCATAGAAGAAGCTGATGTCATTGTTTTTGTAATGGATGCCCAAGTCTCCCCAACTCCGGATGATGATATGATTGCTAATACTCTAAGGCGTTCGGGTAAGCCGGTCATTCTAGCCGCTAACAAAGTCGAGCACTTTGAGAAGGCTGAGCTCTACGAGTTTTATGGACTTGGTCTAGGTGAGCCTATTCCTATTTCTGCAGTCCATGGGATGAATATCGGCGATTTGCTGGATGAAGTCGTTTCCCATTTTCCCGATGAACTGGATGAGGAGATGGATCCTGATACCATCCGTATTGCTGTTATCGGTCGCCCAAATGTGGGGAAGTCTTCCTTGGTCAACACCTTGCTGGGTGAGGAAAGAGTGATCGTCAGTAATATTCCCGGCACCACAAGGGATGCTATCGATTCAGCCTTTGAGCATGACGGTAAGCATTATGTGATTATCGACACTGCGGGGATGCGAAGAAAGGGTCGTATTGAAGAGTTAACGGAGCAATACAGTGTAGCTCGTTCCTTACGTGCTGTGGATCGCTCTGATGTCATTCTTATGCTTATCGAAGCGGTAGAAGGTGTGACAGAGCAGGATAAGAAAATCGCCGGTTATGCCCATGAGGCAGGTAAAGGGATCGTTCTGGTAGTCAATAAGTGGGATTTGGTGGAAAAGGATGATAAGACCATGAATCGTTTTGAGAAGACGATTCGAGAGGAGTTAGGCTTTATGCAGTATGCTCCAACCCTCTTCATCTCGGCAAAGACTGGGCAGCGGGTTACCAAACTGCTGGATTTGGTTGATTTTGTAGCAGAGCAAAACTCCACTCGGGTGGCTACGGCGACGTTGAACACATTAGTCAGAGAATGGATTCATCTCAATCCGCCTCCCACTGATAAGGGGAGACGTCTTAAGATTCTTTATGCTACTCAAGTAGGGGTGAAACCACCAACCTTTGTCTTTTTCGTCAATGATCATGAGCTGATGCACTTTTCTTATCGTCGTTATTTAGAGAACCAAGTGCGGGCAAACTTTGGCTTTGAAGGTTCGCCCATCAGAATGATAGTGAGACAAAAGGACGAAGAGAGGGAGTAATCATGGGGGAATATGCGATATTCGTTATCGCTTATCTGCTGGGGGCAATTCCATTTGCCTATTTTGCAGGTCGCTATAAGGGGATTGATGTTCGCAAGCATGGTAGCGGCAATATGGGCACGACGAATGCCTTCCGCTTGTTGGGGGCGAAGCTAGGCGTTCTTGTTCTCATCGGAGATGCTATAAAAGGTGCTTTGGCGGCCTATCTAGGGTATCATTTTTTTGGACCTTGGGGAGGAATTGTGGCTGGTCTCTTGGCTATGACAGCGCACAGCTGGAATCCCTTCTTCGGCTTCAAGCCCAGTGGTAAAGGAGTGGCTTCCGGCTTTGGTATTATCTTGGTCTTAATGCCGGGAATCACCATTATTGCGATTATCTTATTTGTCCTGGTTGTGTTTCTCACTCGTTATGTTTCGATGGGCTCGGTATTAGGAGCTTTAGCAGTTGGTGTTTTAGTTTTCATCTTTAACGAGCCCCTGGCCTACAAGGTTTTTGCGGTAATTGCTGTTAGTGGGGTGGTTATTCGCCACCGCACGAATATGCAAAGAGTTCTCAAGGGAACAGAGAATCGAATTATTTTTAAATAGATAGCTTACGATATTTTACGATATCTTGTTTATTTTTTCATATCTTGCTGGGGAAGGAGAATTGTTTTGGCTAAAATCACTGTATATGGCGCCGGGAGCTGGGGGACTGCCTTAGCTGTAGCTATGGGTAAAGCAGGTCATGAGGTTACGTTAATCGGTCGTAACCCTCAGGAGATGAGGCTCATGAACGAGCGGCGCGAAAACCTTCACTACTTACCGGGAGTCGTATTGCCTCAGACTGTGAAAGCGACGGTGGATAACGCTACCCTCGGGGATACCGATATGCTTATCCTCAGTGTCCCCTCCCATAGTGTGCGAGAGACTGCACAAAAGATCAGAGCCTTCCTTAATAAAGGAACCATCATTGTCAATACGGCTAAGGGATTGGAAGAAGGTAGCCATAAACGCCTTTCTGAGGTGCTAAGTGAAGAGCTACCGGATAATCCGATTGTCGTTTTATCCGGGCCTAGCCATGCTGAAGAGGTGGGTAAGGATATGCCAACTACAGTTGTGGTAGCCTCTCAGGATACGACAGCCGCTGTAACGGTTCAGGATATCATGATGACTCCCAAGTTCCGTGTCTATACCAACCCGGATACGATCGGGGTGGAACTGGGAGGAGCCTTTAAAAATATTATTGCACTGTGCGCCGGCTTTGCGGAAGGGTTAGGCTTTGGCGATAATACGAGGGCTGCACTTATGACACGAGGAATTGCCGAAATAACTCGTTTGGGTGTGGCGCTTGGAGGGAATCCCTTGACTTTTGCTGGCTTGTCTGGAGTAGGGGACCTCATCGTGACTTGTACCAGTCAACATAGCCGTAATCGTCGCGCCGGGATTGCCTTAGGGCAAGGGAAGCCATTGGATCAGGTTTTGCAAGAGGTCGGCATGGTGGTAGAAGGTATTCGCACCACAAAGGTAGCTTATGAGTTGAGTCGTCAATATGGGATATCTATGCCAATTGTGGAACAAGCTTATCAAGTTGTCTTTGAGGGAGCGGATCCTAAAGCTGCAGTATCAGCCCTTATGATGCGAGGAAAAAAGCATGAGATTGAGGAAGTAGCCCAAATCGCTATGGAGAACAGCGATTACAATACGAGGCTGCAGCGGAATCAATAGATCGGCTGCCTAAGTTCACTGTGTAGTTCTGGACAAATGGGTTTGGCAAGCATAAAAGACGTATGGAAAAATAATTCCTTACGTCTTTTTTTAATAAATGGAATATATTGTTTGAGCTTAACATAGCAATGATAAAGGATTGGGTAGTGGTATCGTCGGAATTCCACATTAGAGAAAATTATTAGGGCAAAAGAAATTTTGACATAATTGCCCAAGCCGGTCAATATACTTATACTGCGTAACGTGCTAGTCCAGTTATCCGGTATCCATCATCTTGTGATAGGGAGGTGGGGGATAAGGTGGGGGCCCTTCCCCGGTTTTGGGACAGCACTCAAAAGGGAGGGAATTTTTGTGGAAAAAGTGGACATTTTTAAAGATATCGCCGAGCGCACAGGGGGCGATATCTACCTGGGAATCGTTGGACCAGTCCGCACTGGGAAGTCCACCTTTATCAAACGCTTCATGGACCTCCTGGTCCTGCCCAATATCACGGATGTTTTTGAGCGGGAGCGGGCGAATGATGAACTTCCTCAAAGTGGCTCGGGAAGACAAATTACTACGACAGAGCCCAAGTTTATTCCAGCGGATGCAGTGGAAATCTTAGTCAAAGACAGTATTCAAATGAAAGTTCGCCTAGTGGATTGTGTGGGCTATGCTGTGGAGGGGGCCATTGGCTATGAGTCGGAAGACGGGGAGGAGCCGCGACTAGTTCGAACCTCCTGGAGTGATGAGCCCATCCCGTTCCAAGAAGCAGCTGAGATTGGCACGCGCAAGGTCATCACAGATCACTCAACCATCGGTATCGTGATCACCACAGATGGTTCTATTACAGACATCCCTAGGGAGGCTTATGTGGATGCTGAAGAACGAGTAATCAGTGAATTAAAGCAATTAGGAAAACCCTATGTAATCGTCATGAACACAACTCGACCGTATTCAGAAATGTCCATGGAGTTAGCCGGTTCTCTTGAGGAAAAGTATAGTGTGCCAGTGATTCCGGTCAATTGCCTGGAAATGACCCCTGAGGATATTACGCAAATTCTCGAAGAAGTACTCTACGAATTCCCCGTGGCTGAGGTCAATATTGAGATTCCTAAGTGGGTTGAAGAGCTTGAATCCAGTCACCCAGTCCGGACTAGCTTTGAAGAGGCAGTACGCCAATCCATCGAGGGGATTCGGCGTATACGGGATATTGACATGGCTCTGGATAAACTTGGCGAATGCCCTAATGCCCAAGATGTTCTGCTCAAGCAGATGAATTTGGGAACAGGAACGGCCGAAATAGAGATGACAGCCATTGATGGACTCTTTAAGACAGTCCTCGAGGAAATGACCGGAGTTAACGTCGAAGGGGAACATACCCTTATGAGATTGGTCCTTGACTATAGTAAGGCGAAGAAGGAATGGGACAAAATTGCACCGGCCATTGACGAAGTTCGTGCCCATGGTTATGGGGTAGTAACACCTCATCTCGATGAAATGTTCCTTGAAGAGCCTGAACTAGTAAAATCCGGCGGACATTATGGGATTAAGCTAAAAGCCAGTGCACCATCTTTACATATCTTACGCGCAGATGTCACTACGGAAATCACCCCTCTGATTGGTACAGAGAAGCAGGCTGAGGATCTCGTTCGTTACATTCTCGATGAATTTGAATCTGATCCCAAGAAGGTGTGGGAATCTAATATTTTTGGCAAATCACTTCATGATCTTGTTCGGGAAGGCGTTCAAACCAAGCTCTATCGGATGCCGGAAAATGCCCAACATAAGCTCCAAGATACATTACAACGAATTGTTAATGACGGCAATGGTGGTCTAATCTGCATCATCATATAGACACTCAAGAGATGGGTTCCTGCGGGAGCCCTCTTTTTTTGTTGATGTTTTCTATAAGTATATTAGTATAAGTATATTGGAGAAAAACAAATGTTGCCATACAATGGACATTTGCTTATAATAACCTACAGAAGCAATGAGGTTACCTGAAGTTGATATAGGTACTAGGAGCGAAGAAAGATGGCTGGTCAGAATCGGAATAAGGATTTCTTAATCGTCAGTAAGAATATTCTGCCGGAGGCAATTCTCAAAACGGCTCGGGCGAAGGAGCTTTTGGTTAAAGGCGATGTTCATACTATTAATGAGGCTGTAGATCGAGTTCAGCTTAGTCGAAGTGCCTTTTATAAGTACAAGGATGGAGTGTTTCCCTTTTACGAAGCTAGTAAAGAGAAAATCATCACCTTATCTTTGACCTTGGAAAATACAGCGGGAGTTTTATCGAATGTCCTAAATACCATAGCTTGCTTCCGCGCTAATATCCTGACGATCAACCAAGGAATACCTCTTCAAGGAATTGCTAACGTAACAATTTCTGTGGAGAATACAGGGATGGTGGATACCCCGGAAAATCTGCTTGATGGTCTAGGTGAGATTCAAGGAGTTCGTAAAATTGAAGTTATTGGGCAGAACTAAAAGGTACCCACGATAAAAACAAAACCTAGATAAGAAAACAAAACCTACAAATCTTGACGAGCAAGTTTGTAGGTTCATATTTTAAATATGGTCGGAGCGACACGATTTGAACGTGCGACCTCTACCACCCCAAGGTAGCGCTCTACCAAGCTGAGCCACGCCCCGATTGAATCCCGTATTTGAGGGACTTATATAAAATAACATATGTTAACCCAAAAAGCAAGACAATAATTCACCGTAATTTATGTCCTAGATGGCATCTTCGGCCGTAAAAATGCAAAAATTCATGGTAGAATAGCTTATGGGTATATATTCACTTTGATAATATTAAACTGAACATGGCCCATAAACAAGGAAGGGCGGTTTTAGTATTGCAACGACTTGAGTTTAATCGTTTTGTAGAATCAGATTTTGTCTGTTTACGTTTGCTTCATGTAGCGAAGCAGGAAGATCATTTAGGAATAAGGGAACGGGTTGAAAAAGAATTTGCTGTTATGATCGATGATTTGATGGCCATACATTTAGACTATAATAATATCGGCAAACAAGTCGTTGCGATTTGGCAAGGGTATTGGATGGCGCTCGCCACCTTAGATGTGGCTGAGTAGAGCTATTGAGCTAGTTCAATTTTTTATTGACATGCACCACCATTGTGCTACAATTGTTTCGATAGAATTCCTTGTATATTGCAATTAAAAAGGGGGCAACGATGACAAGATGAACAATTCTCTGGGACGTCATGTGTTGGCTGAAATCTATGGTTGCAACTTCGACATTCTTAACAACCGCGAAGAAGTCGAATCAATCATGGTCAACGCAGCCCTAGAAGCAGGCGCAGAAGTACGCGAAGTGGTATTTCATAAGTTCAGTCCTCAAGGTGTGAGTGGTGTGGTCGTAATTTCTGAATCCCATTTAGCCATTCATACATGGCCAGAGCTTGGTTATGCAGCCGTCGACGTCTTCACTTGTGGGGATCGAGTCAATCCCTGGGATGCCTGTAATTATTTGACCGAGCAGTTTATGGCAGGTCATATGTCAGCTACTGAAATGAAACGTGGTATCGTAGAAGATTCAAAGGAAGCGGTAAATCTTTAGGAGGGGTATTTATTTTATTCCAGACTAGGATAAGACTAGCAAGGTAGGCCTTGTGACGGAGAGTTGCAAGGTCTATTGTTTTGAATCTCTCTAATGTAAATATTTGCTAATTCATAAGAGGATGAATTGTCTGAACCGGTAAAAAATAAGAAAGTGAATTGCGAAATAATAGATAGGGGCAGGATTTTTACAAAAAGCCTAGAATACTTCCTAGATTAGCCTCAAATATTAAGGAGAGATTGCCTTGGCGCTATTGACAGAACACTTCAAGGAGGAACTTGAAGAAATTAGTAGAACACTCAGACGTGAAATCAAGCTCAAGGCTGCGGAATTTGACGACCTTGTAGAATTGAATTTTGGTGAGCTGGAGAATAATGCCTGCTCTCTGATTGTCCTTTCAATAAGTCAGGCCTTTGGAGGACGTAACCGTTCAGCGATTAGCTTAGCAATAATTCTTCAATACATATTTATGGCCGACCAAGTTCATCGTTTAATGACTGATGATCCTGATTTAGAAGAAAGTAAACGGCAATTTCCGGTTCTTGTCGGAGATTTCCTCTATGGGAAGTTCTTCCTGAATTTGTGTAAAGAAAAGATGCTTCATTACTTGGCACCCTTAGCAAAAATTATTGAGAGCATGAATCAGGGTGCAATTAACCGTTGGTTGGCTAAAGATGAAGATGTAGATCAAGCTGAATTTATCAAGATTCTTGAAATGGAAAGAGCCGCCTTGACAGGTCTTGCCGCACGGCTAGGAGCAGAACTGGCAGGTTGCCCAGTAAAAGTTCAAAACCAATGTGAACTTATAGGATGGAACTTAGGGCTTGCTTGGGCTGCCTCTCAGGATCATGTTGAGGATAAAGTAATTAATCATGCTTTGCATGAGGCTCGTAACGTCCTGCTAGAATTACCTAATCCTAAAGGTCACTCTTTAGGGGATCTCATCGATTATATCGAAAGTCATTTGCAAATAAGGGCGCTGAAACTGAATTATGAATAGGTTTGTTTTGTAACCACAGTTATTCCATGGTAAAATTACATGCGAACGATTTGTTGCTTTGTACTTAAAAATATACCTAATCAGGGTTTGAAGAAGTAGGGAAGGATGTGTGGGAATGCGTAGGCGGAAACGTGTGGATGAGAATATGCCACTCATGGAGCATATCAGTGCATTACGCAAAGTGCTTTTATTTGCTGCCTACGGAATCGTATTGGGAACAGTCGTTGGATGGGTCTATAGCGATCCTGTCTACCGATTTCTCGCTGATCCGGTTCTTCAAATAGGAACAGTAGATTTTATTACCACAACGCCAATGGAACCTATCATGGTGAAATTGAAGGTTTCCTTAGTTGTTGGATTTATTGTTGCCTTGCCGATTATTATCTGGCAAATATGGAGCTTTGTTCTCCCGGCATTAAAGCAGAACGAAAAGAAGTATTTGTATATGATTGTGCCTAGTTCCCTGATTCTCTTTATGGCCGGCTTAACCTTTGCTTTTCTTTTTGTTATTCCTATCGGACTTAAGTTTCTCCTTTTCGCAGGTGGAGCTGCCGTAGATTCAACACCCTTATTAACTAAGTCATCCTATTTAACATTTATCATTCGCTTTATCCTAACCTTTGGCTTAGTATTCCAACTACCGGTTGTTTTGCTGCTCTTGATCCGCATCGGGCTAATTACTCCAGCTGGTTTGGCTAAAAAGCGGAAGTATGCTTTTTTTGGCATTGTTGTTGTAACCATGCTTATATCACCAACTCCTGATATCATGACTCAGAGTCTTATGGTATTACCTACCTATTTACTGTATGAAGTTAGTATCTGGCTCGGTTATATTGTTGCGCGAAATCGAGAAAAGGCACTACAAGGATAGGGGGGTAAAAAATGAGTTTCAACGAACTTATTGTATTAATGGTTATCGCCTTAGTATTATTCGGACCGGAAGATCTCCCTGATGTGGCCCGTGCCGTCGGTAAAGTGGTGTTTGAGATAAAGAAGATTGCCGGAGATATGACCAAGGAATTTCAGGATGTTGTCAATACTCCGAGTAATGCGCTTAAGAAGACACTGGATGAGACTTTAAAGACACCAACAACCACGCCGAAGAAATCTAGCCAGGCTGACATGCAGGGATCGACAGGCGCATCAACTACTGTAGCAACGGATAATTCCGAAACCACAAATCCCACCCCTGGTGAGAACGATACCTCTGAGGAAGAACTATTAACATATGATGAGGATCCCCTTGCGGAACTTCCACAAGATATGGTTTCCCACGAAAAATAGGGTGCAAGCAGGTGAACCAATATTGAAACAACTTTGGCTTTTTAATCAGATCAACTCCGATTTGCAGAGAGTTGAAAAAGAACTTCATGCCTACATTGAAACAGATTTCCCTGTGTTGGATCAATCTGCAGTTCAATTACTAGAAGCTGGTGGGAAAAGACTACGTCCAGCCTTTACTCTTTTAGCGGGAAAATTTTATGGTTATCCTATTGATAAGCTTCTTCCGGTGGCTATGGCTTTGGAGCTGATCCATATGGCTACCCTTGTTCATGATGATGTGGTCGATGCTTCAACCACCCGACGAGGACGTCCTACTGTTAAGGCAAAATGGGGGAACATTGTGTCTATAGCAACGGGTGATTATCTACTAGCCAAAGCGCTCGAGTTGCTGGCTCAGATTAATCACCCCGATGTTTCGCGGATCCTCGCTGAAGTAAGCGTTGAAATGAGTCAGGGTGAAATACAGCAGATTAAAGCATCCAATGATATAAATCAAAATCTGAAACAATATTATTATCGAATTAAGCGCAAAACCGCGATGCTTATCTCAGCAAGCTGTAAACTAGGGGCTATAGTCTCTTCTGCACCGCGCCGTGAAGTGTGGGCTTTGGGAGCATATGGCCATGCCTTGGGAATGGCTTTTCAAGTCGTAGACGATGTATTGGATGTGACTGCCGAAGCCTCTGAACTGGGTAAGCCTGTGGGGGGAGATATCCGTCAAGGAATTATGACCTTGCCTCTGATTCTCGCTTTAAGTCGATCTAAGGAAAAAGACCAATTGCGCGAAATTCTTACTAAGACAGAAAAGACCGATGGAGAGGTCACTGAGGCAATTCGCATGATTAAGGAATCAGGGGCAATAGAAGACTCAATGCGTTATGTTGACCTATACATAAACAAAGCAAATACTCGCTTACAAGAGCTTCCTAATGTACCCACTCGTAAAGCGTTGGTGGAACTGGCTAGCTTTGTCAAGGCTCGAAAGTTTTAGATTTATTATGAAGAAAAGTAATCGGATCGAAGGGATTGTCGGCAATTCTTTTGATCCTTTTTTTATTCGCAGTGAGGATTTCTACCTATGGATAGTAAGGGATGAGACAATATTAACTGAAAATATAGCGAGCGGGAGATGAACTCGGATCCTAAATATGAAATTTTCATGAAATAACGTGGCGAATGTAAAAATTACCGAAAACTTGTACTTTGCAATAAATAATTTCTATGGTATTCTTTTTACAGGACAAAGAGCGTCGCCCGACCATAGAACTCATAAATATATATCATTTTAAAAGGTG
Source organism: Desulfitobacterium sp. (assembly GCA_050251735.1). Lineage (GTDB taxonomy): Bacteria > Bacillota > Desulfitobacteriia > Desulfitobacteriales > Desulfitobacteriaceae > Desulfitobacterium. The sequence goes on from JBFWMF010000002.1 coordinate 156,192, forward strand.
GTCGTATGCTTTTTGTGGTGAAAAAATGGGTAAGTACAAGTGAGGGATTTAGAGAAAGGGGTTGTTCCATTTGTCAAAGCTCGATGTAAAATTAACACGTCGTACAGCTTTAAAGGTTGGGGCGTTAACTGCTGCTGCCGTAGCCGTAGGCATCCCAATGGGAAGCTTAAAAGAAACGAGTGTTAAAGCTTCTGGAACGGAGTCGGGCGAGTCTAAGCAATTAGGCTTCTCGTATGACCAAAACAAATGTATTAACTGTAAGTTGTGTGCCAAGGCATGTAAACAAACGAACAATTGGGAGCCGGGTGCAGAATGGCGTAAAGTGCGTTCAGCCAAGACCGAAAAGGGATCAGTGTTTTTGTCCATGAGCTGCAATCACTGTGCGGAACCGGCATGTATGACTGTATGCCCTGTAAGAGCTTACACAAAACGCGAAAAAGATGGTATCGTAATGCATGATACGAAAAAATGTGTTGGCTGTGCTTATTGCGTGTATGCATGTCCATATCATGCGCCTCAATTTATAAAGTCCGGTACAGGAGCCGTAACAAAGTGTAGCTTCTGTGTCGAGATTCAAGACGCAGGCGGTCAACCTGCTTGTGTAACTGCCTGCCCAGTTGATGCGCTTAACTATGGCGATATTACTGAGCTTCGCAAGATACCGGGTGCTGTTGCGCCGGAAGTCAATGGTCTTCCGCCAGCCAGCATTACTAACCCTTCGTTTGTCATTATTCCGAAAGCTTAAGAAGTAAGGAGGAAATAGAAACATGCATCTTCATTGGGGATGGTTAATCGTCATATATCTCTTTTTAGGGGGTTTAGGTGCTGGAGCATACCTAACTTCATACGCTGCCGGAAAAGGGTGGTTAGGAAATTCACCTGCTTTGAAACGCGCAGGATATTTTATGGCTGCACCTATCGTAGCCTTTGGTACAGCACTCCTGGTGTTTGACTTAGGTCAAGGCTTAAGGAAACCTTGGCTTTTAATTGGGCTTTTAAGAAACTTCACCTCCTCTGTCATGACTTGGGGTGTTTATATCCTGGCCTTATTTATCTGTGTAGGACTGGTTGTTGCCTTCTTTACTCTTAAGAAAAAAGAAATTCCCAAGGGCCTTGAAGGCTTGGGTGCTATTTTAGCCCTAGCTACTTGCGCTTACACCGGTCTTCTTGTTGCTGTTGTTGAAGCGATTCCTTTCTGGAATACCTATGCGATGCCCATACTATTTATTATTTCTGCTATTTCTACTGGTCTCTCTATCACGCTTTTAGTGGCTAATATTATTGATAGAGGTCTGGTGACAGATGAATATAAGACGACAAAGCTTCACTTTTATCTTGTAAGCTTGGAAATCGTTCTTGTAGCCTTCATCTTCAGCTTGGCAAATGCAGGAAACAAAGGTGCAGTTGCAGCTGAATCAGCCGGTAAAGCAATCTCTGGTGATCTCGCTCTTTGGTTCTGGGTCTTCTTAGTCGGATTAGGACTTGTGGTTCCTCTTCTCGTCTCAGCTTATGGAGTTAAGAAGCTTGGCAATTCTGCTCATAGCGGTCATGTGAAGGCAGTAGCTGGAAGCAGTAGCTCGGTAGCTGTGCACGAGGAACATGGATTTGCAAAGGTTCTTCTCCTTAGCGATGCTTTCGTAGTTTTGGGTGGTTTTGTATTACGTTATGTGGTTATTTTTGCAGCTCTACCCATTTGGAACGGAATCTTAGGCTAAGTATATAGTCTAATAAATAATTCAATGCAGGCAAAGTTCGCTATGCAACAGGCATAATTTGAAGAGCTTTGCCTTTTCTTTTTATATTTAAGCAATTTAGACTATAGGTAAAGTATAGCGAATTCACTCCTTACTTACGTCAACGACTGCTTTACCCAAAGCCATGTCTCTATAGCTACCCTCCGAAAAATAAGTGGTATAATAAGACAAGTGCGAGGATTTATCTAGAGCACTTGTCTAGGGGATTTTATGTAAGTAAGTATAAAAATTCACTATTGTATTACTGATTTCTTAATAATATCTTACTTAAATCTCAATGAACTATGATTTTTCTGTGAAACAATCCTCCCATCTAGGAATAAGTAGCGTATATAGTGTAAAATAATACATAAAATAAGTCTTTGTAAATATAAGTCTTTGTAAATATAAGTCTTTGTAAATCTTGGATTACCCAAAATTGTACGGGAGGGCATCATGAGTAATAAGTCAGATGGAGTTGTGGAAAAGATCTGGGACATTTTTAGTTCTATGAAAACAGGGCTGGTTCTGCTCGGTATCGTTGCTCTGGTCTCGGGAATAGGAACCTTGGTACCCCAAGTTTCCCTTGATCCGGAGGGAGCTGATGCTGTTGCAGATATCTGGAAAACATTAGGATTTACCAATATTTATGCATCCCCCTGGTTTCAGTTCTTATTAGGGTTGCTCTGTATCAATCTTATTGTGTGTAGTGTACAGCGTTTTGGGGGAATCTATAAGCTGAGCTTTCAGCCTGAGCTCCCGCAAGAGCACTCTGCTCTTCCGCAAAAGATTTGTAGTCAGGTTACCAGTAAGGATGGTGAGGCACTAAGACAAAGAACTCAAAAAGTCCTTAAGAAAAAAGGCTATTATGTGACTCAGTTGGAAAAAGAGGGAAGCTGGAACTTTACCGCCCAGAAGCATCGTTTCGGTAATTGGGGATCATTTGTGACACATATCTCCTTTGTCATCTTAGTTATTGGAGCCTTGATTGGATCCCTCGGCGGCTTTAAGGGCTATCTGATGGCTGGGGAAGGAAGTGTCACCCCCATTCAAGAGATTGAAATCTCTAAAGGCCAAGTTAAAGAAGATTTCATGGTTAAAATTAATTCTGTGGAAGATAGGATTCTACCTAACGGCGAGCGGGATAATTGGTATACGGATTTGAGTATTATTGAATCGGGAGAGGAAGTTGCACGCAAATCTATATCAGTAAACCATCCCCTTACCTACAAGGGAATAACCTTTTATCAAGCCAGCTATGCACCTGGTGGGTTATTTAATGTGAAGGTGAAGGGTGAAGAATACCCGGTGGTTCTTCAAAATGGCGGGGGTAATTTCTTTAACGCACCGGGAACGAATCTTTTTTTGGTTATGTCGGCCATGAAGACAGATCCCCAAGAACCAGTCATTCTATATCAAGTTTTTGATGAGACCAAGCAGGTAAAGATGGGACAACTGACACTAGGGCAAACTGAAACGATTCAAGATGATTACAGCATAACCTTTGAGAAGGCTGCCGGGTTCACTGGGTTACAAGTCAAAGAAGATCCGGGGGTATGGATTGTTTGGCTTGGCAGTGGCCTATTAATGGTGGGATTGCTGTTGTCATTTTATTGGCGACCGGTTCGAGTTTCTGGTATTCTGAATCTAGAAAAAGATCATGAAGCATACGAGCTAGCCTTAGGAGCATTTACCGGAAAGTTTAATATGGGGATTAAAGAAGAATTTGACAGTGTTGTGGCTGAACTGAAGGAAGAAAATCAAGTTACGAAATAAGGGGTGGATTGCATTGGGTGGATCCCTAGATAACTTAGAAATTGCAATGTTTTACATCATGGTTATAGCTTTTGTAGTAAGTACTGTCTTATATTGGTTAGGAATGGCCATAAAAAAGGACATCATTAATCATATGGCTACTTTGGCTGCCATTATCGGACTTATTGCCAATACCGTCGCTATTGTCTTACGTTGGGTTATTACCCAAAGACCACCATTAACCAATGGCTATGAATTTATTTTGACGTTCTGCTGGGGAATAGTGATGATCTACTTATTTGTTGAGTTTCGCTATAAATTCAAAGCACTGGGTAGTTTTGTGATGCCGGTACCCTTTTTATTGCTAATGTTTATCGTTATGAAAATGGGCCCCACCGAAAGAGTTTCAGGAGCTATCCCTCCGGCCTTGAAAAGTCAATGGTTGACCTTTCATGTATTTACAGCCATGCTGGCCTATGGAGCCTTTGCGATTTCCTTTGGTTTAGGGATTATGTATTTAATTAAAACCAGTGCCAATACTAACGAGAAGAATACCAAGGACTCTTGGTTAAGTCATTTTCCACACGAAAACGTTCTGGATGAGTTAGCATACAAAATGATTGGTTTCGCCTTCCCCATGCTGACACTGTGCATTGTGACCGGTGCTATTTGGGCTAACTATGCCTGGGGGACCTACTGGTCGTGGGATCCCAAAGAAACCTGGTCATTGATTACCTGGATTATTTATGCAGCATATCTTCACGCACGGCTGATGTATGGATGGAAGGGAAAGAGAGCTGCTTGGATGGCGATTATTGGCTTTGTAGCTGTACTGTTCACCTTCTTTGGCGTGAACTACTTACTCCCAGGGCTTCATTCTTACGCATAATCGAGAGTTTGTTCATAATAACACTTAATGACCCCATAAGAAAATGATTGTTTTTAAGTTAGGTATTTCGTTGTAAGATTAGATTAGATTATTTATTAACTCGATCTTGATTGATAATATGAAGCGGGGGTTCTGAAAGAGTGTCACATTATTACCCCATTTATGTAGAGTTGCAGGATAAACCAGTTTTAGTCGTGGGCGGAGGGACAGTAGCATTCCGAAAAATAATGACCCTCTTGGAGCATGGAGCAATCGTTCGCATCGTATCACCGAAGCTCAATCCAGAGATCAAAAGACTGGTAGATGGTGTTCGATGTATATGGCAAGATAAAGAATATGCTGCCGATGACTTACAGGATGCGCTGCTGGTGTTTTCCTGTACGGAAAACGAAGCGGTTAACGAGGCTGTTGCGGGGAATGCTAATGATGCTTTCCGTCTGATCAATGTGGTAGATGATCCGGATAAGTGTACCTTTATTGTTCCATCCATATTCGAGAGAGGGGATTTAAACATTGCTGTCTCAACGAGCGGCAGCAGCCCTATCGTGGCTCGCCAGATCCGAGCTGAACTGGAAAAGTGTTATGGAGAGGCCTATAAGGATTATTTGGTATTGCTGAAAAGCTGGCGAAAAGAGGTCAAAAACCAACTGACAGCTGAGCAGAAGGAAAAGTTCTGGGCCCAGGTTACCGATGGTGGAGTACTTCAGCTTATAAAAAATGGTCAGCTTGATGACGCGAAGGGAGTAATGGAAAAGTGTTTCCGATCACTGTTGGCTTGAACCATAGAACGGCTCCAGTAGAGATTCGTGAGAAGGTTAGCTTTCATCCTTCGCAGGTTAACAAAGCCTTAGCTGAATTGAATAACCTCTCTGCCTTAAATGGCGTGGTCCTCTTGAATACATGTAACCGCTTGGAGATTTATGCAGCTACCCCTGAGGTTGAGTCAGGAGTTAGTGCCATTAGGAGTTTCCTCGCTCGACACGGGAATCTTCAAGAAGAAGACCTTAACCAATATCTTTATGTTCATGGCCTTTATGAATCAGTACGTCATTTGTTTCGAGTGGTTGCGGGACTAGATTCCATGGTTATGGGAGAAACGCAAATTCTGGGTCAAGTGGCAGAGGCCTACGAAAGATCATCACAGATGAATGCGTCGAATAAGGTGATCCATACTATTTTTCAGAATGCTTTAGCCATTGGCAAAAGAGTACGTGCGGAGACACAAATCGACCAACATCCCACTTCAGTTTCTTATACAGCGGTTGAACTCGCCAAGCAGACTTTTGGAGATGTGAAGGATAAAAGCATCCTGATCATGGGAGCCGGCGAAATGAGCGCCCTAACAGCCAAGCATCTTGTGGCTAACGGGGCATCTACTGTATTGGTCTCTAACCGATCATTTCAGCGGGCCCAAGCCCTTGCTGAAGAGTTTTCAGGAAAGGCCATCCCCTATGAAGATATCGATACAGCATTAGTCGAAACGGACATTGTCATTTCCGCAACAGCTGCCAACCACTTTGTTATTTTACCGGAACGCATGCAGCGAGTTATGAAGTTGCGAGAATATAGATCCTTGTTGATGATTGACATAGCCGTTCCTAGGGATATTCACCCTGGTGTCAATGAATGTGAAGGAGTTACACTTTTTGATATCGATGATTTGCGTGGAGTGGTAGATGCACATCAAAAAGCTAGAGAAGAGGCGGCTATTCAGGCAGAAAAGATCCTTGAAGAAGAAATGAGCCGCTTTATGAAGTGGCACAATTCTTTATTTGTCGTACCAACGATCATCGCTTTACAGCGTCGGGGTGAACAGGTTCGTGATGTAATGGTAAAGAATGCCCTTAATAAATTGGGACCCATCGATGCGAAGCAGGAGAAGGTGATCCGCTCTATGGCTAACTCCATAATTACGCATCTTCTCCATCAACCCATAGCTAATTTGAAAGAAGTGGCCCATACTAGTCAAGGGCATCTATATACGGAAATATTACAAAACTTATTTGATCTGGACGTGGATCAGGAATCACCCCATGCAGGACGGAGTGTTCACCACGCAGTGGGTCATCATTCCAACCAAGGTTAAGAGGGGGAGCACATGCAGATACTTAAGATTGGAACTCGGGATAGTCAACTTGCACTTTGGCAAGCAGAATGGGTAAAAAATAAGTTGCAAGAGTTTTACCCAGAAGTGGATTTTCTACTTGTACCTATGAAAACAAAAGGGGATAAGATACTTGATGTTCCCCTAGCCAAAATTGGAGACAAAGGCCTTTTTACAAAAGAGCTGGAGATCGGCTTACTTAGCGGTGAAATTGATTGTGCTGTCCATAGCTTAAAAGATTTACCGACGGTTTTACCGACAGGTTTAGAGATTGCCGTCTTTTGTGAACGAGAGGAGCCGAGGGATGTCTTCCTAAGTAGGGAGGGAATACAGCTAGCTGACTTGCCTTCCGGCTCAATCATTGGTACCAGTAGCTTAAGACGCAAAGCCCAGTTGCAGAACTATCGTAGCGATTTGGATTTTGCTGATTTAAGAGGGAATCTGCAAACCCGTTGGCGCAAATTGCAGGAATCGTCTATGGCCGGAATTGTACTGGCAGCTGCCGGAGTTATACGATTGGGCTGGGAAGAGCGCATCACGGAATATATATCCCAAGACTTAATGCTTTCGGCCGTTGGACAAGGGGCGATTGCTATAGAAGTTGCCTCACATCGTGAGGACGTACGCGATTTGCTCTCGGCATTGAATCATCGGGAAACTGAACGTGCAGTCAGAGCAGAGCGGGCCCTCCTTCTTCGCTTGGAGGGAGGCTGTCAGATTCCAATCGGAGCTCTGGCCGTCACAGATGCTCAACAGATAACACTCAGAGGAATGGTTGCCTCCTTGGATGGGCAACGAATTTTAAAGGTTACTTTGTCGGGAGATGATCCCGAGAAACTAGGAAAAGAAGCCGCTGAAGCACTTATAGCTCAGGGGGCTATGGATATACTTAGCGAGATTCGAAATAACCTGGACCTATGAGCGTAGCTTAACATAATAATTGGATTGGAGTGTTCTAATTTGGACAAGGGATATGTCTATTTAGTCGGTGCCGGGCCGGGAGACCCGAAATTAATTACAGTCAAGGGTTCTGAGTGCATCGCGAAAGCTGATGTGCTTATTTATGATCGCCTAGCCTCTCGCCGCCTTTTAACTCTAGCTCGTCCCGATTGTGAGCTCATCTATGTTGGTAAATCTCCTGATCGGCATACCCTGCGTCAGGAAGAAATCAATGCTCTTTTGGTGCAAAAGGGATTAGAAGGAAAGATTGTCACACGTTTGAAGGGTGGAGATCCTTTTGTTTTTGGGCGGGGGGGAGAAGAGGCTGAAGACCTTCTTAAAGCGGGTATACCATTTGAAGTTGTCCCAGGCGTTACTTCGGCGATTTCAGTACCTGCTTATGCTGGTATTCCCGTAACCCATCGTGATTTAACCTCTTCCTTCGCAGTGATTACCGGACATGAAGATCCGACCAAAAACAGCTCGGCTTTGGCGTGGGAGCATTTGTCGACAGCCCATGGAACCCTGATTTTTTTGATGGGCATGGAAAATTTAGCATTGATAGCTTCTAAACTTATCGAAAATGGCCGTTCACCCTCTACCCCGGTAGGGATCATTCAATGGGGCACTCGACCTGAACAAAAGGTTCTTGTGGGTGAACTACATAATATTGCTGAACTAGTAAAGACTGAAGGATTTACGAATCCTTCAATTATTATTGTCGGAGAGGTTGTTCAATTAAGAGAGAAACTACAATGGTTTGAAAAGAAACCTCTTTTCGGACAGCGGGTTATTGTGACTCGAGCCAGACACCAGGCAAGTGCCCTTTCGCAAGGGATTGAGGATCTTGGCGGGGAACCTTGGGAGTTTCCGGCGATTGAAATTGCTCCGCCAACCGACCCCAAGCAGATGATTGATGCAATTAAAAACTTGAAGCGTTTTGAATGGGTTATCTTTACTAGTGTTAACGGGGTGGAAGAGTTTTTCAAAATCTTAACACAGCAGGGTAAAGACGTACGGGATTTGTTTGGTATGGATATAGTGGCAATCGGTCCGGCGACCAGAGATGCCCTAGAAAAGCGCTGCCTGAAGGTTTCCTTTGTGCCTGAAGAATACCGGGCAGAAAAAATCATTGAAGGACTGGCCAGCCGAGTTCTCCCAGGCCAAAGTGTCTTGCTAGCAAGAGCTGAGGAAGCCCGGGATATTCTTCCTGAGTCTTTGAAAGCTCTTGGGGCAGATGTCTGGGATGTTCCTGCCTATCGAACGGTACTTGGCGATGCTAATAAGGAAGAACTGCAAAACCTCTTGAAGGAAAAGGAAGTATCCGCGGTTACCTTTACAAGCTCCTCAACAGTTCGCAATTTTATGCAATTGATTGATGGCGAAAAAAGCCTCTTAGATGGGGTGAAGCTTTATTCGATCGGCCCGATTACCAGTAAGACCGCGACAGAATGTGGCTTGACTATTGATGCTGAAGCAAAGCAGTATACAATTAATGGGCTTCTTGAGGCTCTTGCCGGGAGGGGAAAAGAATGATCAGTGTAACCAAATTGCTGTTTAATACAGAATACTTCGGAGACTCTCTGCGCTACACTAAAGGCGCCAAGGGTTCGCTGCATGGCACCACGGCTGGCTCCGGCCCGGTAGTCGTCTGGAATTCTACACGTACCTGTAACCTAAAGTGTGTTCACTGTTATATGGAATCCGATGCCCAGAAATACCAAGGTGAATTAACAACGGAAGAAGCCAAACGCTTTATTGATGATTTAGCTGACTTTAGAGTACCTGTGCTCCTGTTCTCGGGAGGGGAGCCTTTAATTCGTCCTGACTTTTTTGAGCTGGCAGAATATGCGGCCGCCAAAGGTATCCGGCCAACCCTTTCCACCAATGGGACCCTGATTACCCGAGAAGTAGCACAACGGATTAAAAACATTGGCGTCGGTTATGTAGGGATCTCTTTGGATGGCTTGCGGGAGGTCAATGACCAATTCCGCGGTAAAGCCGGGGCATTTCAAGCTGCTATGGAGGGTATTCAGAATTGTGTTGCCGTGGGACAACGGGTAGGTCTTCGTTTTACCATTAACAGCCATAATTTTAATGAGCTAGATAAAATTTTTGATTTTATTGAAGAAAAAGATATTAATCGTGTCTGTTTCTATCACCTGGTCTACTCTGGACGAGGCAATCAAATGATCAAAGAGGACGTCTCACCCGAGCAGTCCAGGCAAGCCATGGAAACAATTATTCGTCGCACCATCGACTTTGAAGAGCGGGGCCTAAAGAAAGAGATCTTGACCGTGGATAACCACTGTGATGGCGTCTACCTCTATCTGCGAACTTTGCAGAAAGACCCGGTGAAGGCCCAGGAGGTCAAGGAATTAATCAGTATGAATGGCGGAAATCGTTCAGGGATTGCCTTTGCCGAAGTAGATCCTCTCGGTTACGTCCATCCGGACCAATTTACCCAACATATCACCTTTGGCAACGTCCGCGAACGGAAATTTGGAGATATTTGGACTGATCTTTCCCATCCAATTTTGGCGGGGTTAAAGGATCGCAAACCTCTTCTCAAAGGACGTTGCTCGAAATGCCAATACCTAAACAACTGTAACGGCAATTTCCGTACCCGCGCAGAGGCGGTGACCGGAGACTTCTGGGAATCCGATCCAGCCTGCTACTTGACCGATGAAGAGATCGGGATCGTATAATAGGGATGGAGGGGCTTGAATGAACCTAATTAATCGACCACGCAGATTAAGAAGCAGTGAAGCTATACGTAGAATGGTTCGGGAGAATCATGTTCGCATTGAGGACTTGATTTACCCGATGTTTGTCATGTTCGGAGAGAAAAAGAAGATGCCCGTTTCCTCGATGCCCGGAGTGTATAATTACTCGCTAGATGAGTACCTACTGGCTCTAAAAGAGGTAGCTGAAGCAGGAATTCCGGCAATTCTACTCTTTGGTATTCCCGAGGTCAAGGATGAAGTCGGTACGGGGGCTTACGACCACCATGGTATCATTCAGGAAGCGGTTCGCTTAACCAAGCTTCATTATCCCAATCTTTATGTCATTACAGATGTTTGTCTATGCGAATACACTGATCATGGACACTGTGGAGTTATTCAAGAGGGGAAGGTTCTCAATGATCCTACCCTAAAATTGCTCGCTCAGACAGCAGTATCCCATGCTGAGGCCGGAGCAGATATGGTAGCTCCTTCCGATATGATGGATGGTCGAGTAGCGGCCATTCGTGAGGCTTTAGATCATGCCGGATATAGTCATATTCCTATTATGTCTTACTCGGCAAAATTTGCCTCAGCATTTTATGGGCCTTTTCGGGAAGCAGCCGGTTCAACTCCGCAATTTGGCGATCGTCGTACTTACCAGATGGATCCCCCTAACGGTAATGAAGCAATGCTGGAGACGGCTTTGGATATCGAAGAGGGAGCAGATATAATCATCGTCAAACCGGCCCTTGCCTATAGTGATATCACTTATCGAACGAAGGAGCAGTTCGGGCTGCCTATCGCAGCTTATAATGTGAGCGGAGAGTATGCTATGGTAAAAGCCGCTGCTGAGAAGGGTTGGATTGACGAAAAGCGTATCGTCATGGAAAGTCTGATCAGCATGAAGCGAGCCGGGGCAGATCTTATCATCACCTACCATGCGCTTGATGCGGCACGCTGGATTAAGGAGGATCAGTTATGATTGTTTCCTGGAATACAACGAACGCCTGTAATATGTATTGCGATCATTGTTATCGAGATGCAGGTTGTAAGGCCGATGAGGAATTAAACACGAGTGAGGCTAAAACTCTTCTTGAGCAGATTGCTAAAGCAGGCTTTAAAATTATGATTTTTAGCGGTGGAGAGCCTCTGATGCGTCCTGATATTGTGGAGTTAGTAGCTCATGCCACGTCCTTGGGCTTGCGTCCGGTTTTTGGCACCAATGGGACATTGATTACCGTCGACATGGCTCGCCGTCTGAAAGAGGCCGGGGCTATGGGCATGGGAATTTCCTTGGATTCTTTATCCATCGAAAAACACAATGAATTCCGCAAGTACCCTCGGGCTTGGGAAGAAGCTGTCCAAGGCATGCGCAACTGTCGTGAAGTAGGACTTCCTTTCCAAATCCATACCACGGTGATGGATTGGAACCGCCATGAATTGGAAGCTATCACTGATTTTGCTGTGGCTGAAGGGGCTGTCGCCCATCATTTCTTTTTCCTTGTGCCGACAGGAAGAGCAGTTTCCATCGAAGAGGAATCACTGCGGGCTGAGGAATATGAAGATGCCTTAACCCGTATTATGAAAAAGCAACAAGAGGTCGATATTGAGCTTAAGCCTACCTGTGCCCCTCAATTTATGCGGATTGCCAAGCAAATGGGGATTAATACTCGCTTTGGCCGAGGTTGCTTAGCCGGTACCTCTTATTGCATCATCAACCCTAAGGGCCAGGTACAGCCCTGTGCTTATCTTAATATACCCCTTGGCGATGTGCGCGAGACCCCCTTTGATGAGCTTTGGAAAAACCATCAGGTACTTAATGAACTGCGCACCTTGGACTACAAAGGCGGCTGTGGGGTCTGTGAATACAAAAGAATTTGTGGAGGCTGTCGAGCCCGGGCTGCTTATTATGAACAAGGAGATTATATGGCAGAAGAGCCCTGGTGCCTGTATCATGGGCGTAAGGGGGTAAAATAGTGGATGCTCTCGACCGCGCTTTGCTGAATATCGTGCAAACTGATTTTCCTATTACAGCTCGTCCTTACGAGACTTTAGCCAATCTCACCGGGACCACAGAGCAAGAAGCGTGGCAAAGAATTCAATTTCTTCGTCGAGAGGGGATTATTCGTCGTTTGGGAGGGGTGTTTGACTCCCATCGTCTGGGGTATAAAAGTACTTTGTGTGCCGCTAAAGTGCAGGAGGATAAAATTCAAATCCTCGCGGATTTGCTTATGGGAATACCTGGGGTCACTCATAATTACCTGCGGAACCACGCTTATAATATTTGGTTTACCCTCATCGCCCCTTCCCAAAGAGAAGTAGAGAAGACGCTCACGACCATCAAGGGGATAATTGGCACGGAAGAAGTATATTCATTACCGGCCCAGCGTTTGTTTAAGATTAGTGTAGACTTTGATTTCAATTCCGAAGATGATGCTGAGGATAATGCCGACATGGCAAACAAAGGCGAGAAAGATGATCTTCAGCGAAATGCGGGAGCCGAGTCAGGGGAGGAATCTTTCACGAGTAGTCCTCGTGGTTCAGCAATACTCGAACCCTACCTTGTAGATGAAGCAGACAAATTGTTAATTCGGGAACTGCAGGGAAATATTCCCGAATCCTTGACGCCTTTCGCTGAGATAGCCGAAAGCTTAGCTTGGTCAGAAAATAAGGTACTGGAAAGGGTCGAGAGTTTGCAAAGAAACAAGGTGCTGCGCCGTTTTGGAGCTGTCCTTCGTCACCAGAAGGCCGGATTTACTGCTAATGCCATGGGCGTATGGCAGGTCCCTGAAGAAAAAGCGGAGGAGATCGGAAAAATTATGGCCACCTTTCGCGAAGTAAGTCATTGTTATCAAAGACCAACTCTTGTTGATTGGCCTTATAACATGTTTACCATGATTCATGCTCGTTCGAAAGAGGAGTGTGGCGAAGTGATGGTGAATATTTCCCGAGCCACGGGAATCAAAGATTATTCGATGCTTTTTAGTATTAAAGAGTTGAAAAAGAGCAGCATGCAATACTATAGGGAAGAAGACGATTAGGAGGGTTTAATCTTGAGTTTCCAAGACAAACGTAGTAAAGAAGCCTTTGCCCGGGCTAATCTTGTCCTGCCTGGTGGGGTGAATTCTCCGGTCAGGGCTTATAAATCCGTGGGGCGGGAGCCTGTGTTTATCGAACGCGGGCAGGGTGCAAGATTATGGGATATCGACGGCAACTCCTACTTGGACTATGTTCTGTCTTGGGGTCCGTTGATTCTTGGACATGCCCATCCGGTGGTCGTCGAAGCAATTAAAACGGCTGCTGAACGTGGGACCAGCTATGGAGCTCCTACGGAAATTGAAACAGATCTTGCCGAAGAAGTGATCAAAGCGTTTCCTTCCATGGAGATGGTGCGAATGGTGAACTCCGGGACAGAGGCCACCATGAGTGCCTTGCGTCTAGCACGCGGCGTAACGGGACGGAATAAGATTGTAAAATTCGAAGGGTGTTATCATGGACACGGCGATTCCTTGCTGATTAAGGCCGGTAGTGGGGCCTTGACCTTTGGAGTGCCTACTTCCCCAGGTGTACCGGCCTCTATCGCCTCAGAGACCCTTTCTGCTCAATACAATGATTTAGAAGGATTAGCAGAAATCTTTAAACTCTACGGGGAAGATATTGCAGCAGTGATTGTGGAGCCCGTCGCCGGCAATATGGGGGTTGTTTTGCCTCAACCTGGCTTCTTAGAAGGTTTACGTCGACTGACTCTAGAATATGGAAGTTTACTTATTCTTGATGAAGTCATGACAGGCTTTAGAGTGAGTTATGGGGGAGCTCAGGGACGATTCAATATCGATCCGGATTTAACTTGCTTAGGTAAAATTATCGGTGGAGGCTTACCGGTGGCAGCCTATGGCGGTAAAAGAAAATACATGGAGCAGGTAGCACCCAGTGGCCCTATTTATCAAGCTGGAACCTTATCCGGAAATCCTTTGGCCATGGCCGCCGGACTTGCTACTTTGCGGCTATTGCAAAAAGATGGGGTCTATGAGGAGCTGGAACGCAAGACCACCCGTTTGGCTGAGGGTTTACAAACTATTGCTCAAGAACTACAGCTACCGATCTGGGTAAATTCCGTCGGAGCCATGTTCTCTGCTTTCTTTACTAGTCAGCCGGTCATCGACTTTAAGAGTGCCTGTACCTCTGATAGTGAGCGCTTTGCAGCATTCTTTCGTGGAATGCTAGAAAAAGGAGTCTATTTAGCGCCAAGTCAATATGAAGCAGTATTCCTATCAACTGCTCACAGTGATGCTGATCTAGACTTTACCTTAGAACAGGCCAAGGATGTTCTTAAATCCTTGCGCTAGACTCGCTTAAAGGAGATTGATTCAATGGAAGGGAAGAAAGTACTAAGAGCACTGATTACTGTAGGTCTTTTGGTTGCCTTGATTACTGTCATTATCGTCTCCCAAGGCCATGATCCGAATAACCCGCATGCTTCAATTCCGAAGGAGGAGTGGCTTCGTGGGGAAAAGGGTCATGGATTTGCAGTGCTTAATAATCAAAATCCCCAAGAACAGTGTTATGAATGCCATGCAAAGCAAGGATTAGGTGGGAAGGCCTATTGCCAATCTTGCCACGACCAATCCGGTGTGAATTATAATTTACCGGATTGAGCCTTCGATGCCTAGAAATATTAATTTTCAAACTAAGTTGCCAGTGTGTGAAGCAATAACAATAAGAAACCGCCTGGAATTGCGTGGAATTACGTGATTCTTAGGCGGTTTCTTACACTTAAGACCTTGACCGTATGTTAAGGGCTCATGGGCAATAGGACAAGATTTGCGGAAGCGGGACTTCTTGATTAATATTTGGCAAAGCGTCACAGGGATTATGATTGTGGAATAATATGGAATATAATTTTGGCTGCGTGGGGGGATCTTATGAAAACGGACGAAAGAATTCATTATCTAGATCGGCTCGAACAACTTAGAGGTTCAAAGGTATTAGTCTATTTTGCTTATACACCTCTGGACGATAGCATTCTGGTGCCCCTCTACGAGCAACTAAAAGTTATCGGTCATACTGAGAAAATTGATCTACTTTTGCACAGTTATGGAGGAGCGGTAGACACTCCGTACAAGGTTGTCATGCTGGTTCGTGAATTTTGTAATGAGTTTGGAGTGATTGTTCCCTTTGTGGCCAAATCCGCGGCCTCAATGCTAGTTTTAGGTGCCGATGAGGTTGTAATGGGACCTTTCTCTGAGCTCGGGCCGATAGATCCACTCGTTAAGCATCCTGTATATAAGGATCTTTGGGTACCGGTCCAAGCCATACAGTATTGCATTGATTATCTGCAACGCTCTATCGAAGATAACCCTAACCCTGAGTTGGTTACCGGAATTATCACCCCGATGTTAAACAAGCTTGATCCTTGGTTAATCGGCGACTATGAGAAGGCTCTCAAAGCCTCTCATCAATACGCAGAAGCACTTTTATCTCGGTATATGTTAAAGGAAACCCCCGAACTCGTTCCAATCGTTACGCAAGCTTTAACTGAAGGGTATTTCTCACATGGTTACCCCATCGGACGTCAAGAGGCCAAAGAATTAGGACTTAGGGTAACAGAAGCAGAGGGCGAGCTTTGGGATGTCATCTGGAGTTTATATCGAGGCTATGAAGAGCTTTTTAGTCATACAAGTGATGAGTGAGTTGCCTGTGAAGAGTGAGCCTAAAAGAGGCTCATTTTTGAAATATCCAATTAAATCATATTGAAAAAATGGGCATAATCATGTACGATAATTGGTAGAGAGATAATGTAATAATATTCACGTACTCTTGGGTTTTTAAGATTTTGTTTTAGTTATTTGTTAAGATTTTGTTGTAGTTATTAGTTGTGGTATAGTGGGATTAGGGAGGTGTGGAGATGCTTGTGACCTTTGGTATGGTAACCCCAACGGTGATGATTATTGTTTTAATTATTGCATTAGTAATTTTTGGACCTGGAAAGCTCCCTGAGTTAGGTAAAGCCTTAGGCAGAGGAATTTCTGAGTTTAAATCAGCAACCAATGGCGAAGAAGAAGAAAAGAAAGATAGTGTAGAAAGTAAGGAAGTTTAAGAAGTTTAAGATAAGAAGCCTTAGGTATTCTAGGAACGGGTAGGGCAGACAGCTAATCAAGCTGTCTGCCTTTGCTGTTTTGTTTTATTTTTTGTTTTTGCGAGAAATGGGCCCAGTGATTAGGGGCTGGGGTACTGGTTAAACTAGCTATAGGATTAAGGGTTCGATCATAGCATGCAACTCAAATAGGGAGGACTGAATCGAATCCATTAAGGGAGTGTCTTCGTGGAGATCGCTAAGCAAGTATCTAATCCCCGGTTGATATATTCATTTGTTAAAACAGTGTTTCCTGAGGTGAAGACCCAGTTGCAAAATTGGGAGCACAGAGCAACCCTATGCCCAGATAAGGTATTGGCGGATCAAGCAATCGCCAGTATTAGGTATAAAGAATTTCACTGTCTAGGCGGTAGCATTTATGCTTTGTATCCCGGTGTTAGAACCAAGGAGATCATTGAGTTTGTGGTGGCCTACCAAACCATCAGTGATTATCTGGATAATCTGGTCGATGCCTTAGAGATACAAGATGAAATAGCTTTTGGACAATTGCATCTGGCCATGACAGAAGCTTTGGATGCCAAAGCTGAGTGCTCGGATTATTACGCCTATTATCCATATCATGAGGATGGTGGTTATCTTAAAGCGCTCGTCCAGACCTGTCAGCGGAGGGTGCGAGATCTGCCTTCCTATCCTAAAGTTAAGCCTCTCATGCTAGGGTTGGCAGAGCTTTATTCTATGCTTCAAACGACTAAGCACCTTCATCCATCTGTACGTGAAAAGAAAATGTTAAGCTGGTTGAATCAGCCTATGTGCAATTATCCCGATCTATCTCCATGGGAGCTGGCGGCCGCAACGGGATCAACCTTAGGGATTTTTTATCTCTTTGCCCTTGCCTACAGTCCGGATTTAACTAAGAAGGAAGCGGAGCAAGCAAAGAATGCTTACTTCCCCTGGATTGCTGGGCTACATATACTCTTGGATTATTTTATCGACTTAGAAGAAGATAGAGAAACCTCTCAATTGAATTTTGTGGAGTATTATGCTTCACCAAGGGAGCGCGAAGAACGGCTGAAGCATTTTGTGGAAGTTTCCTCCTTGCAAGCAAAGGGATTGAACTATCCCAAATTTCATGAAGCGATCGTTCAGGGATTATTAGCGATGTACCTATCTGATCCGAAAGGAAATTCCGAAGAATGTGCTCAGGTTACCGAGAGGTTGATTGGGGTTGGGGGGATGAAGGTCAGGATTCTCTATTGGATATGTAGCCAATTGCGTGGTAAGGGGAAGCTGTGAACTAAGCCTTACGATAAAGGATAGTCTGAGTGAGCTTGATGAGGAAAGTTTTGGCCGATGAAGCGGGAAGAGAATTTAGGGAGGCTACCGCTGCCTGGGCACAATGCAAGGCCGCGCTAAAGGCCTCATCCAGTGCTTCTGATGAGATTAAAGCTTGAAGAATTCTTTCACTATCCCGGGGAGATAGCTCCTTTTTCTGGAGAATTTCTGCAGCCCAAGGACCATAGAGGGGCTTTTCTAAAAGATAGATCATCGGTAAGGTGATATTGCCGTTACTAAGGTCGGCAGCCACGGGTTTCCCGGTAACATAGGGATTGCCGGTGAAATCCAGAATGTCGTCGATGATTTGATAAGCATAACCGAGATTCATTCCATAAAGGCCCATGGAATCAATATCTGTTTGACTGGCACCGGCACTGGCAGCACCGCAGGCACAACAGCTGGACAATAGGATTCCGGTTTTTTGAGCTATTCGGGTAAAGTATTGGCTAGAGTCAACTGTCAAATTAAAGTGGTCTGAAGCTTGTTGAACCTCCCCGTCACACATGGCCTGAATGGCATCCACAAGATAGGACATGCAGGTGTGCAGATGTTTATTCGCTAAGATGCGAAAGGCCTCGGCAAAGACATAATCACCTGCAAGAACAGCAATTTGATTTCCTTGCTGGGCATTGATTGTCTGGACCCCTCGCCTTAGCTCTGAAAAGTCAATGACATCATCATGAATAAGAGAGGCCATATGGATTAATTCGGCAGCGACAGCGGCATCAATAATGGCTAAATTGAGAGTGCCAAAGCACTGAGCACTCTGAAGTGTTAACAGTGGTCTCAACCGCTTACCCCCTGAGGAGAGCAGTTGAAGACAGGAGTCTTTGATCGTGCTATCAGCTCGCTGAAAGGATTCTCGTAGCTTTTCTTCGACAATGAGTAATTCGGGAAAAGAAATAACGGGATCAGAAGCTGGAGCTTCTACTCCCGTTAACGTCGAAGGCGAATCTGCGGAGGTTAAGGGTGTCATATCAAAAGAAGCCAATGAAATCAGTCCTTTGCGTATTCTTTTTATTAGTATTCCATGGCTGAGTAAAAGGATACGTGAAAGGCGATTCCAGTCTAGAATATCCTTGAACGGATACTCTTTCTAGGCTATACTGGAAAATAAGCTCTTGATAGCGAACTAAGGAGGTACAGATGATGTTACAAGGTAAAACAGCCCTGATTACTGGGGGGGCCACTGGAATTGGTCGAGCAATCGCCTTAAAGCTTGCTCAAGAGGGCGTTCATATTGCGATTAATTATTCGCGTTCTTTGGATGATGCGAAAAAAGCTCGCGATGAAATTAAGGAGTTAAATGTATCCTGTCGTATCTATCAAGCCAATGTTGCAAAGGATCAGGAAGTCAGGGAGATGGTCAAGGAAGTGATCGAGGATTTTGGGCAACTAGATATCCTCGTGAATAGTGCAGGGATGACCTATTTTGTGCAGCATGCTGATCTGGAAGGTATGAAGGATGAGTATTGGGACGAAATTTTCAGTGTAAATGTCAAAGGGGTATTTAATGTCTGCCGTGCGGCGGCGGAAGCCTTAAAAATGCAAAAAGGCTGCATCGTGAACATAACGTCCATTGCCGGGCTGACAGGATTGGGGAGTTCCATCGCTTATTGTGCATCCAAGGCAGCGGAAATCAGTGTCACAAAGTCCTTAGCTAGGGTTCTTGCACCTGAGGTTCGTGTTAATTCTGTTGCGCCTGGAGTCGTCATGACCCGTTGGGTTACTGGCAAAGAAGATCATATCACCAGAATGGCTGAAGGAACACCTTTACAAAGGGTATGCACCCCGGAAGATGTGGCAGAAGTTGCTTATTCTCTGATCGCTCAAGCAGGCTTTGTTACTGGACAAACCTGGGTGGTCGACGGAGGTAACTTTATCTGATGCTCGTAGGCTTTGTTCTTGCTTTTTGTAAGGTATCTAAAAAGGCATCCTTATTGTTTTTCACAATGAGGATGCCTTTTTCGCTAAAACTATTCATCTGTAGCTACATATCATTTGGTTCATATGATTCCAGCTTACCCAATGCTTTAGAGCAAAATTCAAGAATTTCCCGGCGGCGTACGATGCCAATGAAAATTTGCTGGTCATCCACCACAGGAATAAAGTTTTGTTCCACAGCCCGAGAGATAAGGTCTTCCATACGGGCGTTGATCGATACGGGTTGGTTTTGAGTATGTTGCTCGACAGCGGTGAGTCGAATCGTTTGGGTGTTATGAAACTCAAGACCGGGAGTGTTTTTGAGCTTCCATAAAAGATCCCCTTCAGTGATCGTTCCCTGATAACAGCCCTGCTCATCGATTAGAGGGATTGCTGAATAACGGTGAAATTCCATTTTTTCGATAGCCTGGCGCATAGTAGAATCGATTTTAAGGTATACCACATCTTGTTTTGGTATTAAAAAAAATGCGACATTCATTGACGTGACCACTCCTCTTTAATAAAAAAGAAAGAAAAATGGGAGGATTCGACCTTGAGAAGGCAGAATATTATCAACCTGACCTAGTATAGTGTAGCGAAATGCAAATTGCAAGAAAATTTCTAAGGAGATTTAATATGAAAGTAGCATATTTGGATTGCTTCTCGGGAATTAGCGGCGACATGCTCTTAGGAGCTCTGGTAGATGCTGGATTGGATTTTCAGCTTTTGCAAAGGGATTTAGCAGGTTTAGGCTTGGACGAATATGAGATCTATGAGCAAAAAGTGATTAAGCAGGGAATCAGTGGTACTAAGGTGCAGGTCCTGTCCTTGGAGGGACATGTCCATCGGCACTTAACAGATATCCAAGACATCATTATCCGAAGCTCCCTGTCAAATCCTGTTAAAGAAAAAAGTCTGGCTATCTTTACACACTTAGGGGAAGCAGAAGCAAAAATCCACGGAACCACCGTCGATCAGATCCACTTTCATGAAGTTGGAGCAGTGGATGCTATTGTGGATATCGTCGGGGCAGTCATAGGCTTCTGGCGTTTAGGAATAGAAAAGGTTTTTTCTTCATCTGTCCATGTTGGGAAAGGCTTTGTCAATGCTGCTCATGGACTCTTACCAGTACCGGCACCAGCAACACTGGAATTATTGCGGGGAGTGCCGATTTATTCTCGTGATATCGAGGGAGAACTTGTTACCCCCACTGGAGCTGCCCTGTTGACAGCCTATTGTCAGGACTTTGGTTCGATTCCCTTAGTCAAGGTAGATCGAATAGGCTATGGAGCGGGAGATAAGGATTTGAGCATTCCCAACCTCTTGAGGTTGACCATCGGCGAGCTTGAGGTGAACGAAATTGAGACTTGCCACGGGGTCAAAGAGGGGAAGGCCATGACTGTTGAGGCCAATATTGATGATATGAACCCTGAATTTTATGATTTTCTTTATGAGAAACTCTTTAGAGCTGGCGCCATGGATGTCTATATGCAAGCCATCCAGATGAAAAAGAATCGCCCTGCAGTGATGTTGACGGTGCAAATCCCACCAGACAAGCTATCCGAAATTCGTCAGATTCTCTTTGCCGAGACGACAACCTTAGGCATACGGGTCTACCCCATTAAGAAATATATGCTTCCTTATGAGTTTATCACATTAGAAACAAAATATGGTTCTGCTAAAGCAAAAATTGCATCGTTAGAACGAAAAGTTTGCACAATAAGCCCGGAATATGAGGATTGTCGTAAGCTTGCCCAGCTGTCAGGACAGCCGCTTAAGCATGTTTATGATGAGGTTAAAGAAAGGGCAAAGCAGGAGATCAATAAAATTCGTTGAGCTGTCAAATCGGGTAACCTATGTCAGTGCACTCAGGGTACCTTATCGCAGAAAAAAAACTCCTTGAATATTCAAGGAGTTAAATTCTTATATGGTGCGGTCGAGAGGACTTGAACCTCCATGCCCTTGCGAGCACTAGGACCTGAACCTAGCGCGTCTGCCAGTTCCGCCACGACCGCGTAACGTAATTATTATATGCAAACCAAGCAAAATTGTCAATAAAATATTTCAATCAGATATAGCTCGGACTCTAATTTCCGCTGTATAAATGTCGGAAGACGATTTAATGCAGGTCATAGGACTAAAGGGAAAATATTTTTTACGGTGAAAACTGTAGAGGATATACGGGAATTAAGTCGAAAATCTATAAAGTTTTTTGGATTATTTTACGATACTAGAAGATGATATCATAAAATAAATAGGAGTTGTCGTATGCGTTTAGTCAATATTGCTTATGTGGATGATGGAGAAGTGCTTGCTAGACCACTGGTAAGCCCTAACGGTAGAGTTTTATTGCAGGCAGGAGTAAAGCTCACTCGTAGCTATATAGATAAATTATCCAGCTTAGGTTTTGCTACTATGTTCATCATCGATGATGACTTTCAAGATGTGGAGATTTATTCGGCTGTATCGACGAGAACTAGGGAAGCTGCTTATGATTCAATCAAAAACCTCAGCAGAAACATCAATGAGTCCCAACCTCATGTCGTTAATCTGCATGAGATTCAAGAAGCCGTTCAGGATATTATCAGCGATCTTCTCTATAGCAAGGATATGCTGGGAAATGTTATAGATATACAAGGTTATGATGATTATACTTTTCATCATTCTTTGAATACCACAATCATCGCTTTGATTATGGCTATTTCTATGGGCTGGCCCAACACTAAACTTCTGGAATTAGGTATGGGTGTTCTCATGCATGACGTGGGGAAGATTAAGGTTCCGCCTGAAATTCTTAACAAAAGGGGACCTCTTACTCCCGAAGAGTTCGAGGGAGGTTAAGAAACACGCAGAATATGGATTTGAGATTCTGCGCAAGAATAAAGATATCAATTTATTATCTGCCCACGTTGCCCTTCAACACCAAGAACGATGGGATGGTAGTGGCTATCCGCGAG